>NZ_CP012401.1:1375000-1707484 GCF_001305595.1 Azospirillum thiophilum
TGCGGGCACCGGGTTCGCCGTCATCCGTGGTGGCGACGTCGTAGCCGTAGGTCACGCCGCCCGCCGAAAGGCCCGCCAGCGTCTTGCCGCGGAGGCCGCGGCGGGTTTTATGCCGCAAGTCGTCAAGGTAGCTTTGGGCGATGGCGCCCAGCACGCCGGCCAGCAATGGTGATATCTCGCCGCGGTCTACGGTGTGTAGCCCGATCCGCAGGAACGTGAGGCGGTCGTGGAAGCCGGTCACATCTGCCAGCCGCCGGCTGAGGCGATCGAGGGACTCCGTGACCACCATGTCGAACAGGCCCGCCTCGGCGTCCTCGCGCAGGCGCCTGAACTCGGGGCGGTTGTCAGACGCGCCCGACATGGCGGCGTCCGCGTAGGTCCCGACCATCGTCCACCCCTTGGCTTCGCAAAGGCGGCGGCAGGATTCGAGCTGATCCGTAACCGACTCCGGTCGCTGTTCGTCCGACGAGTACCTTACGTACACGGCCGCCCGGATCGGCTTCATGGCGGACGGCTTCGGTGGCATGAACGGTCCCTCCAAGTCGTGCTGTCAACAGAGTAGCATAGGCCGAACCGACCGGGAGCTCCGGTCAACATTTTTTGTTTTTGGAACAATGCCTTGGCCACAACGCGGTTGTGCGCTACCGCTAAAAGAAAGTCGGCGCCCGTGGCAAGCGGACGCCGACTGGAACCTTAGGGTTCGGACCTGCTGTTAGGGCGGCAAGTCATGACCAGAGAGATAGCGCAGCCTATCGCGGTGGCCAAGACCAAAATGACAGCAGGCCGGACCTCCCACATAGGAGGCGCCAGAAATGTTGTCAGCGAGAAAGATCCTTCCGAAAAAGCAACGCGTAGCGGAGACCCTGAAGGGTTCACGAGCATCCTCATGGATCGAGTATTCATCGTATGCGGTGGAGCGACCGTACATTTCCATGAACGACCCCGAGAGCAATGTCGTTCGCTTCCTTGCTGTGGACTGCGATCACGAGAACTGGGACATGCTCCCTGGATCAATGCCGAAGCCGCGATGGACCCCTATTACCCGTGACAGTCAGCGTCATCATGTGATTTGGGAGCTTGCTTCGCCGGTCATCATCGGAGAGAACGCTCGGCGGAAACCATTGGCATTGCTTGCCGCGGTTCAAATGGCTCTTACCTATCACCTCAATGGAGACGTGAATTTCACCAACACTCTAATGAAGAATCCATGGCATCAGGAATGGAGTACCATCTTCTATCCAGATGCACGGCCGGTTGACCTCCATGAATTCGATGATTGGCTTCTACCACGCGGATTCTACACGAAGGCTGCAAACAGTAACATCAAACCATCGCCGCATGGTTATTCCAGAAATGTCGATCTCTTCGATCATGTTCGGCATTGGTCCTATCAGAATTGGACGGGCGACTGGGCTGAAGTCTACGGCATAGCCCACGATTTCAACGGAATGTTCTCAGTCCCATTACCGTCCAAGGAAGTTGACGCTACGGCCAAGTCGGTGTGTCGCTTTATGGAAGAGGATTACACGGGAACGCCGAAGCCGGTTCTACGCCAGCGTACCCGAGACACCAAAGTTGCCGCCATCTTGGACGCTGAGGCATCGATCCGCGCATCTGGGCAGCGTCCCACTAACGCCATGATCGCGGCGATCACAGGCATTCCACGGCGGACTGTGACCAACATTCTGAATACCCTCTAGTTTGTTGACAGGATTTCGGCGGCGACCTTCCGTCATATGGCTTTGTCAACGTGGGCCATTTTTCCGACATCAGGTATACCCGCCGGGAGACCGCGTTCGGAGTCTCTGGACTTCCACACACGGCAGCTTCCGGCATCAGCGCCGACGGCAGGAGCCGACCGCGAGCGTCCCCCTCTGGGGGACCGAAGCGGCGGCGGGAGCTACAATCAAAAGACCTCCTGGGATGCCCGATGCGGAGCTTGCTCCTGGTGCCCAGCCCGAAGGGCCGCCCCGTAGGTCTGCGGAGGGGCGGGGTGCTGCACTCAGCGCTGACATGCGGGCACCACGGCGCGACAGCGACGGGGAGGGGTCTGGGGAGGGGCCGCCGAACCGGCGACCGTGTCAACATTCCTGGAAACCGGCCTTACAGCGTCGGAATCGAGTCGCCGGCTACCTGACCACCCCCCCACTTCCTGTCTTCCGACGCTCATCCCGTCGCATCACCCCTCGCTATCTGTGACCTGAAGGCTTGGTCGGAACCCGTCAAGTCCAAGCCCTTCGGGTCGCTTCGCGAGGCTTGACGGAACCCGCCCAACCCTTCCGAGACGGTCACAGCGAGGGGCGACGCGACGGGATGAGCTAAGTGCGAGGGAGCCTTCCGCCTTCTTTGAAGGCAACAGTTTCGCTCGGGGCTTGGCTCAAGGATGAGGCCCCTCCCTGCTTTCCCCGAGGCGTCGACGGGGCTCAATCTGCCTCAACCTGAGACCCGCTGCCTATTCTTGTAATCTCGTTTTTATGTCTGGATAATCACTTTGTCACGACAAGCAAACGAGAAGCTGAGTCTTGCTAATCATTCAGCTATTCTGTGGCTAACTGGGAAAGCCAGGCATGGTGATTTCCGCGCCGACCTTCGGTCGCCGCTCCAATCCCCAGCCCGGCCAGGGGGAGCGAAGCTCCCCCGTGGACCCCCTCAGAGGAGACAAGCACATGACCGTTGAGAGCAGCATCGAGGCGATCGAGGACGGGTGGCGGTGGACGGTCATCGCGGGCGATCGCCGCGTTTCCGGCGTGGCCGGCACCCCCGAGCGAGCCGCCGAGGCGGCGGCCGCCACCGCCTTCTTCGAGGAGACGGCGCCCAAGTTGGCCGCTCTCTACCCCAAGGGCTGAAGCCATGGAGCGGAGCGGAAGCGAGAAGCGCAAGCTGGCGGCCGCCGTGACGGTGCGGCTGTCCGACGAGCTCGCGACCGCCGTCGTCGCCGAGGCGAAGGCGGCGAAGGTGCGGACTTATGTAGCATCCGCCACTATGACCGGCGGGTGAGCACAAATCATGAACTTGATGATTCACAACGGAGTCGTGGCCGGGTAGACTCGGGCAATCACCGTGTCGGAGATCGCCATGCCCCGTCGCACCAAAAGCCAGCACTTCCTTCTCAGCGCCGCGGCGCGCACGCTGTCGCTGGCGACCGTGCTGCGCCTGTCGGACACGGAAGCCGAGACGGTGTTCGCGGCGATCCGCTGGCCGGAGACGAACGGGCGTCCCGTGTGCCCGGCGTGCGATTGTGATGCGGTGTACGACTGCCGCCGGCCGAGCGGTGCGCCTCGCTGGCGCTGCAAGCGGTGCCGCAAAGACTTCTCCCTCACCTCGGGCACGCTGTTCGCCTTCCACAAGCTGGCGCTCCGGATGTACCTCGCCGCCGTGGTGATCTTCGTCAACGAGGTGAAGGGCAAGGGCGCGCTGCCGCTGTCGCGCGACCTGGGCGTCCAGTACAAGACGGCGTTCGTGCTGGGCCACAAGATCCGCGAAGCGATGGCGGCCGAGAGCCGCGGTGTCGTCATCGGCGGCGCGGGCAAGGCGGCGGAGATCGATGGGGCCTACTTCGGCGGCCACGTCCGCCCGGAGAACCGCAAGGCGGAGCGCAAGGACCGCCGGCTGGCCATCAACCAGACCGGCAAGCGCCGGTGTGTCGTCACCATCCGCGAGCGCGACGGCCGCACCCTGACCGGCGTGTTCCCGTCCGAGGACGCCGCCGGCAGCTTCATCCGCTCGCGCGTCGCCAAGGGCACCGAAGTGCATGCGGACGAGTCCAGCGCCTGGAACGACCTGCACGCCCGCTACCCGATGCACCGCATCAACCACCAGGACGCCTACAGCCAGGACGGCGCCTGCACCAACGGGGCGGAATCTTTCTTCTCGCGCATCCGCCGCGGGGAGATCGGGCACCATCATCACATCTCGGGCCTCTACCTGCACCGCTACGCCAATGAGGCCGCGTTCCGAGAGGATCATCGCCGGACCAGCAACGGCGAGCAGTTCCGCGTCGTGGTCGGGCTGGTGACGAAGACCGGCCCGTCGGTCGATTTCTGCGGCTACTGGCAGCGCGCTCACGCGGCGTGATCGGCGGGTTCGGCCGGAAGGCGCCAGCGGGCGCCCAGGCCATTGCCGATCTTCTCCACCGTGCCCTTGCCTTTCAGGGCGGTCAGGGTGTTGAGGACGCGCTGGATGAAGTCGGAGCGGGTCTTGCGGTCTTCCGGATCGAGCCCTTTGTCGCGCAGCGCGGCGACGGCGATCTCCTCAGCGGCAACGACACGTCCCTCTGCCATGCGCAGCGCCTCCAGGCAGCGGCGCGCCAGCTCGCCGCTGGCGAAGTAGTGGGAGCGCCTCGCCGGCGGCTTCTTCGGCGCGATGCTCTCCGGCTCCAGTTCCGGGGCGAACAGGCGCAAGGTGGCGTCCAGGTGCACCAGGTCGGCCCGGTGCTGAGACATCCGCTTCTCAAGCTCAAGGATTGCCCCGGAGATCTCGCCCCGCTTCTCCCGCAAGGCGCTGACAACGTGCGGCTCGCCCATACTCCATGCCCCTTCTGTGCGGCTTCAGGGCGACAGGGTAGCTGGCAGGGCGGCGACGCGGCAGGATCAGGCGGTGGCGGGTGCTACATAAGTCTGCGAAGGTGTCCGCCGCCGGCTGGCTCCGCTCCCTCGCCGTGGACATGACTTCCGCCGCCCGCCCCGAAGACGTTCAGCGTTCCCGCCGTCGCCGACCCGTCCATGTTCCCGCCGAGGATCTCGCCGAGGTGTCCCGTCTGGTTGGGAAGTTGGGAACCGTTGCAGGTGCCCTGATCCAGTTCGCCAAGCGGAGCCGCGAAGACGGTGACGCGCACCTTCACGCGGAAGCGGAAGCCGCGTTGGCCGACCTGCGGGCGATCCAGCCGACCTTGGTCGACGTCGCGGAGTCCCTGAAGCGGACCGCCAAGAAGGCGGCGAAGAAGCCTGCGCCATGATGTCGGGAGCCAGCCGCGGGAGCGGTGGGAAGGGGATCACCCGCCACCTGACCAACGTCGAGCAGAACGAGACCGTTCGCCTCAACGATCCTCGCGGCCTCGCCGGCGACGACCTCCGCGACCAGGTGCGCGAGCTTGTGGCGGGAGCCGCCCACGGTCGCACCGATCGTCCCATCCATCACGTCTTCATGAACCCGGGCGATGCCCCCATGACGGACGCCCAATGGCAACGCCTCTGGGAGCTTTACGAGCAGGAGTTCGGCCTACAGGGTCAGCCCTACGCCTCCGTCACCCACACCAAGAACAGCCTCGACCACGAGCACCGCCTGTATTCCCTCACCCGTGATGACGGTTCCGTCGTCAGCCTCAGCCACGATTACGCGCGGCGGGAGAAGGTGTGCAGGCTGGCTGAGGTGGAGTTCGGCCACGAGGTTCAGCGGGGCAAGCACAACGCTGCCGTCGTGGCTGCTCTCACCAAGGAAGGGCGCCATGATGTGGCGGCCGCCGTCCGTGTTGCGGGGGAGACCAAGGAGCTTCGGGCCGACCGCATCACCCCGAAACAGCGGGCGATCATGGAGCGGACGGGTGTCGATCCCCGCACCGCCGCGGCGGCATGGGCCGCCGGCGATTCCCCCAAGGCACGCGAGGCCAGCCTCGCCGCGGCGGGCTTCGCCATCGCTACAGGGCGCCATGGCAAGCCGGTCCTCGTCGATGCGTCGGGCACCGTCCACGGCCTCGCCCGAACCCTCGGCATCAAGGCCAAGGACGTTCGCGACGGCATCGCCGGTCTTCGGCTGCCGACTGTCGATCACGTCCAGACGGCCATGAATGAAGCCGCGAAGTCCCCCCTTAAAGCCGGCTGCGCCGGCTTTAAGGGGGGAGGCAACAGCGTTGAACAGGAGACCAAGAATGGCAGAGCAGAAGGCCAAGCCCGTTTCGCCGAGGACGGCCAAGGGCGACGATCTGGTGAGGCTGGTGGGCATCGAAGCCGAAAGGGCGAAGAAGGGAACCCAGCAGATCATAGAGATGCTGACCGAGGACGAGAAGGACGGCGGGCCGAATCCTCTGGATCAGATCGCCGAAATCTTGGAGCGGATAAGCGATACCTTGAACGGGTTCGAAATGCGTCTGTCCGAGATCGAGTCAACATTAGGAAGGATGCGGCCGACTTTGTTCAGAGAGGGGGAGGCACCCGCCTCCACGCGCTCTCAACCCAACTGAAGGCGACGACGGCCAAGCCGCCCGCCCAGCCGGTCGCCCAGCGTTCGGCAGCCACCCCAGAGAAGGGCGCCAAGAGCGGCGGCGCACCCGCGACGAGCGTCGGGAAGAACCCGACCGCTGGGGGCGGCGGCGGCTCTGGCGGGCGTTCCATGGACAGCATCATCAAAGCCCAGAACGGGCTGGAGGAAGCCGGCGGCGCCGACGACGGAGGCGAAGCCACGCCCATCGCTGACGGCCTCGATCCGCAGGAGTGGAAGGAGTTCTGCGAGTCGCTGGAGCGCCATCGCCACAGCGGCGAGGAACCCGCAGACCTTCACCGCTACGCCAAGACGCGGGAGCAGTTTGGCCGCTCGCACCCGAAGGCTCAGAGCCTTGCCGCCAAGGTTCCCGCTTCGGCTGCCGTCTACGAGACGGGATTGAAGGCGGGGGCCGACGTGTCCGCCTTCGCATCCGGCAAGGCTGCCGACGCGGTGAAGAAGGTGATCGAGGAGGCCGACCGCCTGAAGCGGGATCGTGAGGACAAGAGCCGGAACCCGACGAAGGACGACACCATGGGGGCTAGCCGCGGCTACCGCCCTTCATCATCCATGGGGGCGAGGATGGGTCGTTAATCGGTGTTTCTGTAACGGTGACGAATTCCCTCAATGGTCGCTAACGCGATGAGCGAGAAAAGGCAATCAAAGGTTGAATATAACACTATTCCGGATTTTCATGAAATGCGGCCAGCGCCATATTCATTTCCAAATTCTCATGTTGGATACTATTGTATCAGCCATTCTTTTCCGGAATTTATGCTTGTTCCGAAAATGTGTGTTGTACTCAAGGAAATCTTCAAACAGATTTACAGACTCTTTAAATGTTCCATCGGCATATTTTGAAACAGAAGCCAATCCGATAAGAGATGGCTCGTCTGGGAATGCTAGACGGAACGAATCCATATGGGATCTTATTGCAGATTTTGCTTCTGTCTCTGCACTGCTTAGTGTGCTTCGGACGTGATCGTGTATCTTCCATATACAGTCAACGTACTCTCTTGCAAGAGGCATAATATCTATCTTCTTGCCGTATTCTTCCACTTCTTCTCTAATGGATTTCTTCACCTTTTTGTTGCTAACAATATCGTCTGTGTTCATGTAGAGGGACAGAGAAACAAAAAATTTGGTTTCGTTGTCCACTTTTTTCTTTTCGTCATGGTATGTGGTGTAGTTGATCGGCAACCCACGGTGCTGGACGTGGTTTCGTAATGCCTCCATGAAGCGGTATCCAAAGTGCTGATCGTACTGTCCAGACTTAAATTTGCCAACAGAATCAATATCAAGTCGAGTTATCTTGTGAAGATCAGAGAGATGATGGTCGATGTGGTCGATATATAGTCGGCATGATGTAAGAAGGTTCGCCATTCTGCGATTCAGCGTATTTCCTTCTATATGAAAGTCTTTATGCTCTTTTCCATGGAAAAGGTAGCTTGATGCGGCAATGTTGATAATTTCTATTTCTAACTCTTTTGCATTCTCTATCAGGAGATCAAATTTCTCTTCTATGTATATAGAGTTTATGATGATGTCGCGAAATACCAATAGTTTATCGAACTGATCTTCAGTAATTTTTAAGAAAGCTTCTGATCCTAGAACCATCCTGGTCAACCCATACTCGACCGGTCTATCTGACATCATCTCCTCCCAAGCAATCTAACCCCATATTAGGGAGTGGCTGGAAGGAAGGGAACCGGCTGCATCGGCGCTCAGGATGGGACGGTAGACGTCCACCTCATGCCGCCAGCGTCGGAAAGTCAACCTCGGGAAGCGGACGGGTTCGACAGCGGAGATTGCGTGCCCCCGCAACCAAACACACCAAACGCCCCGGTTCGAAAGAGCCGGGGCGTTCGTGCGTCCGGGCTTACGCTGCCACTACCTGCGCTTCCGGGATCGCCAAGTCGCGCGTTTCCAACTCCGCCAGCAGAGCGGCGAGATGGTCGGCGTCGGCCTGGACCGTCGCACAGTCGAACCATGGGGGCAGGTTTTCCAGATCCTCGCGCGCGATCGGAGTCTGTCCCGTCACCTGCACCAGATTGATCGCTTCGTTCGGATCCCTGGCGAGATCATACATCTCCCATTCCTGCCGGCTTTCGTTCGACGGGTCGAAATAGCGGACCAGCTTGGCGTCCTTGGTGCGTACGCACCGGATGTGGTTGGGCTGACGCACCGGGCCAGGGGCCAAATCCGGCACCCCCTTGATGCTGAAGGCGCCGTTGCGGACGGCCTCCACCGTGCGGCAATAGACCTCGTACGCCTCATGATAATCGCGTTCGCCGCCTGCCGCGGTTTGGGTCACCTCGTCGTCCGTGATGAACAGCACCCCTTCGCGTTCCGTTCCATCGGGGTAGGTGACCGCCGTGCCGGGTGCCTTCAGCACCGGGGTCAAATCGACGCCGGGCAGCGGCGCCATGCTGTGCCGTTCGGACAGTCCGGCTTCCGCCTCGACCAGGACGTCCCGCCCGACACCGGTCAGCCCCAGAACGGTCGGCACGAGGTCGGCGTGGCTGGTCACGGCATCCACATGCCTCAGCGTGCCATCCTTGCGCATCGACTGCGGAAACCGCACGACCATCGGCACATGCACCGCCTCCTGATAGGCGACATGCCACTTTTCCAGCATCATGTTATGGGCGGCGCCCAACTCGCCGTGGTCGGCCACGAAAAGCACGATGGTATTCTCGGCCTGACCGGTGTCCTCCAGAGTCTGGAGTACGCGGTCGATCTGGGGGTCGACCTGCGAATGCAGCCAGGCATAGAATTGCAGGAACCGGATGCTGTAGCCCTCCGGGTCTTCGGAAAGCTGGAACGGGATGGAGAATTTGAGGGCCAAGGCCACCGCGGCCGCCCATTCGTCCTCCCCGATTCCGGTATCGGCCTCCTTGTCGTTGCCGCCGCCGGCGCTGACGGCGCCGTGGCTCGCCTTGGCGGACAGGGCGAGCCCGATCTTGTAGGCCGCGTCGAACTGGCAGGACGGCTTGGTCGACAGATCCTCGTTCCAGGTGGGGATGGTGCCGGCACAGTCCTGGGGGAACCCCTGCGGATTGAGCGGTATCGTCATGGTGCCTTCGACCGGCATGTGCGATGCCTGCCCCTGGTCGGGGACATCGAGCGGACCGAACACCGGCTGGCTCTTTCGGGACGAATCCTGTGCGGCAGTCGGGGGCAATGCCTGGGAGATCACCGTCGGATAGGTGGCGATGTCGTGGGGGTTGGTGAAGGACATCACCGCGAACCAGGGACGCTTGGCCGCATCGGTCGCCTGGGTACCGTCGCCGATACGCGCCTCGTCCGCCGAAGTCCCGTAATTGTAAGGCTGCGCCAGCCCGCGACGGCGCAGGAACAGGCACGCGTTGTCGGCGAACCCAGGGTCGCGGTAGATGCCCAGATTGTTGATGGCCGCCCCATGGGGTTCGGGATAGGACAGTTCCCAATCGGCGAAGCCGAAGCGGTCCAGCGAATGGCCGGGCGGATCGCTGACATGCCATTTGCCGAAATAATGGGAGGAGTAGCCGATCGCCCGCATCCAATGGCCCAGGGTGGGATAGCCGTCGGCCCGGAGCCACGGGAAGTGCGGCGCGTTGCCGTCCTTGAACATGCCGTCGGTCTGGGTCACGCCGGTCCGGGTGCCGTACTGGCCGGTGAACATCACCGCCCGACTGGGGGTGCAGGCGCTGGACGCGATGGTATGGTTGTGCAGGGCCACTGCATTCCTGCGCAGGCGGGTCAGGCCGGGGAAATACCGGGCGTAGTCGTTGTCGCCGACATCCGCAGGGCCCCGGAACCCCAGGATCTGTTTCAGCGGCTCAGCCATCCCGCCATCGGGACCATAGGAGAAGCGTGGATACCGGTACTGGTCGACGACGATCATCAGGATATTGGGTTGCGCAGTGGCGGTGCCTTCAGTCATGGCAGTATGGTCCTTTACGATGGATAGAGTGGTTCAAGAGAAAGGATTTTATCTTTGAAATAAGAATTCATCGTCCTTTGATGGTGGAACTGAATTCATATGAATTAATCCCACGAACCAAAAGTATTTTGATAATTATGCAGGAGTCAATTGGTATGAAGGTTTTCTAACTTGAAGTTTTTTGAAAAATACTTACGGAAGTGTGCGATTTTATAATAAGCTCAGTCCGGAAGCGGCTTTGGGCACCCGAACTGTCGGGTGCAAATGGAAATGCCGCCGATTCCGGATTGGAATCAGCGGCATTGCATTGCGTAGGCCCGAACGTTTCCGAGGACGGGTGATGTCGACGATGTTACGCCCTGTCCCGGCGCTTCCTCGGAACTTTCCGACGCTGGCCTTACATCTTCTTCTGGACGTTGTCGGCGCCGCGTTCGATGGCGCGGCCGCCGGCCTGAACGTCCTGGCCGGCGCCTTCGACGGTGTTGCAGGCGGCCAGCGTGGTGCCCAGCAGCGAGCCGAGGATGGCGAGCATGGCGAACTTCTTGACGGTGGTCATGGTGGTCTCCCTTTCGGTGGCGATGTGATGCCACCTGGAACGCAAGCGGGGCAGTAAAGGTTTCCGGATCCGAAAGGGGAGGGGGCTTGCGCAAAAGGGGTATCCTGCGTTCCGGTGCGGCGAATGGGGCGGGAGAACCTGCCGGATCCGCAGCCCTAGCCCCAGAGACGAAGTGTCCCGTTGCCACAGGGCGTGAGCGCGGGCATAACTCGCCCCGCGGCACTTTCCGCTGGCCCTCCCCGCTGGATGGGACGGCTTTTGGCAACGAGCAAGAATGGCGAAAGGAAAGCCTCTCATGGCTGAAAGCACTTTTGACGTCGTCGTGGTGGGCGGCGGTCCCGGCGGGTATGTCTGCGCGATCCGTGCGGCGCAGCTCGGTTTCAAGGTCGCCTGCGTCGAAAAGCGCGGGACCCTCGGCGGCACCTGCCTGAACGTCGGCTGCATCCCGTCCAAGGCTCTGCTGGCGGCGTCGGAGAAGTTCGAGGAGGCGGCCCACGGCCTGGCCAAGTTCGGCATCAAGGTCGGCGGCGTCGAACTCGACCTGCCGGGCATGCTGTCCCACAAGGACAAGGTCGTTAAGGACAATGTCGGCGGCATCGAATTCCTGTTCAAGAAGAACAAGGTCACCTGGCTGAAGGGCGCCGGCAAGATCACCGCCGCCAACACGGTCGAGGTCGAAGGCGTCGGCACCGTCACCGCGTCGAAGGCCATCGTCATCGCCACCGGGTCGGAAGTCACCCCGCTGCCGGGCATCGCCATCGACGAGAAGCGCGTGGTGTCCTCCACCGGCGCGCTGGACCTGGCCGAGGTGCCGAAGCATCTGGTGGTCATCGGCGGCGGCGTGATCGGGCTGGAGCTGGGCTCCGTCTGGGGCCGCCTGGGCGCCAAGGTGACGGTGGTCGAGTTCCTCGACCGCGTGCTGCCGACGATGGACGGCGAGCTGTCGAAACAGGCCCAGCGCATCTTCGCCAAGCAGGGCATGGACTTCAAGCTGAGCACCAAGGTGACCGGCGCGACCGTGACCGAGACCGGCGTGACCCTGATGGTCGAGCCCGCCGCCGGCGGCGCGGCCCAGACCATCGAGGCCGACACCGTGCTGGTCGCCATCGGCCGCCGCCCCTACACCGAAGGGCTGGGGCTGGAAGCGGTCGGCGTCGAGCTGGATCGCGGCCGCGTCAAGATCGACGGCCATTTCCAGAGCAGCGTCCCCGGCATCTACGCCATCGGCGACGTGGTGGTCGGCCCGATGCTGGCCCACAAGGCCGAGGAGGAGGGCGTCGCGCTCGCCGAGCAGTTGGCCGGCCAGAAGAGCCATGTCAACCACGACCTGGTTCCCGGCGTCGTCTACACCTGGCCGGAAGTCGCCGCCGTCGGCAAGACCGAAGAGCAGCTGAAGGCCGCGGGCGTTGCCTACAAGGCCGGCAAGTTCCCGTTCACGGCGAACGGCCGCGCACGCGCCAGCGCCACGACCGACGGCTTCGTGAAGATCCTGTCGGATGCCGCCACCGATCAGGTGCTGGGCGTCCACATGATCGGCCCGAACGTGTCGGAGATGATCGGCGAGCTGGTGCTGGCCATGGAGTTCAGCGCGTCGGCCGAGGACATCGCCCGCACCTGCCATGCCCACCCGACCCTGTCGGAAGCGGTCAAGGAAGCTGCCCTGGCGGTGGACGGGCGTCCGCTGCACATCTGATCGGACCGAGGGTTTTTTAAGGAAAAGGCTCCTCCGCCGCTCGGCGGGGGAGCCTTTTCCATTGTGGGGTCAGCCCTTGCGCGCCCGGGGATGGGCGTTGCGGTACACGGTCATCAGCTGCTCGTTCTCCACATCCGTGTAACGTTGGGTGGTGGAGAGGGAGGCGTGACCCAGCAGATCCTGGATGGCGCGCAGGTCGCCGCCATCGGCCAGAAGATGGGTTGCGAAACTATGCCGCAGGGCGTGCGGGGTGGCGCTGTCCGGCATGCCCATCAGGGCGCGCAGCTTCTGCATCTGGTGCTGGGCGATGCTGGCGTTCAGCCGGCCGCCGCGGGTGCCGACGAACAGCGGGTCGTCCGGTGCCAGCGTGAAGGGGCAGGCGTCGAGATAGCCCCGCACCGCCTCGGTCACCGCCGGCAGGACCGGGATCATGCGGTCCTTGCGGCCCTTGCCGGTGACGCGCAGCGTGTCGCCGAGCGGCGCATCCTTGCGCGCCAGCCCCAGCGCCTCGGAGATGCGCAGGCCGCAGCCGTAGAGCAGGGTGAACAGCGCCCGGTCGCGCTTGCCGACCCAGGGATCCTCGCGGTCGCGCTCGGCCTCCTCCAGCAGGCGGTCGGCGTCGATCTCGGTCAACGGGCGCGGGGCCGGGCGCTTGACCTTGGGGGTCGCCAGCGTGGCGACCGCCGGGTTGTGCAGGCGGCCGCTGCGGTCGAGCCAGCGGAACAGGTTGCGCACCGCCGCCAGCTTGCGCGCCCGGCTGGCGCCGATCAGACCGTCCATCGCTTGCCTGGACATCCAGGCGCGGAAATCCGCCGCCTTCAGGTCGCCCAGATCGTTCAGCGAGGGCGGGGAACCGCCGCGGAATTCGGTGAGGAAGCGCAGGAACTCGCCCACGTCGGCGGTGTAGGCCGACAGGGTGTGGCGGGAAACCGCCTTCTCGCTCTCCATCCAGCGCCGCCAGTGGGCCAGCACGTCCTGGACGTCGGGCTTGGCGGAAAAGCCCAAAACATGTTCGGTCACGCCGGCAGCTCCAGCCAGCCGCGGATCACCCGCTCGATGACGCGGGCAAGGAAGCCCACCAGCTCGGTGCCCTGGCCGCGGTGGAAGGTGTCGGGCTCGCGGCTGCCGAAGGCGAGCAGGCCGTCGGGGGTCTCGCTGGACACCTGGATGCGGATCAGCGCCTCCGACCGCACCAGCCCGGCGCCGGGGCCGTAGATCTCGGGATCGCCCTGGATGTCGGTGTTCAGCACCACGTCGGCCCGGCCCAGCCGGTCGGAGATCGCCCCCGGCTCTACCACCCGCACGCCGGACCGGTGGACGTGGGGACTGTCGGAGCCGTTCGATTCGATGACCAGACAGGCGACGTCGAGGTCGAGAAGCACCGCCAGGTCGGTGGTGATGGTCTGGATCAACTGCTCGAAGCTCTGGGCATCGAGCAGGAAGAGGACCGCGGCATGGATGCGGTTCTGGCTGTTCAGGTTGGCGCGGCTGGTGCCGATCAACTCGCGCTGCTGGTCCTTGAGTGTCCGGACCTCGGCGCGCAGCCGCTCCACCATGAAGGCCTGGAGGTCCACCACCCCGCGCCCGCGGTCGACCGACGGCGGGGTCAGGTGGTGGACCAGATCGGCGTTCTGGGCCAGGAAATCCGGGTTGCTCCGCAGATAGGCGCGCACATCCTCGGATGAGAGCGCCGGCGTCCGGCGGGAGGGGGGGCCCGGTTCGCGGCCCATGTCGGCCATGATCGCTCCGGCCCGCCTTACAGGATCGACTGACCGGTCTTCTTCCAGTCCTCGACGAACTGGGAGAGGCCCTTGTCGGTCAGCGGGTGGTTGAACAGCTGCTTCAGCACCGACGCCGGCGCGGTCACCACATGGGCGCCCAGGCGGGCGGCCTTGACGATGTGCATCGGGTTGCGGATCGACGCCACCAGCACTTCGGTCTTGAAAGCGTCGTAGTTGCTATAGATCTCGCAGATGTCCTTGATGATGCCCATGCCGTCCTGGCCGATGTCGTCCAGCCGGCCGACGAAGGGCGACACGAAGCTGGCGCCGGCCTTGGCCGCCAGGATCGCCTGGGCAGGGGAGAAGCACAGGGTGACGTTGACCATCGTCCCTTCGGACGAGATGATCTTGCAGACCTTGAGACCGGCCGGGGTCAGCGGCACCTTCACCGCGACGCGATGGGAGATCTTGGCGATCTTGTGGGCTTCGGCGAGCATGGTCTCGAAATCGGTGGACGCGACCTCGGCGCTGACCGGGCCGTTGACGACATCGCAGATCTCGGCCACGAGGTCGAGGAACTGACGGCCGGACTTGGCGATCAGGGAGGGGTTGGTGGTAACACCGTCCAGCAGGCCGCTGTCGGCCAGATCGCGGATCTCGGCGATGTCGGCGGTGTCGACGAAGAACTTCATGACGAAGGGTCCATGCTTGCTGATGTTGACCGGAACCGGCCGCGCCGGAAAGCTGACCGACGCGCCGTCCCGCCCGGTGCCCGGGACATGAGGCCACTCTAGCCGATGCGTGAGACTTCCGCCAGTTCCGCCCCGGGCGTCCAGGGGGATCTTCTTGGGGACATGCCCGGTTCGGAGCGGCCCGAAGGCGATTCCATGCCGGAATCCGTCCGATCCGGGGCCAAACCCAAGCCGGCGGCAGCCAAACCCAAGCCGGCGGCGCCGGACCGGCGCGTCGCCGTCCTGCTGCCCCTGCCGCTGCGCGAAGCCTACGACTACCGCATTCCCGACGGCATGGATCTCGGTCCCGGCGATTATGTCGAGGTGCCGCTCGGGCCCCGCCGGGTGATCGGCGTCGTCTGGGGGCCGGGGGCCGGGACGGTGGAGTCCGGCCGGCTGAAGGCGGTGCTCCGCAAATTCGACGCCCCGCCGATGACCGGTGCCGGCCGCCGCTTCGTCGACTGGGTCGCCGCCTATACCATGACGCCGCCGGGATTCGTGCTGCGCATGGCGGTCAGCGTGCCGGCGGCGTTGGAGCCGCCCAAGCCGATGCTGGCCTATCTGCGCAAGGCCGATGCCGAAGCGCCGCCCGGCTTCAAGATGACCGATCCGCGCCGGCGCGTCCTGGCCTTGCTCGACGACACGCTGGCCGGCGGCCCGCCCCGCACCCCGGCGGAGCTGGCGGAGGAGGCCGGCTGCGGCATCACCGTCGTGCGCGGGCTGGCGGAGGCCGGGCTGCTGGATCCCGTCATGCTGCAGCCGACCCGGCTCGGCCGGCCGGACTGGCACCGCCCCGGTCCCAGCCTGTCGCCAGACCAGCGGGCGGCGGCCGACGACCTGCGGGAGCGGGTGATCTCCGGCCGCTATTCGACCGTGCTGCTCGACGGCGTCACCGGGTCGGGCAAGACCGAGGTCTATTACGAGGCGATCTCGGCGGCGCTGGAGCAGGGCAAGCAGGCGCTGGTGCTGTTGCCGGAGATCGCCCTGTCGGCGCAGTGGCTCGACCGCTTCGCCCGCCGCTTCGGCGCGCCGCCGGCCGAATGGCATTCGGAGCTGACCGGGGCGCAGCGCCGCGATACCTGGCGCGCGGTGGCGAAGGGGGAGGTGCCGGTGGTGGTCGGCGCCCGCTCCGCCCTGTTCCTGCCCTACCCGGATCTCGGCGTCATCATCGTCGATGAGGAACATGATTCCGCCTACAAGCAGGAGGAGGGGGCGATCTACCATGCCCGCGACATGGCGGTGGCGCGGGCGCATCTCGGCGGGCTGCCCATCGCGCTGGTTTCCGCCACCCCGTCGCTGGAAACCAAGGTCAACGCCGACAGCCACCGCTACGCCCGCATCGCCCTGCCGGCCCGCCATGGTGGCGCCGTGCTGCCGGAGGTCGAGCTGGTCGACCTGCGGCGCGACCGTCCGCCGGCCCGCCATTGGCTGGCGCCCAGCCTGCGCAAGGCGCTGACCGACACGCTGGCGGGGGGCGAGCAGGCGATGCTGTTCCTGAACCGCCGCGGCTATGCCCCGCTGACGCTCTGCCGCGCCTGCGGCCACCGCATGCAATGCCCGAACTGCACGGCATGGCTGGTCGAGCATCGGCTCGCCCGCAAGCTGCAATGCCACCATTGCGGCCTGCAGCAGCCGCTGCCCCACGCCTGCCCGGAGTGTGGCGAGGAGGGCACCATGGCCGCCTGTGGCCCCGGGGTGGAGCGCATCGCCGAGGAGGTGGCGGAACTGTTCCCCGAGGCCCGCGCCGCCATCATGGCGTCCGACACCCTGCACGGCCCGCGCGCCATCCAGGAGATGGTGGAGAGCATCGGCCGGCACGAGCTGGACATCATCATCGGCACCCAGGTGATGGCGAAGGGCCACCATTTCCCGATGCTGACCCTGGTGGGGGTGGTCGACGCCGACCTCGGCCTGAACGGCGGCGATCTGCGGGCGGCGGAGCGCACCTACCAGCTGCTGCATCAGGTGGCCGGACGCGCCGGGCGCGGCGAGCGGCCGGGCCGGGTCATGCTGCAGACCTTCATGCCCGAGCATCCGGTGATGCAGGCACTGGCAGCCGGCGACCGCGACGGCTTCTACCAGCTGGAGGCGGAGATGCGGCTGGAGGCCGGCATGCCGCCCTTCGGCCGGCTGGCGGCGCTGATCGTGTCGGGCGAGGATCCGACGCTGGTGGAGCGGGTGGCAATGGCGCTGGGCCGCGCCGCCCCGCGCAGCGAGACGGTCCATGTGCTGGGCCCGGCCCCGGCGCCGCTGTCCCTGCTGCGTGGCCGCCACCGCCGCCGCCTGCTGCTGAAGGCGCCGCGCAGCACCCAGGTGCAGCCGCTGATCGCGGAGTGGCTGGCCCGGGTGGAGATCCCGCCGGCGATCCGGGTCCAGATCGATGTCGACCCCTACAGCTTTCTGTAGGCGATGAGCTTAAGGTGATGGGCAGGCGTCGACGATGCCGGCGGAAGAGGCTGCGGCGAATTGACCCGCCCCGGCCGCGGCGGCGGCCGGGCATGGCACCTGTGACGTTTGGTCCATTGCGCGCGACGAAACACGGTATTACCACGGTTGGAATGGTTCCGGATCGAAACATTTCCCGCGACAGGGTCCAGCTCATGGCCGGCTTGATCTCGAAGCTCCGTCTGCGCGTTCAGCGTCAAACCCTGCTGACCGTGCTGCCGGTCCTGCTGCTGCTGGCGGTCATCGCCTTCGCCGCCGGCGCCCCGGCCAGCACCCGCGGCACCGATGCGGAGGCGCTGAGGATGATCGACCGCGCCCAGCAACTGCTGGAGCGGATCGGTGCGGATGCGGCGCCCGAAGCCTTTGCCGGCCATGATAGCGCTTTCATGGACCGCGACCTCTATCCGATGCTGCTGGACGACAAGGGCGTGATGATCGCCCATGGCTGGACCGCGACGCTGAACGGATCGAACCTGAAGGATCTGCGCGACGTCGACGGCAAGCCCTTCATCCTCGATGCGCTGGACGGCGTGGCCCTCGATGGCCGGACCGACGTCACCTATCAGTGGATCGATCCGCTGACCGGGCAGGTCGCGCGCAAGACGATGCACGCCCGCCGCCTGGTCCTGAACGGCAAGCCCTACATGCTGGCGGTCGGGGTGTATCGCTGAACGTGCCGCCGGGCTTGTCGCCGGGGCGGGCGGGCGTGACTGCCGGGAGGGCGGTCTTCGTCCATGGAACCGGCGCGGCATGCTGCGGCGCGACATTTTTTACATGGCGAAAATTACGAGCCTTGTTGCAGCCCGGCCGGAGATCACGGTCCCTTCGGCCGGCGCGGGCGCCAGATCGACAGGCATTCGGCTGCACTGTCACCGCCGCCGATTCCGTACCAGCCGGACCGGTCATGGAAGGAGAGGCTGTAGCGCCCCTTCGCATCGCGTTCGAAGCGGAAGACGGGGTGGTCGACCTCGGGCAGCAGCACCAGCAACCGGTCATGGTGGCGTCCCGACTCGCGCAGCACGCCGACCCAATGGCCGTTGCCCAGCTTCGGCTCGGCGACCGCGGCGAAGGCGTCCAGATCCTCCGGCGTGAAGCGGGCGCGGCAGAACTGGACGACGTTCGACGGCCGTTCGGCGGCCCGATCGGGGGAGCGTCCGGCCGGGTGAGTGCCGGTATCGGCGCCGGCGTCGGCTGTGGCGGCGGTGTCGGTCGTCGGCAGGATCGTCATGGGGGATGCCCTTGGTCTCGTTGACCGGATGCGGGTGGGACGAACCGAGGAACCGGCTCTGGGAAACGGGACGCGGCGGCGGCGAAGCGGCCGGAAGGGGGGGGCGGAGCATCCGCCCGCGCGATGTGGTCCGACCCTGGATCAGATTGGTTAACCTTGAATTAAGCCGGAGTCGGTGCCACTTCGAAGTCACAGCCGGTATGACCAGTCGAACGCGACTCGAGTCCTTGGCGGGCACAATTGCGACCAATGATTCCGCAGTTGCTCAAAACGCCGCAGTCAAATTGTCCAGACACCGTTGCGTAGGCGCGATTCCTGTGATATTGGACCGCTCGCTTTCGCGGCCGGGGTGTTTGTGCCTCGGGTTGACACCCTATAAGGCCGCCGAATTCACCGTCTACCGAACTCAATTCGAGGGATCAGGTGGCATCCGAAGGAACAGGCGTATCCGAACTCGCCGCGCGTTACTCCACCGCGCTGTTCGAGCTTGCGGACGAAAACCAGGCGTTGGACACGGTCGCGAGCGACCTGACCACGCTGAAGCAGATCCTGGCCGAGAGCGCTGACCTCCGTCGCCTCGTCCGCAGCCCCGTCATCAGCCGCGCCGACCAGGGCAAGGCCATGGCCGCCGTCCTTGACAGCGCCGGCCTGTCGGACCTGACCAAGCGCTTCATCGGGCTGGTGGCGGCCAACCGCCGCCTGTTCTCGATCGACGGCATGATCGAGGGCTTCCTGGCCGAGCTGGCGCGCCGCCGCGGCGAGGTCACCGCCCACGTCACCTCGGCCCAGCCGCTGAGCGACGCCCAGCGCGCCGCCGTGATCGACGCGCTCAAGGCGTCCATCGGTTCCAAGGTGCTGGTGAACACCTCCGTCGATCCCGAGCTGATCGGCGGCATGATCGTTAAGTTCGGCTCGCGCATGGTCGATACCTCGGTGCGAACGAAGCTGAACAAATTGCAACTCGCCATGAAGGCCTCAGGGGGATCAGTCTGATGGATATCCGCGCCGCAGAAATCTCTGCGATCCTCAAGCAGCAGATCGCGAATTTCGGGACCGAGGCGGATGTCGCCGAGGTTGGTCAGGTCCTGTCGGTGGGTGACGGCGTCGCCCGCGTGCACGGCCTGGACAACGTCCGCGCCGGCGAGATGGTCGAGTTCCCCGGTGGCCTGCAGGGCATGGCGCTGAACCTCGAGACCGACAATGTCGGCATCGTGATCTTCGGCGACGACCGCGGCATCAAGGAAGGCGACGTCGTCAAGCGCACCGGCACCATCGTGGACGTCCCCGTCGGCCGCGGCCTGCTGGGTCGCGTGGTCGACGGCCTGGGCAACCCGATCGACGGCAAGGGTCCGCTGGTCAACGTCGAGCGCAAGCGCGTCGAGGTCAAGGCCCCCGGCATCATCCCGCGCAAGTCGGTGCACGAGCCGATGCAGACCGGCCTCAAGGCCGTCGACAGCCTCGTTCCGATCGGGCGCGGCCAGCGCGAGCTGATCATCGGCGATCGCCAGACCGGCAAGACCGCCGTCGTCATCGACACCTTCCTGAACCAGAAGCCGATCAACCAGGGCGACGACGAGAGCAAGAAGCTCTACTGCATCTACGTCGCCGTCGGCCAGAAGCGTTCGACCGTCGCCCAGATCGTCAAGACCCTGGAAGACGCCGGCGCCATGGAATACTCCATCGTCGTCGCCGCCACCGCGTCGGAGCCGGCTCCGCTGCAGTTCCTGGCGCCGTACACCGGCTGCACGATGGGCGAGTATTTCCGTGACAACGGCATGCACGCCCTGATCGTCTATGACGATCTGTCCAAGCAGGCCGTCGCCTACCGCCAGATGTCGCTGCTGCTCCGCCGTCCGCCGGGCCGCGAAGCCTATCCTGGCGACGTGTTCTACCTCCATAGCCGCCTGCTCGAGCGCGCCGCCAAGATGGGCGATGCCCACGGCAACGGCTCGCTGACCGCCCTGCCGGTCATCGAGACCCAGGCCGGCGACGTGTCCGCCTACATCCCGACCAACGTGATCTCGATCACCGACGGTCAGATCTTCCTGGAAACCGGCCTGTTCTACAAGGGCATCCGCCCCGCCATCAACGTCGGCCTGTCGGTGAGCCGCGTCGGCTCCGCCGCCCAGATCAAGGCGATGAAGCAGGTCGCCGGCACCATCAAGATGGAACTCGCGCAGTACCGCGAGATGGCCGCCTTCGCCCAGTTCGCCTCGGACCTCGACGCCTCGACCCAGCGCCTGCTGGCCCGCGGCGCCCGCCTGACCGAGCTGCTGAAGCAGGGCCAGTTCCAGCCGCTGCCGGTCGAAGAGCAGGTCGTGTCGATCTTCGCCGGCGTGAAGGGCTACCTGGACGCCATCCGCGTCGAGGACGTGAACCGCTTCGAGGCCAAGTTCCTGTCGGAAATCCGCGCCAAGGGCGCCGATATCCTGGCGGCGATCCGCACCGACAAGCAGATCACCCCGGCGACCGAAGAGAAGCTGAAGGCGTTCCTCGACGGCTTCGCCAAGGTCTTCGCCTGACCGACCGCGCGGGGGCGGGAAACCGCCCCCCACCGTCGGACGACGGGCACGGAACGACCTCGAGCGGAATTGAAGGGCCGGCATGCCTAACCTCAAGGACCTAAAGAACCGGATCGCGAGCGTCCAGTCGACGCGCAAGATCACCTCGGCCATGAAGATGGTCGCGGCTTCCAAGCTGCGCCGCGCCCAGGAGCAGGCGGAAGCCAGCGGTCCCTACGCGGAGCGTATGGGCCGCATGCTGTCGTCGCTGGCCGCCAACGTGCAGGACAGCGGCAACGGGCCGAAGCTGATGACCGGGACGGGCGCCGACAAGGTGCATCTGCTGGTCGTCATCAGCTCCGACCGCGGCCTGTGCGGCGCCTTCAACGGCTCCATCGTCCGCGAGGCCAAGCGTCAGATCGCCCGCCTGCAGGGCGAGGGCAAGACCGTGAAGCTGCTGACCGTGGGCCGCAAGGGCCGCGACCAGCTGAAGCGCGATTTCTCCTCGCTGATCGTCGAGAGCTACGAGGATGTCGGCCGCCGCCGTCTCGGCTTCGCCGATGCCGACATGGTGGCGTCGAAGGTGCTGGCGATGTTCGACGCCGGTGAGTTCGACGTCTGCTCGGTCGTCTTCAACAAGTTCAAGTCGGCGATCTCGCAGATCGTGACGGTTCAGCAGCTCATTCCCTTCGCGCCTCCGGCGTCGGCGCAGGCCGCCGCATCGGACGAAGCCAAGGCGATCTACGAGTTCGAGCCGGACGAGGAGCAGATCCTCGCCGAACTGCTGCCGCGCAACCTGTCGATCCAGATCTACCGCGCCCTCCTGGAGAGCGCCGCGTCCGAACAGGGCGCCCGGATGACCGCGATGGACAATGCGACGCGCAACGCCGGCGACATGATCAACAAGCTGACGATCACCTACAACCGGACGCGCCAGGCCTACATCACCAAGGAGCTGATCGAGATCATCTCCGGTGCCGAGGCCCTGTAACGCCGCATCCGACCTGTAGGGCCAAGCCCATTTGCGCCGGCGACGGCATACCGACACTTACCGAGTTCCTAGGGAGCTTTACTCCATGGCCACCACCAATTCTGTCGGCAAGATCACGCAGGTCACGGGCGCCGTCGTGGACGTGCAGTTCGACGGCGAGCTGCCGTCGATCCTGAACGCGCTGCACACCCAGAACGACGGCAAGACCCTCGTTCTGGAAGTGGCGCAGCACCTGGGCGAGAGCACGGTCCGCACCATCGCCATGGACAGCACCGACGGTCTGGTGCGTGGTGCGGAGGTCTCGGACACCGGCGCGCCGATCACGATGCCGGTCGGGCCGGAGACGCTGGGCCGAATCATCAACGTCATCGGCGAGCCGATCGACGAGCGTGGCCCGGTCAACGCCGCCCACTCGCTGCCGATCCACCGCTCGGCCCCGGACTTCGTCGACCAGTCGACCGACGCCGAAGTGCTGATCACCGGCATCAAGGTCATCGACCTGCTGGCCCCCTACGCCAAGGGCGGCAAGATCGGCCTGTTTGGCGGCGCCGGCGTCGGCAAGACCGTGACGATCATGGAGCTGATCAACAACGTCGCCAAGGCGCATGGCGGCGTGTCGGTGTTCGCCGGCGTCGGCGAGCGCACCCGCGAGGGCAACGACCTCTATCACGAGATGATCGAGTCGGGCGTCATCAAGCTCGACGGCCCGGGCTCCAAGGTGGCCCTGGTGTACGGCCAGATGAACGAGCCGCCGGGCGCCCGCGCCCGCGTCGCGCTGAGCGGCCTGACGCTTGCGGAATATTTCCGCGACGAGGAAGGCCAGGACGTGCTGTTCTTCGTCGACAACATCTTCCGCTTCACCCAGGCCGGTTCGGAAGTGTCGGCGCTGCTGGGCCGCATCCCGTCGGCGGTGGGCTACCAGCCGACGCTGGGCACCGACATGGGCGCCCTGCAGGAGCGCATCACCTCGACGAAGAAGGGTTCGATCACCTCGGTGCAGGCCATCTACGTGCCCGCCGACGATCTGACCGACCCGGCCCCGGCCGCCTCCTTCGCCCACCTGGACGCCACCACGGTGCTGTCGCGCTCGATCGCCGAAATGGCCATCTTCCCGGCCGTGGACCCGCTCGACTCGACCAGCCGCATCCTCGACCCGCGCGTCGTCGGTGAGGAGCACTACGCGGTCGCCCGTTCGGTCCAGAAGGTTCTGCAGACCTACAAGTCGCTGCAGGACATCATCGCCATCCTGGGCATGGACGAGCTGTCGGAAGAGGACAAGCTGGTCGTCGCCCGCGCCCGCAAGATCCAGCGCTTCCTGTCGCAGCCGTTCCATGTCGCCGAGGTGTTCACCGGCACGCCGGGCGTGCTGGTCAGCCTGGAAGACACCATCAAGGGCTTCAAGGGCATCGTGAACGGCGACTACGATCACCTGCCGGAGGCCGCCTTCTACATGGTTGGCACCATCGACGAGGCGATCGCCAAGGCCAAGAAGCTGGCCGCCGCCTGATCCCATCCGGGATTGCGGCATCCCGGCCCGGCCCGATCCCGAAAGGGGCGCGGCCGGACGGGAATCGACATCAGCATACCCCCTCCCTCCCGTAACGGGGGAGGGGGTTCCTATGAAGAGGCACCAGGAAACCCATGGCCGATAAAGTCGAATTCGAGCTGGTCTCGCCGGAAAAGCTGCTGAAGTCGCAGCCCGTGGACATGGTCGTGGTGCCGGGTTCGGAAGGCGATTTCGGCGTGCTCGCCGGTCATTCGCCGATGATCTCGACCGTGCGTCCGGGTGTCATCGACGTCTATGAGGGCGACCGCATCGTCGACCGCGTGTTCGTCGCCGGCGGCTTCGCCGAGGTCACCGAGGCCCGCTGCACCGTGCTGGCCGAGGAAGCGGTGGCGCTGGCCGATCTGAACCGCGGCGCGGTCGAGCAGCAGATCAAGGATCTGTCCGAGGATCTGGACGACAGCAAGTCGGATGCCGAGCGGGCCACCGCTGAGTCCAAGCTGGCCGTCGCGCGCGCCAAGCTGGAGGCGTTGAGCCAGTCGTCCGCCCACTGAGCGGAGCTGGGCCGGGGAAGTCCCGGGCAAACGGCGTAGAGTCCTTCAGTCGAACGGGCGGCTTGGGTATCCAGGCCGCCCGTTCGCGTTGCGAGTCGGTTGCATCCCTCCAAAGAGCGACTACATTCGAAGGCCGGCCCCCCCGGGACATTGACCACGGCCGCCACCGGTGCGGCCCCGAACGAGGCGGATACAGCGGATCATGGCGCGTGCTCACTGGCGGATCGACGAGCTTCCCTGGGATCTTTTCGATGCCAACCAGGTCGATCCCGACCTGGTCCCACTGATCAAGGCGGCGGCGCTGGTCGAGTTCAACGCCCACGACTACACCGCCTATCTCTGCAACGTCTTCAAGGACGATCCCGAGTTCCAGGAGGTCGCCCATGTCTGGGCGGAGGAGGAGGTGCAGCATGGCGAGGCGCTGGGCCGCTGGGCCGAGCTGATCGATCCGGCCTTCGATTTCCGCGGGGCGGTCGAACGGTTCCGTGCCGGCTACCGGGTGCCGATCGAGCTCGACGCCTCGGTCCGCGGCTCGCGCACCGGCGAGATGATCGCCCGCTGCATGGTGGAGACCGGCACCAGCTCCTACTATGCCGCCATCGGCGATTCGACCGACGAGCCGGTGCTGAAGGAGATCTGCCGTAACATCGCCGCCGACGAGCTGCGCCACTACAAGATCTTCTACATCTACGCCAAGAAGTACCTGGAGCGTGAAGGGCTGAACCGGGTCCAGCGGCTGAAGGTCGCCCTGTCGCGCATCGGCGAGTCCGAGGACGACGAGCTGGCCTACGCGTATTACGCCGCCAACGCCCCGGCCGACGCTGCCTATGAGCACAAGTTCTACAACGCCGCCTACATGCGCCGCGCCTATGGCCGCTACCGCCGCAAGCATGTCGACCGTGCCGTCGCCATGGTGTTCAAGGCCTGCGGGTTGAAGCCGCACACCCGCCTGTGCACGCTGGCCTCCCGCGGCGCCTGGTGGCTGGTCGACCGCCGCGCCAGGAAGCTGGCGGCCCAGCCGGTCTGACGGCGGACCCGACGGCCCGCATTTCCGGAAGGGTGGCAGCGGCGGCGCCATTGAGGTAGCCGTTACATCACCAACCACGAAACACCCGAACGGGATCCGGACACATGAAGCTCTATTACAAGCCGGGCGCCTGCTCGCTGTCGCCGCACATCGTCCTGCGCGAGGCCGGGCTGCCCTTCGAGCTGGTCAAGGTCGACCTCGCTGCCAAGACGCTTGAGGACGGCAGCGACTTCCGCGCGGTGAACCCGAAGGGGCAGGTGCCGGCCCTGGCGCTCGACGGCGGCGGGATCCTGACCGAAGGGGCGGTGATCGTCCAGTACATCGCCGACCAGGCGCCGGACAGCGGCCTGATCCCGCCGGCCGGCAGCCTGGAGCGCTACCGTGTCCAGGAACTGCTGAACTTCATCGGTTCGGAACTGCACAAGGGCGTTGTCCCACTGTTCCCGATGCTGAAGGACGTGGTGTCCGAGACCTACAAGGGCTTCGCCGCCAAGGTGCTGGGCGCCAAGCTGGCGCTGCTCGACCATGAGTTGGAGGGAAAGGCCTATCTGACCGGCGACGGCTTCACCGTCGCCGACGCCTATGCCTTCACGGTGCTGAGCTGGCTGCCGCGCATCGGCTTCGACCTGACGCCCTGGCCGAACCTCGTCGTCTTCGTCGAGCGGGTCGCCGCCCGTCCGGCGGTGCAGGCTGCGCTCGCCGCGGAAGCGCAGGGCTGACATCACCAAGCGTCCCGGACAAGAAAAAGGCCCCGTCTCGGTAGAGACGGGGCCTTTTTCTTGTCGATTACCGGGCGTCAGGCGGCGCTGGGCTTGCGGCGCATCGGCGTGTTGCCGCCGGGGGTGCCGGCCGCGCGCGGCGCCGGCTTGCCGCCGCCATTGCCATGCGAGACGGCGTGCGGAGCCGGGCGGCGGTCGTGGCGGTTCTGGTCGTTGCGCGCGGCATCGGCGCGCGCGCCATCGGGGCGACCGCCGTTCGGCTTGCCGGCCTTCTGCGGCGCCTTGGCGGCCTGCGCCGCAGGCTTGGCAGCGGCACCCTGGGCGCCCGCCGGCTTGGCCTGCTGGCCCTGCCGGGGCTGCTGGTTGCGGTTGTTCTGGTTGCGGTTGCTGCCCGGCGCCTTCGGGCGGGGCGGCGGCTTGCTCGACGCGTGGATCTGCGCCACGTCGACCGCGTGATAGGGATGCTCGGTGTCGGCCGGGATCGGCTGGCGGATCGTCTTCTCGATGTCCTTCAGGTAGCCGACCTCTTCATGGTCGCAGAAGGACACCGCGCTGCCGTCGGTGCCGGCACGGGCGGTGCGGCCGATGCGGTGGACGTAGCTTTCCGGCTCGTTCGGCAGGTCGAAGTTGATGACGTGGCTGATGCCGTCGATGTCGATGCCGCGCGCCGCGATGTCGGTCGCCACCAGCGCCCGCAGCTCGCCGGCGCGGAAGCTCTCCAGCGCGCGGACGCGGGCCGACTGCGACTTGTCGCCATGGATGGCGTCGGCGGCGATGCCGGCCTTCTTCAGATGGTCGGCGATGCGGTCGGCACCGTGCTTGGTACGGGCGAAGACGATGGTGCGGGCCATCGCCGAATCCTCCAGCAGGTCGGCGAGCAGGCGGCGCTTGTCGCCGCGCTCCACGAACAGGACGCGCTGGTTGATGCGTTCGACCGTGGTCGATTGCGGCGTCACTTCGATCCGCTCGGCATCGGTCAGGATGCTGTGTGCCAACTCGACCACCGCGTCGGGCATGGTGGCGGAGAACAGCAGCGTCTGCCGGTCCTTCGGCAGCACCGCGACCACCTTCCGCACGTCGCGGATGAAGCCCATGTCGAGCATGCGGTCGGCCTCGTCGAGGACGAACACCTCGATCGCGCCGAGGTTGACGTGGTTCTGCGCCATCAGGTCGAGCAGGCGGCCGGGGGTGGCGATCAGCACCTCCACGCCGCGGGCGATGGCGGAGACCTGCGGGCTCTGGCCGACGCCGCCATGGATGACGGTGCGGCGCAGCGGCAGATGGCGGCCGTAGGTGGTGAAGCTGTCGCCGATCTGCAGCGCCAGTTCGCGCGTCGGGGTCAGGATCAGGACGCGCGGCGACTTGGCGGCCACGCGCTTCTTGTTCTGGAACAGCCGCTGCAGGATCGGCAGCGTGAAGGCGGCGGTCTTGCCGGTGCCGGTCTGGGCGAGGCCGAGCACGTCGCGGCCGGCCAGCAGAAGCGGGATGG
Source organism: Azospirillum thiophilum (assembly GCF_001305595.1). Taxonomy (NCBI): domain Bacteria; kingdom Pseudomonadati; phylum Pseudomonadota; class Alphaproteobacteria; order Rhodospirillales; family Azospirillaceae; genus Azospirillum; species Azospirillum thiophilum. The sequence continues at coordinate 1,402,277 of NZ_CP012401.1, forward strand.
CGCCGGCCTGGATCGGCGTGGCCGTGGAGTATCCCTCCTCCGCGACGGCGCGCAGAAGAGGCTCGATCAGGCCGAGGCCGGAGAATTCGGTCATGGAAGCGATGGTCCTGGTCACCAGAATGGGGGCCGCGCCAGGAGGGAGCGGCCGGGCTTGCGCGCTCCGCGGCGGGTTGGCGCGGAGCCGTCGGGCGGCGGGCGAGATGGCACGCGCAAGTCCTGCGCGGCGCCGGGCGCCGTCCGACTCTGGACACATAGGGCCGGCGGCTTGATTTGGCAAGAAAACTCGGCGCGCGGCAGGCGTGCGCAGGGTGGAACGGCTTGGAGGAGGGGGGTGGGGAAGGAGCGCGGGCCGCCGCGGGGGCGCCGCGGCATAGCGTCGCGCCCCGGTGCGCCTTCGAGCCTTACGGCTTCTTGATGACGCCGCAGGCGATGCGGTCGCCTGAGTTGCCGGCCGGCTGGCTGAGATAATCGTCGGGCTGGGCATGGACGACGATCGAGGTGCCGCCCTGCTTGAACAGGCCGTCGGCGCCGTCGGTCAGCGTCACCATGTGGGTGATCGCCTCGAACCCGGCCTTGCCGGACTCGTTGGCCCAGATGTTGGGAAGCTCGCCGTAATGCATGTGCTCGGCTTCGAGCCCGTGCTTGGCGCCCTGGGCGGCGAAATGGCCGCCGGCAGCCTTGAAATCGGGCGTGCAGGCGCCGTTCTCATGGATGTGGATGCCATGCCAGCCCGGCGCCAGACCTTCGAGCTGGCCATGCACCAGGATGCCGTGCGGGAATTTGGTGAAGGTGACGGTGCCCAGCGGCTTGCCCTGCGCATCGGCGACGGCGGCCTGGGCGGCAGGGGCGGGAGCGGGGGCAGAGGCGGGAGCGGATTGCTGGGCGAGTGCCGGAGCGGCCAGCAGGGCCAGTCCGGCGCACAGCAGGGCCGGGGCGGTCCATGCGCGGGTCATGAGGCGGGTCATGAGGGGCGTTCCTCCATGTTGGCCGGGCCGCGGACGGCACCGGCGGAACAGCGACATCGGGTCGCCTGCGAAACCGCTCTGGGATTGCGAACGGTTTTCAGTATGATGGGGGTCTCGGCAAGCAATGACCAGGGTTGGGTTATGACGTCGCGTCTGGAAGCGTTGTGTATGGAGAAGGGGCTGAAGATGACCGGGCAGCGCCGTGTCATCTCCCAGGTGTTGTCGGAGGCCGACGACCATCCCGACGTCGAGGAGGTGCATCGCCGGGCGGTCCGGATCGACCCGCGCATCTCGATCGCCACCGTCTACCGCACCATGCGGTTGCTGGAGGACGCGCAGGTGATCGAGCGCGTCGATCTCGGCGACGGCCGCGCGCGGTACGAGGAGGCGACGGCCGATCACCACCATCACCTGATCGACACCCGCACCGGGCGGATCATCGAGTTCGCCAGCCCCGAGCTGGAGGCGATGAAGGAACGCATCGCCCGCGAACTCGGCTACAAGATCGTCGGGCACCGGCTGGAAATCTACGGCGTGCCCCTGGATGAGGAGGAGCGTCCATGACCGACCCCCGTTTCTTCGAGGTCGACCCGCCTCCCGCCGACGTCATCGCCTGCCGCGATGCGGTGCAGCGCTGCTATTCCGGCCTGTGCCGCTGCGGCCAGCCGGAACGCTATGCGCTGGAGGCCGCAGTCACCGTCTATCGCTATCACCATCCTGAAATCCCGCCGGCCCAGGCGGAGACCATCGTCAGCCATTGGGTCGCCGGTCCGGTCCGGCACTGAGACGGTTTTGTGAAAATAGTCCTTCCTCGAAGCGGCTAAAAATCCTACAACCAGCCTTGTCAAGGCGACAGCTCCATCCATCCGGACCTGACGCCTGACGGCACCAGAGCTCCCCCCTCGCTTCGGTCCGAAAAGGGCCGGCCGGAAAACCGAAAGGCCCGGCCGGCCCTTTTCATTTTCGCGTTCCGCCCGCGGCCGGCGGTGCGTCCCTCGGCGCACTCCGACAACCGGATGGCGGAACGAGCCCCTCCCGCATGGTCTCCCCCTGCGCCCGCGGGATCCGCAGGAACGCGAAAGGAAAAATCACCCATGTCGACCACGATCGCCCAGGCGTTCGTCAAGCAGTTCGAGCGCGAGGTCCATGAAGCCTACCAGCGCATGGGCTCCAAGCTGCGCAACACGGTGCGCGGCAAGAACAACGTGCAGGGTGCCTCCACCGTCTTCCAGAAGGTGGGCAAGGGCGCGGCCTCCACCAAATCGCGCCACGGCGCCGTCCCGGTGATGAACCTGGACCACACGCCGGTCGAGTGCGCGCTGTACGACTTCTATGCCGGCGACTGGGTCGACCGGCTGGACGAGTTGAAGACCAACATTGACGAGCGGCAGATCATCGCCAATGCCGGCGCCTATGCGCTGGGCCGCAAGACCGACGAACTGCTGATCGCCGAGCTGGACAAGTCGACCAACCATGCCGGCGCCGCCACCGACGGCCTGACCAAGGCCAAGGTGCTGGAGGCCTTCGAGATGATGGGCGAGGCCGACGTGCCGGACGACGGCCAGCGCTATGCCGTCGTCGGCTGGAAGCAGTGGAGCCAACTGCTGGGGATCGACGAGTTCGCCAGCACCGACTATGTCGGACCGGACGAGCTGCCCTGGCGCGGCACCCAGGCCAAGCGCTGGCTCGGCACGCTGTGGGTTCCCCATTCCGGCCTGACGCTGAACGGCGGCGTCCGCCTGTGCCATTGGTACCACAAGACGGCGATCGGCCACGCGGCGGGTGCCGACGTGAAGACCGACATCACCTGGCACGGCGACCGCGCGGCGCATTTCGTCAACAACATGATGAGCCAGGGCGCCGCGCTGATCGACGGCTCGGGCGTGGTGACGCTGCGCTGCCTGGAGAGCTGAGCCGCGGCGTCGTGCCTTTGCTCGACGCGCGACGCCGCAGCTTCTCACTGAATCCTCCCCATGCATCCCCCTCACCCCGACCCTCTCCCCGGGGGGGAGAGGGGGATGTCGGCCGTATTCCCCACACAAAATCCGGAGTCTTCCGTCCATGGCCTATGCGTCCAAGGATCTGAGCGTGCTCGCCTACGCCAACGGCTTCACGCTCTGGCACTACACCACCCCCGATGCGGCGACCGACGTCGATACCGCCGGCTATTTCAACGGGGCGGCCGGCCTGCTGCGGGCCGGCGACATGATGCTGGCCAATTGCGCCGCCGGCACCGTCACCCCGGCGGCCGGCATGCTGGTGGTCGCCTCCAGCAGCGGCGGTGCGGTCGACGTCGCCAACCTGACGCCGTTCGGCGGCACCAACAGCGACTGATCCTTATCCTCCCTCCCCCAACCGGAGACCAGCCCATGGCCCTCACCGCCATCGGCCTGTGCGGCCGTGCGCTGATCAAGCTCGGCGCCACCGCCATCGCCTCCTTCGACGACGGCTCCGCCGAGGCGGAGGTGGCCGCCGCCCTCTATGGGCCGGCGCGCGACGCGCTGCTGTCGGCCAACGCCTGGAGCTTCGCCAGCGTCCAGGCGACGCTGCCGCGGCTGGCCGAAGCGCCGGTCGCCGACTATGCCTGCGCCTTCCAGCTGCCGGCCGATTTCCTGCGGGCGCTGGGGGCGGGCGGCGGCGGGCGGGGGCGCGGCCTGTCCTATCGCATCAACGGCCGGACGCTGTTGTGCGATGCCGCCGCCGTCACCCTGTCCTACATCGGCCGCCCGGCGGAGGAGGATTTCCCCGCCTTCTTCGACCAGGCGCTGATCGCCCGGCTCGCCGCCGAGTTCTGCCTGCCGCTGACCGAAAGCTCGACGCGGGCGGAGCTGCTGGCCCAGCTGGCCGAGGCCGAGTTCCGCCGCGCCCGCCAGATCGATGCCCAGCAGGACAGCCAGCCCGGCTTCGAGGATTTCACCCTGATCGATGCGCGGGCATGATGGGGAGGGCGTGATGGGACGGCTGCATCAGGTCAAGACCAACTTCACCGCTGGCGAGGTGTCGCGCCGCCTGCTCGGGCGCGGCGACCTCAAGGCCTACGACAACGGCGCGCTGGCCTTGCGCAACCTGTTCATCGACCCGACCGGCGGGGTGACGCGGCGTTCCGGCCTCGCCTTCACCGCGCCGGCCCGCGGCGACGGGCGGCTGGTGGCGTTCGAGCGCAACACCGAGCAGACCTATCTGCTGCTGTTCACCGGCGGCTGGATCGACGTGTTCCAGGGCGGGGCCAGGCTTGCCTCCATCGCGGCGCCCTGGACGCTGGCGCAGCTGGCGCAGATCACCTGGACGCAGAGCGCCGACACGCTGCTGGTCTGCCATCCCGACCTGCCGCCGCGCAAGCTGGCGCGCGGCGAGGACGGGGCGTGGACCCTGTCCGAATGGGTCTTCGCGGTCGAGGGCGAACTGGTCCGGCTGCCCTTCCACCGCTTCGGCGATCCGGCGGTGACGCTCACCCCGTCGGGCACCGCCGGGGCGGTCACCGTCACCGCGTCGGCCCCGGTCTTCGACCCGCGCCACGACGGCACCCGCATCCGCATCAAGGGCAAGCAGTTGCTGGTGACCGGGGTCGTCTCGCCGACCCAGCTCAACGCCACGGCGAAGGAGACGCTGGCCGACACCCAGCCGACGACGGTCTGGGAGGAGCAGGCCTTCTCACCCCTGCGCGGCTGGCCGGTGTCGGCCGCCTTCCATCAGGACCGGCTGGTGATCGGCGGGTCGCGCGACCTGCCCAACCGGCTGTGGCTGTCCAAATCCGCCCGGATCTGGAACTTCGACCTGGGCGAGGGGCTGGACGACGAGGCCATCGAGTTCGGCATCCTGTCCGATCAGGTGAACGCCGTGCGCGCCGTCTTCTCCGGCCGGCATCTGCAGGTCTTCACCTCGGGCGCCGAGTATATGGTGACCGGCGACCCGCTGACGCCGCAGAGCATGCAGGTCAACCGCCAGACCCGCATCGGCTCGCCGCTCGACCGTGCCATCCCGCCGCGCGACGTCGAGGGGGGCACCCTGTTCGTGCCGCGCAACCGGCGCGAAATCCGAGAGTTCCTCTACACCGACACCGAGGCGGCCTATCAGGCCAACGACCTGGCGCTGCTGGCCCGCCATCTGGTGGTCAACCCGCGCGACCAGGATTACGACCAGAACCGCCGCCTGCTGTTCGTGGCGATGGAGGACGGCGCGCTCGGCGCGCTGACCGCCTACCGGGCGGAGAGCGTCACCGCCTGGACCCGGCTGGAGACCGACGGGGCGGTGCGTTCGGTCGCCGCGGTCGGCGACGAGGTCTATCTGCTGATCGACCGCCGCGGCGTGTGGAGCGTCGAACGCTTCGACGACGGCCTCAACCTCGACGCCGCGATCACCGGCGAACGGGCGGAGCCCGCCGCTGTCTGGGGCGGCCTGGCCCATCTGGAGGGGCGGAGCGTCGCCATCGTCGCCGACGGGGTGGTGCGCACCCCCGCCACCGTCCAGGCCGGTAGCGTCACGCTCGACCCGCCGGCGGCCAGGGTCGAGATCGGGCTGCCCTACAGCCACCGGATCGAACCGCTGCCGCCCAATCTGCTGGGGCAGGCGGCCGGGGCCGATCTGATGCGGCTGGTCGCCGTCACCTTCCGGCTGGAGGAGACGGCGGCACTGCGCGTCGATCTGGGGCGCGGGTTGCAGGACCTGCCGCTCCACCGGCTGGGGCCGCAACCGGCCGGCGGGGTGCCGCCGCGCGTGTCGGGAGACCGCCGGCTGCGGGCGCTCGGCTGGCGGTACGACACCGATGTCCCGCTGTGGCGCATCGAACAGGATGCGCCGCTGCCTTTCACGCTGCTTTCCGTAACCATGGAATTGAAGGTGAACGACTGATGGGTGGAATAGCTCCCCTCGTGACCACGGCGCTGCCACTGGCGAACTCGGTGATCGGCACCGTGCGCAGCGCCAGTGCCGGCACCGGCACCAGCCAGTCCGGCTCCGCCGCGCAACAGGCCGCCGCGCAACAGGCCGCGGCCGAGCTGGAATACAAGCGCCAGCAGGATGCCGCCGCCGCCGCCGCGGCCCAGGCGGCGCTGGAACAGAAATACCGCGAGGAAGCGGCGGCGGCCGAGCGCAACGCCCAGGCGACGGCCACCGCCCGCCAGCAGCAGGCCCAGCTGGAGGCCGAAGCGGAGGCCCGCGCCTGGGCGCGCGAGGACGAGCTGCGCCGACAGGACCAGGAGCTTCGGCGCCAGCAGGACGAGGCCGCCGCCGCCGCGGCCCAGGCGGCGCGGGCCAGGGAGATGGACGATTACCGCTCCGGCCAGGAACAGACGCTGGCCCAGCTCCGCGCCAGCCAGTCCGAGGCGGTCCGCACCCAGGAGACCGACAGCCAGACCCAGCTCGCCCAGCTGACCGCCGCCGCCGATGCCGCCGAACAGCGCCGGCTGGCGGCGCTGCGCCAGGCGGTCGGCAAGACGCGCGCCAGCCTGGGCGCCCGCGGCGTCACCGGGCAGGACGGGTCGGGCGAGGCGATCCTGCTCGGCCTGACCAACGCCAGCGACGCCGAAGGCAAGGACGCCCAGGCCGCCAGCCAGCTGAAGCGCGCCGCCATCCAGCAGAGCCTGGACGAGGTGAAGCGCCGCAACCTGCTGGAGCTGTCGCAGCTCGCCGACCGCCAGCGGCTCGACTATCTCAGCAAGTTCTTCTGACGACTCCTCCCTCGGAGCCCCTCCCGATGTCCACGTCGCTTCTCATCCCGCGCGGCACGCCGCGCGTGCAGTATCTCGCCGACGGTGTGCAGCGGGTCTTCACCTACCCGTTCCCGATCTTCGCCGACGGCGACCTCCAGGTCTTCCTGGGCGCGGCCCTGCAGGGCACCGGCTATGCTGTCTCCGGTGCGGGAACCACCGCGGGCGGGGCCGTCACCTTCGCCGATGCCCCGGCCGAGAACATCGTCGTGCTGCTGCGCCGCCGCTTGCCGATCGAGCGCAGCAGCGATTTCGGCGAGAGCGGGCCGCTGCCGGCCTCCGCCCTCAACGGCGAGCTGGACCGGCTGACCGCCGCGCTCCAGCAGGTGGCGGGCGACCAGGAACTGATGCTGCGCTATGCCGACAGCGACCTGCCGGCGTCGGCCCTGCTGCCGGAGCGCGGCTTGCGCCAGGGCAAGCTGCTGGCCTTCGACAGCGCCGGCAATCCCACCGTCCGCCCGCCGGTGGACGAGGAGGCGCTGGCGACCTATGTGCCGCCGGGGGCGGGTGCCACCGCGCGGCCGGTGCGCGACAAGCTGGCCGATCTCGTGTCGGTGAAGGATTTCGGGGCGGTGGGCGACGGGCTGGTCGACGACACGCTGGCGCTCCAGGCCGCGCTGACCTCGGCCCGCGCGGTGTTCGTGCCGCCGGGCACCTACCGCATCGTCAATACGCTGACGCTCGGGTACGGGCAGACGCTGTACGGGGTGGGGCAGGCGTCGGTGATCCGCGGCGCCTCCAACGGCTTCGACCTCGTCCACCTGCCGGACGGCTACGCCACCCTGTCGGCCCTGCGGCTGGAGCGGGGGCGGGCGGGGGTGCGGCTGTTCGGCCGCGACGGTCCCTGCGTGCAGAACGCGCTGGCCGACCTGACGCTGTGGGAGCCGGAGACCGGGCTGCTGTTCGACGGCTATGACGACCCGAACCTGCCCTGCTACTGGAACAACATCGCCCGGGTGCTGGTGGCGCGGCCGTCCCGGCATGGGGTGTGGCTGACGCGGACGGGGGCCGGCGACACGCCGAACGCCAACCGCTTCCATGCCGTGCGGGTCTATTCGCTGTCGGCGCCGATGACCGGCTGCGGCTTCTTCGTCGAGCAGGGGCGCTTCAACAACGCCTTCTTCGATTGCGAGGCCAACCTGTGGCCGGAGGCGGAGGCCTGTTTCCGCGTCGGCTCCGTCACCGACAAGACGCTGATCGTGAATTTCTACGCCGAATCGCTGGGCGGGGTGCCGAACCTGCAGCTCGACGCCGGGTCGGTCGAGACGGCGGTGGTCAACCTGTTCTCCGCCTCGGCCGGGCCGGCGATCCTCGACCGCTCGGGCGGGCGCTACACCGCGGTCAATGCCGGATATCCGGAGAAGAACCGGCTCCAGCGCAGCCGTGTCACCGAGCTGGTGGTGGAGGCGCTGCGCTACGACACCGAATTCGTCGAGCCGCTGACCGGCGGGGTGGTGGCGCTCGACCTCGCCAGCTCGGTCTATCTGGCGAGCGCCTATGGTGGGCCGGTGGAACTGCGGTTGCCAAAGGCCGATGCCGCGAACGGCCATGCGGTGACGGTCAAGCGCACCGACGCGTCCGCCAATCCGCTGACGGTGACGGAGACCGGCGGACCGGGGCCGGACGGGCGCACGCTGGCGCTCGGCAACCGCTATGACTTCGTGACGCTGGTGTCGAACGGGGCGGGCTGGTGGATCGTCGCCGGCAACAACCCGCCCGGCAACGCCGGCTATCACGAGGGCGCCGGCCTGTTCGAGCCGGACCTGACCCGGCAGCTCTATCTGGTCAGCGCCTGGAGCGGCGCGGTCGAGGTGCGGCTGCCGGCCCCGTCGGCGCCCCACGCGGTCGGCCGGACGGTCACCATCAAGAAGTCCGACACCGGCGGCAACCGCGTCACCGTCACCCAGGCCGGCGGCGGCGGCCCGGACAGCGAGGCGATCGCGCTGGCCGGCCAGGGCCATGCGGTGACCGTGATGTCGAACGGCGCCGGCTGGCACATCCTGGGGCGGAATCCATGACGGAGGGCGAGGATACCGGCTTTCCCGCCTTCATCCGCGGCTGGAACGCCATGGTGGAGCTGAAGACCCCCGCCCACCATGACCGCATGGCGCGCTGGCTGGAGGCCTGCATGGCCGGGCCGAATCGGCGGATGCTGCTGATGGCCTTCCGCGGCTCGGGCAAATCGACCCTGGTCGGGCTGTTCGCCGCCTGGCTGCTGCTGCGCGACCCCAACCGCCGGCTGCTGGTGCTGGCCGCCGACATGAAGCTGGCGATGAAGATGGTGCGCAACGTCAAGCGCATCCTGGAGCGCCACCCCGAGGCCCGGCACCTGAAGCCGCCGGCCAACGAGCGCGACCAGTGGGCGGCCGGCCAGTTCACGGTGGTTCGGCCGATGGAGCTGCGCGATCCGTCGATGGCGGCGGCCGGCATCGGCGGGAACATCACCGGCAGCCGCGCCGACGTGGTGATCTGCGACGATGTCGAGGTGCCGCGCAACGCCGACACCGCGGTCAAGCGCGCGGTCCTGCGCGAGCGTCTGTCGGAGTTGGAGTATGTGCTGGTGCCGGGCGGTGCCCAGCTCTATGTCGGCACGCCGCATGCGCAGGACAGCCTCTATGCCGAGGAGGGCGGCGACGGCGGACAACCCTTCCTCGACGGCTTCGACCGGCTGGTCCTGCCGGTCTACCGCGAGGAGGCCGACGGCCGCCGCATCTATGCCTGGAAGGAACGCTTCGGCGAGGCGCATGTCGCCCGCATCCGCAAGACCACCGGCCCCAACAAATTCGCCAGCCAGATGCTGCTGCTGCCAGTGAGCGTCGCCGACGGCGTGCTCGACGTCGACCGGCTCGGCCGCTACGACGCGGAGCTGGACTATCGAGAGGCGCTCGGCCGGGCGGTGCTGACGCTCGGCGGGGTGCGGCTGGTCTCCGCCACCTGCTGGTGGGATCCGGCCTTCGCCCGGCCGGGCGGCGAGGGCACCGGCAAGGCCGGCGACGGCAGCGTCGTCGCCGCGGTGTTCGGCGGCGAGGATGGCCGCTTCTACCTGCATCGGGTGCTGTATCTCGCGGTCGATCCGAAGGCGGAGGAGACCGAGGCCGACCAGCAATGCCGGCAGGTCGCCCGGTTGATCGCCGACGCCCATCTGCCGGCGATCCACATCGAGATCAACGGCATTGGCCGCTTCCTGCCCGGCCTGCTGCGCGAGCGGCTGCGCCACGACCGGCTGGCCGCCGCGGTGGTCGAGCAGTCGAGCCACACGCCGAAGGCCCGACGCATCCTGGAGGCGTTCGACGCCCTGCTGGCCGACCGCCGCCTGCTGGCCCACCGGCTGGTGTGGGAAACGCCGCTGATCCGGGAAATGCGCGACTGGCGCCCGGACGGCCGCTATCGCGGGCCCGACGACGGTCTGGACGCGGTGGCCGGCTGCCTCGGTGCCGAGCCCCACCGTTTCGACCGCTCCGTCCGGTTGCCCGACCGTCGCTCCGACTGGCGCGGCGCCGGCATGCCGACGGTCGCGGCGGCCGACTGGGAATTGTGACCCTGCCTTACCTCAACGACGGGAGACCCCGATGCACGACACCTTGACTGCAGGCCTCGATCTGGCCTGGTGGATCACCGCCGTCGAATTGCCGGCGATGGGCGGGCTGTTCTGGATGATCGTCCGCGCGCGCAAGGACGCCGACAGCGGGCTGGACGATCTGCGTGCCCGCGCCGAACAGGCGCAGTCACAGGTGCGCGAGAGCCTGGCCGCCTACAAGCTGGAGGTCGCGAAGACCTATGTGTCCTTCGCGACGCTCAAGGATGTGGAGCAGCGCCTGACCGACCATCTGCTGCGGATCGAGACCAAGCTCGATTCGGGCTTCAGCCCCTGCGAGGGCGGACGGCGCTGACCGGTTGGCGGCTGTTGGGCCGGGCCGGCTCAGTCGGCGTGGTGGATCATCGCCTGGTAGATCTTCCAGGCGACCTCGACCGACACGCCGCCGGCCCGTGCCCCGGCGGCCAGCATCGTGGCGCTCGGCTTCAGCGGGACCGCGGTCTGGCCCGGCTCGCACAGCGCGCCCATGGCGGTGACCGATGCGCCCAGCTCCACGTCGCAGGGCTTGGTCTTCTTCATCAGGCTCATGGAAATCGCGTTCATGGCGGGTCCTCCGTTGTCTTGCAGCTGTTACAGCAAAAGCGGTGCCACTTTTCGGCGACAGGCTCCGGCCAGTGGAAACGTTGGCTTTGCACGGGGAAGCAGGCCGATGCGGCTGGTCCGGCGGCTGCAAAAACCAAAAATACCCGCAAAATGCCGTTTAATTTCGCGAGGGCTTTGCAAAATGCAACGCGCGACGCGTGCGCAGTTGCAATCGGGGAGTCGATCTTGCGTTGTGGTGACGCCCGGCCGGGGAGGAGCATCCCGCCGCGGTCATCCGGCGCGGCGGCCCTGCGGCTTCGATGCGTCTGGCCGGTCGCCGTGCATTGGGATAGTGTCCGGCCATCATGACCGACCGCATCATCCACCATATGTGCCGCAGGGACGAGTGGGACGCCGCCCGCCCGGCGGGCAGCTATCCCGGCTCGTCGCAGGATGCCCGGGACGGGTTCATCCATTTCTCGACCGCCGGCCAGGTGGTGGAGAGCGCCGCCAGGCACCGCGCCGGCCAGGACGGGCTGCTCCTGCTGACGGTCGACGCCGACCGGCTGGGCGACGCCTTGCGCTGGGAACCGTCGCGCGGCGGACAGCTGTTCCCGCACCTCTACGGGCCGCTGCCGGTCGGCGCCGTGCTGCGCGCCGACCCGCTGCCGCTGGGGCCGGACGGACACCACGTCTTCCCCGCCGGCTTCCCCTTCACCCTTCAGGACCTCGTTCCGTGATCGACCTCTATCCGCTTGCCGGGCCGCTGCTGTTCCGCTTCGACCCTGAGACCGCGCATGGCCTGACCATCAAGGCGCTGAAGACCGGGCTGGTTCCGCCGGCGCGCGGCAGGGACGAACCGGCGCTGCGCACCCGCGTGTGGGGGCTGGACTTTGCCAACCCGGTCGGGCTGGCCGCCGGCTTCGACAAGAATGCCGAGGTGGTCGACGCCATGCTCAATCTCGGCTTCGGCTTCGTCGAGCCGGGCAGCGTCACCCCGCGGCCCCAGCCCGGCAACCCGCGCCCCCGCCTGTTCCGGCTGGTGGAGCAGCGGGCGGTGATCAACCGCATGGGCTTCAACAACGAGGGGCTGGAGGCCTTCGCCCAACGGCTGGAGCGCCGCCTCGAGTCCGGCAAACGCGCGCCCGGCATCGTCGGCGCCAACCTGGGCAAGAACAAGGACACGGCCGACGCCGCCGACGATTACGTGATCGGCGTGCGCCGGCTGGCGCCGCTGGCCGACTATCTGGTCGTCAACGTCTCCTCCCCCAACACGCCGGGCCTGCGCGCGCTCCAGGGCCGCGATCCGCTGCGCGCCCTGCTGGAACGGGTGCTGGAGGCTCGGGCGGCCTGCAGCTTGACCCGCAACCCTCCGCTTCTGCTGAAGATCGCCCCCGACCTGACGGTCGAGGACAAGGGCGACATCGCCGCGGTGGCGCTGGAGTCCGGCATCGACGGGCTGATCGTCTCCAACACCACCATCGCCCGGCCCGACGGCATCCCGGCGGCGCTGCGCGGCGAGGCTGGCGGCCTGTCGGGCGCTCCGCTGTTCGAGCCCTCGACCACCGTCCTGCGCGAGATCTACGCGCTGACCGGCGGCAAGCTGCCGATCGTCGGCGTCGGCGGCGTCGCGACCGGCGAGGACGCCTATGCCAAGATCCGGGCCGGCGCCTCGCTGGTGCAGCTCTATTCGGCGATGGTCTATGCCGGGCCGGCGGTGGTCCACCGCATCCGCCGCGAGCTGACGGAGCTGCTGCGCCGCGACGGCTATGGATCGGTCGCCGAGGCGGTGGGGGCCGATCACCGCTGAGGCCGCGCAGGACGGGCCGGGCGGCGGCGTAGCATTAACGGATCGTCAAGCGGGTGCCCCGACAGTGGGTGGGCCCGCCCGGTCCGCGCCACGCCGTCCGCAAAGGGCACCGCATCCGTGAAGGTCCTGACCGCCGAGCTTCGCCATGGAACGTCCCATCCGGCCACCGGCCCCGACAACAGCTTTCCGTCCCATGCGATGACCCTGCTGACGCACGCCGTCTATGCGCTCGCCTATCTGGTCGCCGGCGGGACGGCCGCGGCCTCGCTGTGGGCGCTGCGGCCGGAGGCCGATCCGCTGGTGGCGGGGCTGGCCGGCGGAATGGTCGTTCTTGCCGGGGCGCTGGCCCATGAGACGGCGGCCCGGCTGGGACGCGAGCGCGCCGCCGGCCGCCGCATCGCCCGCCTGAACGGTCGGGTGGAGGAACTGGCCCGCCTGCTGGAACAGCGCCTTGCCGCCGAGACCGCCGTCCAGGGCATCCAGCCGGATGCCGGTGCCCGCTATGACGCGGTGATGCAGGAGGTGAGGCTTCTCCAGTCGCTGGTCGCCCGCCTGACCGAGCGCCGCGCCCCGCGTCCGCCGGCCCCCAGCGTCGAGCGCCGCTCCGCCGCCGGGGCGCCTCCGGAAGCCGCCGTCCGCCCGGTGCCGCCCTCCGTTCGCCCCTCCTCCGCGCCGATGGACGACGCGGCGGTGCTGGAGGCGGTGCACGAGGCGCTGAAGGCCGACCGCATCGACATCTATCTCCAGCCCATCGTCAGCCTGCCCCAGCGCAAGCACCGTTTCTACGAGGTGTTCTCGCGGGTGCGCGCCGCCGATGGCACCCAGATCATGCCCGACCGCTATCTCGACATCGCCGAGCGCGAGGGGCTGATCGCCACCATCGACAATCTGCTGCTGGTCCGCTGCGTCCAGCTGATCCGCGAAACCGAGCGGCGGCAGCATGCCATCGGCTTCTTCGCCAACATCTCCGCCGCGACGCTGGCCGACGCCGACTTCATGCGGCAGTTCCTGCACATGATGACGCAGAACCAGGCGCTGGTTCCGAAGCTGGTGTTCGAGCTGAGCCAGCACGACCTCGGCGCCGGTGGTGCGGTGACCATGGGCATCCTGTCGCAGCTGGCGCGGCTCGGCTTCCGCTTCTCGATGGATCAGGTGACGGATCTGGACATCGACCTGGACCGGCTGCTGCGCCACGAGTTCCGCTGCGTCAAGCTGGACCGCGCCCTTGTGCTCGACCCGGCCAACGCCGGGCGCATCGGGGATCTGCGCCGCCGCTGCGCCGCCGAGGGCATCGACCTGATCGTCGAGAAGATCGAGACCGAGAACCAGCTGGTCGAGGTGCTCGACACCGGCTTCGACTTCGGCCAGGGCTACCTGTTCGGTGAGCCGCGGCTGAGCCGCAAGCCGGAGTGAGGCTCGGGTTTCTAAAGTCCGATCAGTGCCGCGAGCTTTCCGCGCACCTCCGCCAGGATGGCGGACGGTGCGCGTGCGCCGGAAAACACCAGGGGCCGGGCCAGGGTGTCGATGCTGCGGACATGGCTGGTCAGGATTTCGCCGGCGATCGGTGGACCCGGCGGCAGGACGGCGCTGCTGGGGAACGGGCGGACGCGGGTGGTGATCGGGCACAGGATCGCAAAGCGCGTCGCTTGCCAGAATGCACGGGGAGACACGATCAGCGCCGGCCGGCGCCCGCCCTGCTCGCGTCCCGTCCGAGGATCGAAGTCGGTCCAGACCAGATCGCCCGCTTCCGGCTCCCATTCGTCCCCGGTCATTCTTCGACGATCTCGCGGCCGGCGTCGGGACCCCAGTCGAATGCCTCGCGCATCGCCTCCGGCGTGACGCCTTTCATGAGTTCGTCGAGGCTGTAGCGGGGGCGGTCCGCCGTGATGACGATCCGGTCGCCTTCGGCGCGAATGTCGACCCTTGCGCCATCGTGCAGCCCGACCTGACTGGCGATGTCCTTGGGGATGCGGATGCCCAGGCTGTTGCCCCATCGGGCGAGTTGGACCTGCATGCGCGTGGCCTCCTGGCCGCTGCGGCAAATCATGGATGATACCATGAGTCGGATATACGCAGGATATACGGCGAGCGTGGCAAAAATAAAGCCATGGGTTGCCCGGAGCCCTTGATTTCCGCCGCCGCCCTTGACATTCCCCCACGCGGCGATGGAAATTTCGCGTTCCCGGCCTTGGTCCGGGTGCCCGATCCGGGTGATACGCAACACTATTGAAATGGTGACTTCGGTGACGTCCAACATCGCCATCACGCTGCCCGACGGCAGCGTGCGGGAGTTCGACCGGCCGGTGACGGGGCTTGAGATCGCCCAGTCCATCGGTACGCGACTGGCCAAAGATGCGCTTGCCGTCAAGATCGACGGCACGGTGAAGGACCTCACCACCACCGTCACTACCAACGCCAAGATCGAGATCGTCACGCGCAATCACGCCGACGCCCTCGAGGTCATCCGCCACGATGCCGCCCATGTGCTGGCCGACGCGGTGCAGAAGCTGTATCCCGGCACGCAGGTCACGATCGGCCCGTCGATCGCCACCGGCTTCTACTATGACTTCGCGCGCGACGAGCCGTTCACGCCCGAGGATCTGGAGAAGATCGAGGCGAAGATGCGCGAGATCGTCTCCGCCGACGTGCCCATCGTGCGCGAGGTGTGGGACCGCGACGAGGCGGTCGCCTACTTCAAGAATCTGGGCGAGCATTACAAGGCCGAGCTGATCGAGGCGATCCCGCAGGGCGAGCCGGTGTCGATCTACCGGCAGGGCGACTGGCTGGATCTGTGCCGCGGTCCGCATGCCTTGACGACGGCCAAGGTCGGGCAGGGCTTCAAGCTGACCAAGGTGGCCGGCGCCTATTGGCGCGGCGACAGCCGCAACCCGATGCTCCAGCGCATCTACGGTACGGCGTGGCGCGACGAGAAGGAGCTGAAGGCCTACCTGCACCAGATCGAGGAGGCGGAGAAGCGCGACCACCGCAAGCTCGGCAAGGAACTCGACCTGTTCCATGTCCAGGAGGAGGCGGTCGGCTCGGTGTTCTGGCATCCGAAGGGCTGGACGCTCTACCGGACGCTGGAGACCTACATCCGCACCAAGCTGAAGGCCGCCGGCTATGTCGAGGTCAAGACGCCGCAGTTGATCGACAGCTCGCTGTTCAAGGCGTCGGGCCACTGGGACATGTATGGCGACAACATGTTCAAGGTGGAGGCCGACGGCGGCGAGAAGCTGCTGGGCATCAAGCCGATGAACTGCCCCGGCCATGTCCAGATCTTCCGCCACGGCCTGCGCTCCTACCGCGACCTGCCGATCCGCATGGCCGAGTTCGGCGCCTGCCACCGCAATGAGCCGTCGGGCGCGCTGCACGGCATCATGCGCGTGCGCGCCTTCACCCAGGACGACGCCCACATCTTCTGCACCGAGGATCAGGTGCAGGGCGAGGCGGCGGAGTATTTCAAGCTGCAGCTCGGCGTCTACAAGGATCTGGGATTCGACAAGATCTCGGTGAAGCTGGCGCTGCGTCCGGATGTCCGCACCGGCTCCGACGATCTGTGGGACCGGGCCGAAGGGGCGCTGGCCCAGGCGTTGCGCGACGCCGGGCTGGAGTATGAGGAACTGCCGGGTGAGGGCGCCTTCTATGGTCCCAAGGTGGAATTCCACCTGACCGACGCCATCGGCCGGACCTGGCAGTGCGGCACGCTGCAGTATGATCCGAACCTGCCGGAGCGGCTCGACGCCAGCTATATCGGCGAGGATGGCGCCCGCCATCGGCCGATCATGCTGCACCGGGCGATCCTGGGGTCGCTGGAGCGCTTCATCGGCATGCTGATCGAGCATTACGCCGGCAAGTTCCCGCTGTGGCTGGCCCCGGTCCAGGTCAGCGTCGCCACCATCACCAGCGAAGCCGACGGCTATGCCGAGGAAGTGGCCAGGCTGTTGCGGCGCAACGGCCTGCGCGTCGAGCTCGACACCCGCAACGAGAAGATCAACCTGAAGGTCCGCGAGCACAGCCTGCAGAAGATCCCGCTGATGCTGGTGGTCGGGAAGCGCGAAGCCGAGGAGCGCACGGTCGCGCTCCGCGTGCTGGGCGGCAAGGATCAGGAAATTCTTGCCCTCGACGCGGCGGTGAATAAACTGGTTGAGGAAACAAAATCTCCCGCCGGGGATTTCGGATCCGACTCGCAGTTTTAACCGACCGCGCGATGCCGCCGGCCTCCCTCCGGGGGGCCGGTTTCCGCATGGTCTAAGACCATGGAGAAGCGTCCATAGCCAGGATTCCGTCCGAAGCCGCCCCGACCCGCGATGGACCGCGGGTCAACCGGGAGATTACGGCTCGTTCCGTTCGTCTCGTTGGCGCCGACGGCGAGATGATCGGCGTCGTGTCGTTGCGCGATGCCCTGCTGGCCGCCGAGGATGCCGGCCTCGATCTGGTCGAGGTCGCCCCCCAGGCCGAACCGCCCGTCTGCAAGATCCTCGACTATGGCAGGTTCAAGTACGAGGCGCAGAAGAAGGCCAACGAGGCGCGCAAGAAGCAGAAGATCATCGAGGTCAAGGAGATCAAGCTCCGGCCGAACATCGATGACAACGACTATGACGTGAAGATGCGCTCGGCACGCCGTTTCCTCGAGGAGGGCGACAAGGTCAAGGTGACCCTGCGCTTCCGCGGCCGTGAAATGGCGCATCAGGATCTGGGTATGAATGTGCTGGTCCGTGTCCGCGACGAACTGGACGAACTGGCGAAGGTCGAGCAGATGCCGAAGCTCGAAGGCCGCCAGATGGTCATGGTGCTGGCTCCGCGCTGACGCGCTTTCCGGTTCCATCCACGGAAAAGGCCCGCCAGGGATGCCGGGCGGGCCTTTTCCATGTCCGGGGCGCGCAACCCCTCACCGCAGCCGCTGGTCGTCGACGAAGACGACGTAGCAGGTGTGCCGGGTGTATTTGGCGCAGTTGTCCAGCGCGCCGACCCGCGCGGAATCCTCGCTGCCCATGCCGGATTTCCAGCCGAAGGCGCCGTCGGACGACACGGCGAAGGCCTTGTGGCCGGCGGCCTCCAGATAGGCGGTGAACTTGGCGCGGTTGGCGGCGGACAACTCGGCCGGCGGCTCCAGGCGCACCCGGGCGGCGCCTGTCGGCTCGGCCGCCGCCGCCGCGGCGCTGCCGGCCGGGCGGTCGTTGACATAGGCGATGCGGCAGCCCTGCCGGCTGTTCCTGGCGCAGGTCTCCAAGGCCAGGCGCTGCGCCTCGTCCAGGCTGCGCAGGCCGGATTTCCAGCCGAAGGCGCCGTCGGGCGCCACGGCGAAGGCCTTGTTGCCGGCAGCCTCGACATAGGCGGGGAATTTGGCGCGGTTGGCGGCGGACAGCTCGGCCGGCGGCACCAGCGCCGGCAGGGCCAGCGCCATCGGCGTGGCGCGCGGGGCGAGGCCATTCCTCGACAGGAAGGCATCGACCGCCGGTGTCCATTGCGGGATGGCGGCGCCGAAGAGGAAATGGCCGTCCTTGCCGTTCGCGGGAGCGGCCACGAAGTCGGCCCGCCCCCCTTCGCGGGTGAAGGCCTCCCAGAAGCGGCGGGCCAGCGCCGGGCCGAAGAACAGGTCGTTCTCCGCATAGATCCACAGGGTCGGCACCCGCGACGTGCGGCCCATCGTTCCGAAGGCGGCGACCAGCCGGTTCTCCTGGCAGACGTCGTCGTCGCCGCGCGAGCCGCGCCCGCCGGCGAAGCTGATGACCGCCTTCAGCCCCGGCGGCGGGTTGGCGGCGAGCGCCAGGCTGGCGAAGCCGCCGGCCGACACGCCGACCGCGATGATACGGCCCGGATCGGCAAAGGGCTGGCGCGCCATGTAGCGCACGGCCTGCCGGACATCCTCGCTGCTCTGCTCGGCGGAATGCAGATAGTCGGGGTTGTCGCAGGGGCCGTTGCTTTCGATGTAGGGGCCGTCCGACCCGCCATAGCCGCGCCGCATCACCGCCAGCACCGCCCAGCCGCGCCGGGCGAACTCGCGCGCCTGCGGGACATAGCGCAGCGGCGTCATCTCCGCCCGTTCGGCCGGGTCGCGCGGCGTGCCGTGGCTGATGATGGCGACCGGGTAGGGGCCGGGGCCGTCCGGCCGCAGCAGCAGCGCCTCCAGGTTGGCGCTGCTGCCGTCCGGGTAGCGGGCGGGGATCGACAACGGCGTCTGCGTCAACCCTTGGGCCAGGACCGGGCCGCTGCACAGCAGGACGATCAGCAGGGCGAGCAGGTGGCGCAGGCGCATGGCGGGCGGCATGGTGGGCGCATCCTCCGGGGAAACGATGCGCCTTTTTACGCGAAAGCGGGGCGGCCGTCAGCGGGGACCGACCCCGAACCCCGTGCCTACGCCACCCCCTGCCGGGCGATGCGCAGGGCCTCGGCCAATATCTCCGGGTCGCCGATGTGGTTGGCGAGCAGCAGGATCAGCTTGGCGTTCAGGCGGGCGCTCTGGTCGGCGGTCAGGTCGCGGTGGCTGTCGATCAGCATCTGATAGACGTCGTCCGGACTGGCGAAGCGCTGGTCGGTGATGAGGTCGGCCATTGAGGGGGGCTCCAGGAGATCGGGGGAATCGGCGGCCGGCTTGGGGCGTCCGGCTCAGCGTCCGGTGCAGCGGTCCAGCGCTGCCGACAGCGCGGCGGCGTCGAAGCGGCGCCAGCGGGCGGCGACATGCTGGTCGGGGCGGATCAGATAGACACTGCCGGGCGTCAGGTCATAGCGCTCGCGGATGCGGCCGGCACTGTCCACCAGCTCCCCGGCGATGCCGCGGCGCCGCTCGGTCACCGCATGCCAGGCGAGCGGCAGCGGACCGCGGGCGAGGTCATCCAGCGCTGTCGCGACCTCCGCCGGCACCGGCCCGTTCCCGTCCCCGTCCCCGTCATTGCCCATGGCGGCGTAGAGCACGGTGAAGCGCCCGTCGAGCGCCTCCATCAGCCATCCCGCTTGCCCGTCGCGCTCGACCGGCGCGTCGGTGGCCGGCGCCCCCGGCACCATGCGGCCGGCGAAGGCGTCGCCGTCGGGCGTGTTCAGCGGGCTGCCGGTATAGGTGGTGGGGGTGGACAGCCGGCCGGAATTGACCAGCGCGCGGGCGAAGGGCAGATCGACCGCCAGTTCCAGCACCGCGTCGCGGAAGACGCGGCTGATGTCGCTCTTGGGCGTGATGAAGTCGGTGGAGCGGGTCGAGTTCAGGATGTTTTCCTTCGCTGCCGCCACCCGCTCGTCGCTGTAGCTGTCGAGCAGCGTCTCGGGCGCCTTGCCCTCCAGCACCAGCGCCAGCTTCCACACCAGATTGTCGGCATCGGGCACGCCGCTGTTGGCGCCGCGGGCGCCGAAGGGCGAGACCTGATGCGCCGAGTCGCCGGCGAACAGGATGCGCCCATGGCGGAACCGCTCCAGCCGCCGGCACTGGAAGGTGTAGACCGAGACCCATTCCAGTTCGAACGGGGTGTCGGCCCCCAGCATCGCCTGGACGCGCGGGATGACGCGCTCCGGCTTCTTCTCCTCCTCCGGGTCGGCATCCCATCCCAGCTGGAAATCCAGCCGCCAGACATTGTCGGGCTGCATGTGCAGCAGCGCCGACTGCCTGCGGTGGAAGGGCGGGTCGAACCAGAACCAGCGCTCGGCCGGGAAATCGGCCGTCATCACCACGTCGGCGATCAGGAAACGGTCCTTGAAGACCTCGCCCTGGAACTCCAGCCCCAGCATCTTGCGCACCGACGATTTGGCGCCGTCGCAGGCGACCACCCAATCGGCCTCCACCGCATGGACGCCGTCGGGCGTCTCCACCTGGAGCACGACATGGTCGGGCTCGGCCTTGGCGGATATGACGCGGGAGAGCCAGCGCAGGTCGATCAGGTCGCTCTTCCGCGCCTCGGTGACCAGGAACTCCTCCAGGTGATATTGCTGGAGGTTGATGAAGGCCGGGATCTTGTGGTCCGGTTCCGGCAGCAGGTCGAACTGGTAGACCATGCGGTCGCCGTTGAAGACCTTGCCGATCTTCCACACCACGCCCTTGTCGATCATGCGTTGGCCGACGCCCAGCCGGTCCCACACCTCCAGCGCGCGCTTGGCATAGCAGACGGCGCGGCTGCCGACGCTGACGGTGTCCTCGGCGTCGAGCACCACCACCGGCACCCCCTTGCGCGCGAAGTCGAGCGCCGCGGTCAGCCCGACCGGGCCGGCGCCGATGACCACCACCGGATGGCGGCGGACGGTGCCGGTACGCTGCTCCTCCGATGGTGTGAAGCTGTATTTGGGATAGCTGTAGGTCGCGTGCATTGGGCGTTTCCTCCCCCGGAAACCGATGTCGGGATGCATTGGCGGATCGCTGTGGGGCGAATTGTTATTGTTGCCAACGATACAGTTTCATTTGATACCAATCAAGCCCCCGCTGGACCACCGGCCGGTCCGTCGGTGAAGCGATACAGACATGCTTACCATGACGGAAAATCAGTATCGCGTACAGGATGCCTCGGTGTAGCCTTGCGGCAAAAGACCGGACAGAGACACCCGAGGACCGACCCGATCATGACCGCATCCGCCAGGACCGCCCCCGCCTTGCCGCGCCCCACCGTCTACGCCATCGACGGCGTTATCCCCGTCATCGACCCGACCGCTTTCGTCCATCCCTCCGCCGTGCTGATCGGCGACGTGGTGGTGGGCCCGGGCTGCTATGTCGGGCCCTGCGCGAGTTTGCGCGGCGATTTCGGCCGGATCGTGCTGCAACGGGGCAGCAACGTGCAGGACAATTGCACGCTCCATGCCTTTCCCGGCCATGACGCCATCGTCGAGGAGGACGGGCATGTCGGCCATGGCGCCGTGCTGCACGGCTGCGTCGTCCGCCGCAACGCGCTGGTCGGCATGAATGTGGTGGTGATGGACGGGGCGGAGATCGGCGAGGAGTCGATCGTCGCCGCCATGGCCTTCGTCAAGGCCGGCTTCGTCGTGCCGCCGCGCACGCTGGCCGCCGGCCTGCCGGCGAAGGTCGTGCGCGACCTGCGCCCCGACGAGATCGCCTGGAAGGGCGAGGGGACGGAGGAGTACCAGCGCCTCGCCCGCCGCTCGCTCGCCACCATGGTCGCCTGCGCTCCGCTGGAGGCGGAGGAGCCGGGCCGCGGCCGGGTCGATGCCGGCACCAGCCAGCCGCTGCACAAGGTGAAGGGGGGCTGAGCGTCAGCCCGCCGCCGGCTCCGCCTCCGCGGCGGCCGGCGCCGGGCGGGTCGCCAGCTGGTCGGCGCGGGCCTGGAGACGGGTCAGCAGCGTGTCGAGCTGCGCCTGCTCGTCGGCCGACAGGGCGTCCGTCACCTCGGCCTGATAGGTCAGCGCCATCGGCACGATCTCCGCATAGATGTCCAGCGCCTTGGGCGTCAGGGTCAGCAGGGCCTTGCGCCGGTCGGTGTCGCCCGATTCGCGCAGGATCAGCGCCGAATCGAGCATGCGGCTGATGGCGCGGCTGACCTGCACCTTGTCCATCGCCGTGCGCTGCGCGATCTCGCCCGCGCTCATCGTCTCGCCGCCGCCCAACACGGCGATGATCCGCCATTCCGGGATGGTGATGCCGAACCGCTTCTCGTACAGCTTGGCCAGCGTGTGGCTGACCGTGTTGGCCAGCACCGACAGCCGGTAGGGCAGGAAGCGCGGCAGGTGCAGCGCCGGCAGGTCGGCCGGGGCCGAGGCTGGTTTGGCGGCGGTTCGGGTACGGCGGGCGGGCGGCATCGGCGGGATATCGTCTGAATCGTGAAGGGTAGGGTCCCATCCTGCGCCGGAATTTCGCGCTTGCAACAGTTTCAAACGAAACTATTATGGGTGCCAATGGAACAAGCCTGCCGGTTCGCCCAGTCGCGGCTGCCGGCGGCATGAAGGGGGAAGCGCCATGAAGAGCTGGATTTCGTTTCCGAAGGTCGAGGGCACCGCATCGCGTCAGGCCCATGTCCGGCTGCCGGCCGGCACCTACGAGCGCGAGATGGGGCGCGAGGGCTTCTTCGGCCCGGCCACCCAGATGCACCATGCCCACCCGCCGACCGGCTGGACCAGCTTCGACGGGCCGCTGCGCCCGCGCGCCTTCGACCTGAACAACATCGACCGCATCCCCAGCCAAATTCCAGGCTGCCCCTTGGAGGCGCCGGCCCTGATGGGCAACGGCGCGACCCAGGTGCGGCTGTGGCGCTTCAAGGGCAAGATGGACCATCTGGTCCGCAACGCCGACGGCGACGATTTGCTGTTCTTCCACCAGGGCGGCGGCCACCTCTACTGCGACTACGGCCATCTGGAGGTGCGGGAGGGCGACTATGTCGTGCTGCCGCGCAACACCTGCTGGCGGCTGGAGACCGACGAGGCGGTGATGGTGCTGATGGTCGAGGCCACCGGCGACGCCTACAAGCTGCCGCACAAGGGGTTGGTCGGCACCCACGCCATCTTCGATCCGGCGGTGCTGGACGTCCCGTCGCTGGACGACGCCTTCCAGGCGCAGAAGCACGAGCGCGAGACGCTGGTTCGGGTCAGGAAGCGCGGGCAGCTCTGTGCCATGACCTATCCGTTCAACCCGCTCGACGCGGTGGGCTGGCACGGCGACCTCGCCCCGGTGCGGCTGAACTGGCGCGACATCCGGCCGCTGATGAGCCACCGTTACCATCTGCCGCCCTCGGCGCACACCACCTGGGCCGCCGGCCGCTTCATCGTCTGCACCTTCGTGCCGCGCCCGATCGAGTCGGATCCGGAGGCGCTGAAGCTGCCCTACTACCACTCCAACGAGGATTACGACGAGGTGCTGTTCTATCACCGCGGCCAGTTCTTCTCGCGCGACAACATCCATCCCGGCATGGTGACCTACCACCCCTCGGGCTTCCCGCACGGGCCGCATCCGAAGGCCTACGAGGTGGCGCAGAAGTTCGAGCGCAAGGAAACCGACGAGGTCGCCGTGATGATCGATACCCGCGACCCGCTGGACGTCTATCCGGCGATGGAGGGCGTCGAGTGGGGCGGCTACGCCGACAGCTGGAAGGTGAAATGAGCGGCTGCCTGGAAACAAGGGGCCGGAAACCGGGGACAAGGCTGCCGGACGCTGATCTGACAGGAAGGGAAGGGACCGAATGAAACTGGCAAGTCTGAAGGCGGGCGGGCGCGACGGCACCCTCGTCGTGGTGTCGCGCGACCTGACCCGCGCCATCCCGGTGCCCGCCGTGGCGAAAACGCTGCAGGCGGCGCTGGACGAGTGGGAGGCGCTGGCGCCGAAGCTGGAGGAGGCCTACCGCGCGCTGAACGCCGATCCGGCGTCCGGCCGGCCCTTCGACCCGGCCGAGGCGGCCTCGCCGCTGCCGCGCGCCTACCAGTGGGCGGATGGGTCGGCCTACGTCAACCATGTGGAGCTGGTGCGCAAGGCCCGCGGGGCGGAGATGCCGCCCAGTTTCTGGACCGACCCGCTGATGTATCAGGGCTGTTCCGACGGCTTCCTGGCGCCGATGGACCCGATCCCGGCGGCGACCGAGGAGTGGGGAGTCGATTTCGAGGCGGAGATCGCCGTCGTCACCGACGACGTGCCGATGGGCGTCTCGGCCGAGGCGGCGCGCGGCCATGTCCGGCTGCTGATGCTGGTCAACGACGTGTCCTTGCGCAACCTGATCCCGGCGGAGCTGGGCAAGGGCTTCGGCTTCTTCCAGTCCAAGCCGGCCTCCAGCTTCTCGCCCATCGCGGTGACGCCGGACGAGCTGGGCGGGGCCTGGGATGGTGCCAAGCTGCATCGCCCGCTGGTGACGACGCTGAACGGCGAGCCCTTCGGTCGTCCGGATGCCGGCACCGACATGACCTTCGACTTCCCGACCCTGATCGCCCATGCCGCGAAGACCCGCCATCTGGCGGCCGGCAGCATCGTCGGGTCCGGCACGGTGTCGAACAAGCTGGACGGCGGCCCCGGCAAGCCGATCGGTGCCGGCGGCGTCGGCTATTCCTGCCTTGCCGAATTGCGGACGATCGAGACCATCGAGCATGGCGCGCCGAAGACGCCCTTCCTGCGCTTCGGCGACCGCGTGCGGATCGAGCTGTTCGATGCGGCCGGCGCCAGCGTGTTCGGCGCCATCGAACAGGAGATGGTCCGGTACGAGGGACCGTGAGCCCGGCGTTCCGCTGAATTCGAGGTTGTGGAATTGGCGTCGGCGGGACCCGCATGCCCTTCCGGCGCCTTTTCGCATTTGCAGCAATAACCTGTCGCCGGCCAGTATGGCATGGCAGGTCGGTCCGAAGGATTGTTGCGCTTGCCCGGCGGTCCGGAGATTTGACGTGCCATCCGATCGTTATCGAATATAAGGTGCCGCCCCCTATCCCTATTTGGTGCCGCCCCTCCGTTCATTTCCGAACCTTTGGCGGACCTGACGAGGTGCGCGGCATGAAGGCCAGGTTCAGGACGAAGATCATCATCGGTGTCGCGGCGGTGCTGGCGGCTGGGGCCGCCGCGGTGACGGCGGTGTCGCTGACATTGTCGCGCGATGCCGGGCACAAGGCGGCGCTTGCCCTGGCCGCCGAAACCGCCGACCGCCATGGCGCACTGGTCGCCGCCGATCTCTCCGCCGCGCTGGACGCCGCCCGTGCAACCGCCGCGCTGGTCGAGGTGGAGCGCTCCACCGGAACCCCGCGGCGCGAGACGGTGAACCGCTACCTGCGCCGTGCCGCCGAGGCCAACCCGCTCTATGCCGGGGTCTGGGTCGACATGGCCGACGACGGCTTCGACGGCCGCGACAGGGAATTCGCCGCGCACGACCGTTCCACCGAGATTCTCGGCCTGCCGAAGACCGGCCGGATGAGCCTGCTGTGGCTGCCGGGGGACAAGGGGGTACAGGCCGACGACAGCGACGGCTATACCTTCTCCGACGTGCAGGAGAAGGACTATTACAAGGCGGCGGCCACCGCGCGGAAGGCGGTGCTGACCGAACCCTATCTGGACGATTTCACCAAGCGGCTGATGACCAGCGCCGCCGCGCCGGTGATGGACGGCGGCAAGGCCGGCCGCGTCATCGGGGTCGCCGGCGTCGACATGGCGCTGACCGGGCTGACCGATCTGGTCCGCTCGGTGAAGCCCTATGGCGACGGCTTCGCCGCGGTGCTGACCGGCTCCGGCCTCTATGTCGCCCATCCCGACGGCGGCCGGCTGGCGAAGACCGCCGACGATCTGCCGGAAGCCGCCCGCCGCGCCGTCGCCGAGGGACGGGCGTTCGACGGGATCGTCGAACTGGCCGGGGCGCCGCATTACCTTCGACTGGCGCCGGTCCGCTTCTCCGGGGCGGACGGTGCCTGGTCCTTCATGGTGGCGGCGCCGCAATCCAGCGTGATGGCCGATGCCAACCGTCTGACCCTGCTGACCGTGCTGGTCAGCCTGGGCTGCGTGGCGCTCGGCTGTCTGGTGGCGTGGAAGGTCGGCGACGGCATCGCCCGTCCGGTCACGGCGTTGATCGTCGCCATGGACCGTCTGGCGGCCGGCGATCTCGAAACCGCGGTGCCGGGCGCCGACCGCGACGACGAGGCCGGCGGCATGGCCCGCGCGGTCGAGGTGTTCAAGGACGGTCTGGTCCGCGCCCGCGAGCTGGACCGCCGGCAACAGGCCGAATGGCACGCCAAGGAGGCCCGCGCCGCGGCGCTGTCCCAGTTGCAGGCCGGGTTCGAGAACCGGGTCGGCGGGCTGACCGGGGCGCTGGCGTCGGCCGCCCAGCAGCTCGAATCGACGGCCCGCGCCTTGACCGGCATCGCCGACCACAGCCTCGACCGGTCGGAGCAGGTCGCCTCCTCCGCCCGTGCCGCCGCCGAGAATGTGCAGACCGCCGCCGCCGCGACGGAGGAGCTGTCGGCCTCGGTCCAGGACATCGGCCGGCAGGTCGGGGAGTCCGCCCGCATCGCCGATGCCGCCGTCGCCGACGTCAAGCGGGCCGACGATGCCGTCGCCGTGCTGGCCGAGAGCGCCGAGCGGATCGGCACGGTGGTCGGGCTGATCAACGACATCGCCGGCCAGACCAACCTCCTGGCGTTGAACGCCACCATCGAGGCCGCCCGCGCCGGGGAGGCCGGCAAGGGCTTCGCCGTCGTGGCGGGCGAGGTGAAGAACCTCGCCAACCAGACCGCCCGCGCCACCGAGGACATCGTCGGCCAGGTCAAGGGCATCCGCGACGCCACCCAGGTGGCGGTGACCGCCGTGCATGGCATCAGCGAGACCATCGCCCAGGTCAGCCGCATCGCATCGGGCATCGCCGCGGCGGTCGACCAGCAGGCGGCGGCGACCCAGGAGATCGCCCGCAGCGTGATCCAGGCGGCCGACGGCGCGCAGGAGGTCAGCGGCGGCATGGGCCAGATCCGATCGGGCGCCGGGGAAACCGGGGCCGCCGCCGACCAGCTTCTCGCCGCCGCCGCCGCGCTG
Organism: Azospirillum thiophilum; assembly: GCF_001305595.1. NCBI lineage: Bacteria > Pseudomonadati > Pseudomonadota > Alphaproteobacteria > Rhodospirillales > Azospirillaceae > Azospirillum > Azospirillum thiophilum. The sequence goes on from NZ_CP012401.1 coordinate 1,429,275, forward strand.
GCCGGCCAGTCCAAGGATCTGACCCGCGAGATCGACGGCTTCATCGAGGGCGTCCGCAGGGCGTAAGAGCCCTTCGTCAGCCCAGCGCCATCAGCCGGTCGGCCGGCAGCACTTCCGGAATGTGCTGGGACACGTAGCCCTCGCTGTGGATCCGGTCGTCCTGTGCGCCCAGCGCGCGGGCGGCGGCGACGCAGGACTCGACGAAGGCAGGGCTGCCGGCGGTGAAGACGGCGTGGCCGGACAGGTCGGGGAACAGGCCGGGTAGGATGGCGGGGATGCGGCCGGTCAGATGGCCGGGCAACTCCTGGCGCGTCAGCGTCACCTTGACCCTGAAATTGCGGTATTTGGCCTGCCAGTAGCCGAGCAGCCCCTGCTCGTAGACATCCGCCCGCGTGCAAGCCGAGACCAGCAGCGTCACCGGCTGGCGGTAGCCGCGGCGCAGCGCCGCGTCGGTCAGCGCCAGGATGGGGGCGAGGCCGGAGCCGGCGGCCATGCACAACACCGGGCTGTCGACCGACGGGTCGCCGATGAAGGTGCCGTAGGGGCCGGACAGCTTCACCATCTCGCCGACCGCAAGCCGGTCGTGGATCCAGCCGCTGGTCGGGCCGCCGTCGACGCGGGTGACCTGCAGGACGATCTCGCCATCCGGGCGGGGTGCGTTGGCGATGGAATAGCAGCGCGGCGGTGCGCCGGCCGCGGCGTCGCCCAGCATCACATACTGTCCCGGCCAGTAGCGCAGCGGCTGGCCCAGCGGGCGCAGCCGCAACTCCACGATCCGTGGCGTGCGCGGGATGCGGTCGGTGACGATGAACAGCACATTCTCGCGCGGCGGGAACAGCTTGGGCTGGGCGTCGGCGGTGCCGTATTCGATCACCAGCTCGTCGGAGATCGGCTTGGCCATGCACATCAGGCCGTAGCCGTCTTTCCGCTCGCCCTGGGACAGCGCCATGTCCAGCACCATGCCCTGGTCGAACTGGCCGCTGATCACCTTGACCTTGCATTCGCCGCAGGCCCCGGCGCGGCAGTTGTTGGGCAGGGCATAGCCGGCCTGTTCCAGCGCCGACAGGACGGTCTCGCCGTCACGGCACTCGACCGTGCGGCCCGAGGGGTGGAGGCGGATGCGGCTCACCGGGGGGATCCTTGGGTGGAGAGTAAGGTTTGGTCGGCGTTTGCCCCCTCCCTAACCCTCCCCCTCTTCGAGGGAGAGGGGACTGCCGCTTCCTGTCCCTCCACCGCCAAAGGCGGGGGAGGGAGGGACCCGCGGCGGAGCCGTGGGAGGGAGGGGGCTCAACGGTGCGCGCTCAAAACACCGGGATGATCTCGTCCATGTCGACGTCGCGGACTTCCTCGCCGGTGATGCCGACCTCGGGGATGGCGGGGAAGGGGATGCCGTAGCGGTCCAGCACGCCCTTCAGGTTCAGCATGGCGTTGCGCCAGTTCTCCTTCTTCGCCTCGTAGTCGGGGATGTGGAAACCGGCGTTGCGGGCGATGGCCTCCGCCTCGCGCTGGGTGGCGATGAAGTCGTCGGGCAGGTCCCAGAACTGCGGCGGCGGCTCGAACAGCACGGCCGACAGGAACAGGTAGCCGGCGCGGATCTGCTTGGTGATGACCGACTTGTCCTCGACCGCCAGGTGGGGATAGTCGCGCTCCATCACCGACATGCAGATCGCCATGTGGCGGCCCTCGTCGCGGCCGATGTTGCGGAAGGCCTCCTTGAACACCGGCTCGCTGCAGCCGGCCGCCATCTGGTGGAAGATGGTCGCCGCCGCGATCTCGCCCATCAGGAAGGAACTGAACAGCACCGCCAGCGAGTATTTCGGCACCGCCTTCTTGTAGCCGTCCCAATAGCGCCCGCCATTGTAGTACAGCCAGTGCGCGTTCTTCTGCAGCCGGCGGCCGAGGTCGGTCTTCGGCTCGTAGGTCAGCGGGCTGGTGGCCTCCAGCAGCCTGGTGATGGCGAGCCCGCACATCTGCTCGTGGTTCTGCTCGTCGCGGGTGACGGAGAAGAAGCAGCGGCGGACGGGATCCTCCTCATGCACCTCGTAGGTCTTGATCAGCGCATGGGCGAAGACCGGCGGGGCCGAGGCGTCGAACACCGACAGGATGGTCCACCAATAGGCGATGGCCTCCCGTTCCTCCCACGAATAGCGCGACACGTCGAAGCTGTCCCAGGGCAGCTTGGCCGGGTCCCAGTTCTCGCGCTGGGCGGCGGCATAGACCTCTTCCAGCTTCCTGGTCTGCGACACCCAGGACAGCGGGTAGACGTTCGGCTGCGGCGTGGCGGGGGGGAACTCCATCGTGTTGGCGATGGGGGTGTAGTCCTTGGACATGGGGGCGTTTCCTCCGCGGGAATTCGGCGGGCGCTCACATTTCCATCGGCGCCCTGTGGTCTTTATATGACACAGAAAAATCAGATCATCAACGGTATCTGTATCATAATGACAAGGCGGAGAAGTCCCGTTAACCCATTGCCAGGAAAAGAAATATGTACGAAAGCGGCGAATTGATCCAGATCAATTCGTTCGTTCAACGGAGTTTATCGGCCGGATCGGTATCGGAAACCGCCACCCGAATGGCAGGCGGAAGCGCTCAGCCGGCGGCGATGGTTTCCAGCCCGCCGAAGCGCCCGTGGAAGGACGGCTGGGCATCGGGCAGCGGGCCGTTGGCGGTGGTCGCCGCCTGCATCAGGAAGGCTTCCGATGGGCCTGCCAGCCGGCGGTAGAGGTTGCGCGTCAGCATCCGCGATTCCTGGCCCGGCCAGTCGGCCGGAAGCAGGTCGGGCGGCAGCATCGGGTCGCGCAGCAGGATGCGTCGGAAATCATGGATCATCAGCGTGCGCAGGACGAAGCAGGCGGCGGGGTCCAGGGCCTCCGCCGCGTCGACCGCCGCCCAGACCGGACGGAAATGATCCAGGAACGCCGCATAATCATGTTCGAGCTGATCGATGTCCCAGCAGCCGCGCACCAGATCGCGCAGCGCCCCGAACCCTTCGGCCCGGTCCAGGCTGGCCTTCATGTGGACGATCCGGTCGGCGACCCCCAGCTCCGCCAGCGACCGGTGCATCGCCGCCTCGTCGCAGTTGGGATGGGCGTAGACGGTGGCCGATGCGGCGCCGAAGCCCTGCCAGGTCAATTCCCGCCGCAAGGCGTCGCGGGTCTCGGCGTCGAGCGCGTTGGGCGGCACCAGCAGCAGGTCCCAGCCGCGGTCCCACTCGCGGGCCAGCGGCGCGTAGATCCGCCGTTCCGCCGCCGCGAAGCGCTCCTTGCCGCTGTCGGTCACCCGGTAGAAGCTGCGCCGGCCGATCTGGGTGTTGGTCAGCCAATCGTCCTTGCACAGCCGGAAGACCGAGGTGCGGACGATCCGCTCGCTCATCCCGAACAGCCCCATCAGCTCGATCAGGCTGCCCAGCCACAGCGACCCGCCATGCGGCAGAACCGCGTCGCCATAGGCGGTGATGATCAGCGACTTGGCCCGCGGCGCGATGGCTTCTGTCAGCTGGGCGGCGAGGTCTTCGGGGCGGCGTGGGCGGGCCATGCGGCGGGGGCGTCCTTGTTGCGGGCGGAACTGTTGCGGGCGCGATGCGATGCGGACGGCACGGCGATGGGGCGGCGTCGGGAGTTGTATACGCAACCCGCCCCCCCGAGGGCCAGCGCCGCGACGGGGCGGGACGCGCCGGCGTCTCCGGATAGGATGGTGGCCGGACTTTCCGTTTGACAATCATTAATATGATACACTACGGTTGGTTCATTGAAGTAAAAATGTGTCATAAAACGAAGCATCGGTTTCCCTCCCCGCCGTTCGCGGGACCGCGGAAGGACGGGACGGGCACCGGGAGTATCCGGATCGCGATTATGGTCTTGGTAGCGGAAATTTTTCTTCAGAAATCATTTCGTTTGAAACATTATGTAAGTCAAATCGTCCCGCCGAACCGGGACCGGGCCGTCGCCCGGGCCGGTGATAAGGGGGCAGCCAAGGGAGGTCATCTTGCGCAGACGCCTGCTTTCCACCATCGCCCTTTCCATCACCGCCATGTTTGCGGTGTCCGGCATGCTGTCCGGTGCGGCGGTCGCCGCCGATCCGATCAAGGTCGGCGCCATCGTCTCCGCCACCGGCCCGGCCTCCTTCCTCGGCGATCCCGAGAAGAAGGTGCTGGAGCTCTATGCCGACCGCATCAACCAGGCGGGCGGCATCGCTGGCCGGCCGGTCCAGCTGACCGTCTATGACGACGGCGGCGCGGCGGACAAGGCGGCCTCCTTCACCAAGCGCCTGATCGAGAGCGACGGCGTCGACGTGATCGTCGGCGGCACCACGACCGCGGCGACCATGGCGGCGGTGCCGCTGGTGGAGCGGGCCGGCGTGCCCTTCATCTCGCTGGCCGGCGCGGTGGTGATCGTGGAGCCGGTGAAGAAGTGGGTGTTCAAGACCCCGCACACCGACCGCATGGCCGCCGAGAAGGTGATGGAGGACATGAAGGCGCGCGGGCTGACCAGGCTGGCGCTGCTGTCGGAGGATTCCGGCTTCGGCAAGTCCGGCCGCGAGCAGACGCTGGCCGTCGCCAAGGAGCGCGGGATCGAGCTGGTCGCCGACGAAACTTATGGCGCCAAGGACACCGACGTCACCGCCCAGCTGACCAAGGTGAAGAACAACGCCGCGGCGCAGGCGGTGCTGGTGTTTGGCCTCGGCCAGGGGCCGGCGGTGGTGACCAAGAACTACCGCCAGCTCGGCATCTCGCTGCCGCTCTACCAGTCGCACGGCGTGGCGTCGAAGGAATATATCCGGCTGGCCGGCGGGGCCGCCGAGGGTGTCCGCCTGCCGGCCGCCGGTCTGGTCGTCGCGGCGCAGCTGCCGGACAGCGACCCGCAGAAGAAGGTGGCGACCGAGTTCACCAAAATCTACGAGGACAGCTTCAGCTCGGAGGTCTCGACCTTCGCCGGCCATGCCTATGACGGGCTGATGATCGCGCTGGACGCGGTGAAGCGCGCCGGCGGCACCGACAAGGCCAAGCTGCGCGACGCCATCGAGCAGACCAAGGGCTATGTCGGCACCGGCGGCATCGTGACCATGAGCGCCAAGGACCACATGGGCCTGACGCTGGACGCCTTCCACATGGTGGAGGTGAAACAGGGTGACTGGGCGCTGGTGAAGTAAGGGTAGCGGCCCTCTCTCGCACTCAAGCCACGATGCCCCCTCCCTAACCCTCCCCCACCTGTGGTGGGAGAGGGGACTGCCGCCGCTTTCCCGTGAGGCACCCTCTCCCTCGCAGAGGGGGAGGGTCGGGGAGGGGGCCTGCGAAGCGGAAACCCAAACGATGTTCGCGGAACTGCTGCAATACATGCTGTCGGGGCTGACCATCGGCGCGATCTATGCGCTGGCGGGGCTCGGCTTCTCGATCATCTACAATGCCAGCCACGTCATCAACTTCGCCCAGGGCGAGTTCATCATGATCGGCGGCATGGCGTCGGCGACCCTGACGGCGTCGGGGGTGCCGCTGCCGCTGGCGATCATGATCGGCTGCGGCGGCGCCATGCTGGTCGGCGTCCTGGTGGCGAAATTCGCGGTGGAACGGGCGCGCAACGCCTCGACCGTCACCCTGATCATCATCACCATCGGCGCGTCGATCTTCCTGCGCGGCATCGCCGAACTCATCTGGGGCAAGGACTTCAAGCGGCTCGACGCCTTCTCCGGCGAGACGCCGATCCAGATCCTGGGCGCCTCGATGCAGCCGCAGTCGCTGTGGGTGGTAGGCACGGCCGCCGTGCTGATCGTCGCCATCGGCCTGTTCTTCGCCAGGACGCTGACCGGCAAGGCGATGCTCGCCACCTCGCACAACCGGCTGGCCGCCCAGCTGGTCGGCATCGACGTCAAGCGGGTGGTGCTCGCCTCCTTCGCGCTGTCGGCGGCGCTGGGTGCCGTCGGCGGGGCGGTGGTGGCTCCGATCACCTTCTCCTACACCGAGATGGGCATCATGCTGGGGCTGAAGGGCTTCACCGCCGCGGTGCTGGGGGGGCTGGGCCACGGGCCGGGCGCGGTGGCCGGCGGCTTGATCGTCGGCGTCGCCGAGGCGCTGGGCGCCGGCTACATCTCGTCGGCCTACAAGGACGCCATCGCCTTCGTCATCATCCTGGCCGTCCTCCTCTTCATGCCGAACGGGCTGTTCGGCAAACGCGGCACCGAACGGGTGTAAGGACCTTCAAGACGATGAACGCACTCCTTCACGGGCGGCTGACCGGCCTCATGGTACTGGCTGCCGCGATCGCGGTCCTGCCGGCCTTCCTGCCCAACAACTTCTATCTCGACATCGCCATCCTGGCCGGCTTCAACGCCGTGGTCTGCGTCGGGCTGAACCTGCTGATCGGCTATGCCGGGCAGATCAGCCTCGGCCATGCCGGCTTCTTCGGCATCGGCGCCTATGCGTCGGGCGTGCTGGTCGGAACCTACGGCTGGCCGCCGGTGCTGGCGCTGCTGGCCGGGGCCGCCGTCGTCGGGCTGCTGGCCTTCGCGGTCGCCAAGCCGATCCTGCGGCTGAAGGGCCATTACCTCGCCATGGCGACACTCGGCATCGGCATCATCGTGTCGATCGTGCTGCGCACCGAAAGCGGCCTGACCGGCGGCCCCGACGGCATGATGGTCGAGCCGTTCCGCATCTTCGGGATCGAGCTGTATGGCGAGAAGGTCTGGTACTGGGTGGTCGGCGTCCTGCTGGTCGGGGTGGTCTGGCTGTCCCTGAACCTGATCGACAGCCCGATGGGCCGGGCGCTGCGCGCCGTCCACGGGTCGGAGGTGGCGGCCGAGGTGGTCGGCGTCGACACCGCGCGCTTCAAGGTGCTGGTCTTCGTGCTGTCGGCGGTGTTCGCCAGCGTGGCCGGCAGCCTGTTCGCCCATTACGCCGGCCTGATCACCCCGGCCAAGGCCGACTTCTTCAAGTCGATCGAGCTGGTGACCATGGTGGTGTTCGGCGGCATGGCCTCGACCTTCGGCGCGGTGGTCGGCGCGGTGGTGCTGACGCTGCTGCCGCAGGCGCTGACCATGTTCCAGGACTACCAGCAGATCGTGCTGGGCGGCATCCTGATGGCGACGATGGTGTTCATGCCCAAGGGCCTGCTTCCCACCCTGGCGGCACTGCTCCCGGCGCGGAGGCGGGCATGAAGATGCTGGCAACCACAGAGATTTCCCTGGATATGACGACCCAGGCCCGCCGCATCGGCCCGCCGATCCTGAAGGTGGAGCATCTCAGCCGCGAATTCGGCGGCGTGCTCGCCGTCGGCGATCTCAGCTTCACCATCGCGGCCGGCGACATCCATTCGATCATCGGGCCGAACGGGGCGGGCAAGACCACGCTGTTCAACCTGGTGACCGGCGTCTACAAGCCGTCGGGCGGCAGGGTGCTGTTCGACGGGGCCGACGTGTCGGGCATGGCGCCCTACCGGCTGGCCGCCCGCGGCATGTCGCGCACCTTCCAGAACCTGCAGATCTTCTTCAACATGACGGCTCTGGAGAACGTCATGGTGGGGCGGCACCTGCACCTGGACACCCGGCTGCTGCCGGCGCTGTTCCGCTTCCCCTCGCTGGTGCGCAAGGACCGCGAGGCGCGCGACCGCGCGGTGCAGCTGATGACCGATGTCGGGCTGGAGAAATACATCGACGCCGATGCCGCCTCCATGCCCTACGGCGCGCTGAAGCGGCTGGAGATCGCCCGTGCGCTGGCGTCGGAGCCGAAGCTTCTGCTGCTGGACGAGCCGGCGGCCGGCCTGAACGCCACCGAAAGCCGCGAGATCGACGAGGTCATCAAGACCGTGGCGGGCAACGGCGTCACCATCGTCCTGGTGGAGCACGACATGAAGATGGTGATGGGCATCTCGCACCGGATCACCGCGCTGAACCAGGGCCGCATGCTGGCCGAGGGCACGCCGCAGGAGGTGGGAGCCAACCCGGATGTCATCGCCGCCTATCTCGGCGCCGCACCGTAAGGAGGGAGCCCCCATGCTTCTGGAGATCGAGGGCCTCAACAGCCATTACGGCCGCATCCACGCGCTGAAATCGGCCAGCCTGACCGTACGGGAGGGCGAGCTGGTGGCGCTGGTTGGCGCCAACGGGGCCGGCAAGACGACGCTGCTGCGCACCCTGTCCGGCGTCCATCCCGCCAGCAGCGGGCGCATCACCTTCGACGGCTGCGACATCACCCGGATGAAATCGTCGCGCCGGGTGGCGGAGGGCGTGGTGCAGGTGCCGGAGGGCCGCCAGCTGTTCGGGCCGCAGACGGTCGAGGACAATCTTAGGCTCGGCGCCTTCCGCCGCGGCAGCGGCAGGCCGGACGAGGACATCGGCCGGCTGTACGAGATGTTCCCGATGCTGAAGGTCAAGCGCGACCAGCCCGCCGGCACCCTGTCGGGCGGCCAGCAGCAGATCGTGGCATTGGGCCGCGCGCTGATGGCGAAACCCCGGCTGCTGCTGCTGGACGAGCCCAGCATGGGGCTGGCGCCGCTGCTGGTGGCGGAGATCTTCGACGCGGTGCAGCGGCTGAAGCGCGAGGGCACCACCATCCTGCTGGTCGAGCAGAACGCCCATGCGGCGCTCGCCATCGCCGACCGCGGCTATGTGATCGAGACCGGCGAGATCGTGCTGAGCGACAGCGGCGCCGCCCTGCTGAGCAACGAGCGGGTGCGGCAGGCTTATCTCGGGCTGTGATCAGGGTATCGGCTGCCGATGCCCCCTCCCTAACCCTCCCCCGCTCTCGGCGGACCTATGGTCCGCCTGCCGCGTCAGCACAAAGCGCAGCTTTGTGCGAGAGCTTCGCGGGAGAGGGGACTGCCGCCGCTCCTTTGCAAAATTCCCCGCAAAGCTCCTACCCCCTCTCCCGCGGAGCGGGGGAGGGATGGGGAGGGGGCAACCGCCGCGACACTTCAACGGACACCAATCCCGTGAAACTCCACACCTACTTCCGCTCCTCCGCCGCCTACCGGGTGCGCATCGCGCTCAACCTCAAGGGGCTGGCGCCGGACCAGGCCTTCGTCCATCTGCGCCGGGGGGAGCAGGCGAAGCCGCCCTTCGCCGACCTCAACCCGGAGCGTCTGGTCCCGGCGCTGGAGGTCGACGGGCCGGACGGGCACCATGTGCTGACCCAGTCGCTCGCCATCATCGAGTATCTGGACGAGACCCATCCCGCCCCGCCGCTGCTGCCGGCGGATCCGGCCGGTCGCGCCCGGGTGCGGGCGCTGGCGCTGGCGGTGGCCTGCGATCTCCACCCGCTCAACAATCTGCGGGTGCTTGGCCATCTGAAGGCGATGGGCCACCCCCAGGAGGAGGTCGACGGCTGGTATCGCCACTGGATCGCCATCGGGCTGACGGCGCTGGAGGCGCAGCTTGCCGGCGATCCGCGCACCGGGCGGTTCTGCCATGGCGACACGCCCGGTCTGGCCGACGTGGTGCTGGTGCCGCAGATGGCGAACGCCCGCCGGTTCGGCTGCCCGCTGGACGCCTATCCGACGCTGCTGCGCATCGACGGGGCCTGCCGTGCCCTGCCGGCCTTCGCCGCCGCGGCTCCCGACCGGCAACCCGACGCCGAGGCGTGAGCGGGCGGAGTCCGGCCGTCAAAAGTCACATTGCCCCATTGGTGTTAGCGGTTTCGTGGCATCCTTCCGTGGTATAGAGGTAGCCGGAACGGAGCGGGGACAGGCGGCCGGGCGATGGCGGGCAATTTTTCTTCCATGGCGTACGACCTTGCCGAGAACACCGCGGCAAGCGCCTTCGTCGTCCTTGCCTACACCTTCCTGATCCGCCGGTCCGACGGCTGGAGCCCGCTCGCCCGCCAGATGGTTTTCGGGACGGTGATGGCGCTGACGGCGCTGTTCTCGATGGTCCACCCGATCCATGTCGGGCCGGGCATCTTCATCGACGCGCGCACGGCGCTGATCGGTCTGGCCGCGCTGTTCGGCGGTCCGGTTTCCGCCGCGATGACCGCGGGAACGGTCGCCGGCTACCGGATCTGGCTGGGCGGGGTCGGGATGGAGGCGGGGGTCGCCAACGCCCTGCTGTCCTTTTCGACCGGGGTCGGCTTCGCCGTCTGGGCACGCCGCCGCGGCCTGCGGCTGGGGGCGGTGCCGCTGTTGGGGTTCGGCCTGCTCCTGACGCTGGTTTCGCTGCCCTCCCTGCTGCTGCTGCCGGACCCTGAGCTGATGTGGCGGGTGGCGCGCGCGACGGCGCCGCCGCTGCTGGTCATCGTGCCGGTCGGCACCCTGGTCCTCGGCGGCCTGCTGCTGCGCGAGCAGCGCCAGCACGACGCCGAGCAGCGGTTGGGCGAGAGCGAGGCGCGCTACCGTCTGTTGGCCGACAACGCCACCGACATGATCCTGGAGATGAGGGCCGACGGAACGGTTCGCTACCTGTCGCCGTCGGCGCGCGACATCCTGGGCTGCGACCCGGCCGGGGTCGTCGGCACCGCCCCGGCCGACCTGCTGCATCCCGACGATCTGGAAAAGGCGTCGCAGGCCTTCGCCAGCATGCGGCCGGGATCGCCTCCCGTCACCTTCACCCACCGGTTGCGTCACTGCGACGGCCGCTACCTGTGGGTCGAATCCAGCATGCGCCCGACGGTGGGGGCGGATGGCGGGTTTCTCGTCGTCGGCGTCGTCCGCGACGTGACCGAACGCAAGCGCTACGAGGGCGAGCTGTCCGACGCCCGCGCCGAGGCGGAGGCGGCCAACCGCGTGAAGTCGGAATTCCTGGCCTCGATGAGCCACGAGATCCGCACCCCGCTGAACGGCGTCATCGGCTTCGCCGACCTGCTGCTGGGAACCGAGCTGACGGCGGAGCAGCGCCAGTATGTGGCGCTCCAGCGCGAGGCCGGGCGCGGGCTGCTGGCCATCATCGGCGACATCCTGGACTATTCCAAGATCGAGGCGGGCAAGCTGGAGTTGGAGGAGCGCGCCTTCGACCTGCACCGGCTGCTGCGCGACTGCCGCGACCTGATGAGCAACGCCGCCTCGCAGAAGGGGCTGCTGCTGCAATTGTCGCTGGGCGGCACGGTGCCGCGCTTCGTCCATGGCGACGAGGCGCGCATCCGCCAGATCCTGCTGAACCTGGTCAGCAATGCCTTGAAGTTCACCGAGCGCGGATCGGTGCTGGTGTCGGTCGGGATGCTGTTCGCCGACCGTGCCGCAGAGGTGGCCCCCCTGGGGGAAGGCCCGGCGGGACAGCATGCCGCGGGGGTGGGAAGCGTCGCGCTGATCCGTTTCGCCGTCAGCGACACCGGCCCCGGCATCCCCGCCGCCGATCAGGCCAACCTGTTCCAGCGCTTCAACCAGGGCGACCGGTCGACCACCCGGCGCTATGGCGGCACCGGGCTGGGGCTGATCATCTCCAAGCAGCTGGCGGAACTGATGGGCGGGCGGATCGGCGTGCAGAGCAGCCTCCGCATCGGCAGCACCTTCTGGTTCGAGCTGCCGCTGCCGGTGGCGCCGGCCGTGGTCGCCCCCGCCGCCGACAGGACGGAAGCCGCCCCGCGGCGCGGTGCGCGCATCCTGCTGGCGGAGGACGTGCCGATGAACCAGATCGTCACCTCGTCCATTCTGTGCAAGGCCGGCCACACGGTGGAGGTGGCGGAGGACGGCGAGCTGGCGGTGGAGGCGGTGCGCGGCGGCGATTTCGATCTGATCCTGATGGACATGCAGATGCCGCGCATGGACGGGCTGCAGGCGACCGCGGCGATCCGCCGGCTCGGCGGGCGGCGGGGGGCCGTGCCCATCATCGCGCTGACCGCCAATGCGCTGACCGATCAGCTGCAGCTTTGCCTGGATGTCGGCATGAACGACCATGTGACCAAGCCGATCGAACGCGACACCCTGCTGTCGGCGGTCGACCGCTGGCTCGCCGCCGGGGCGGAGCTCGATTCCGAGCTTCCATCCGACTCTCCGCTCCCGGCGGAGACATCGAAGGCGGCGGTTCCGGCTTCCGACGGCGTGCCGGTGCTGAACCGCGCCGCGCTGGACATGCTGGCCGACACGCTGGGGGCCGATGCGCTGCCCCGCTTCGTCACCGGTACGCTTGCGGAGCTGGCTCTGCGCGTCGACCGCGTCGACACGGCGGAGACGGCGAAGGCGGCGGCGGCCGACGCCCATGCCATGGTGTCGCTGGCCGGCAATGTCGGGCTCATGGAACTGTCGGGCCTCGCCCGCAAGGTCCAGCACGCCTGCGAACAGGAGCGGTCGGACGCGCCGGCGCTGAAGGCGCAGCTGCGCGAGGCCTCCGACCGCGCTGCCGCCGCACTCCGGGCAGCGCTGCCGACCCTGGGCGTGGCGGTCGAGACGGTGCGGTGAGGCGGGCGCCGGCCGATCAGCGCCTGACCGTCACCGCCTGAGCGTCACCGGTTGACGATGAGGGCGACGCCGGCCACGGCGACCGCCGCGCCGGCCCAGGCCCCCAGCGACGGGCGCTGTCCGGTCAACAGCCACATCATCGGCAGGATCAGCACCGGGCTCAGCGCAGACAGGGTGGCGACCACGCCGGCATTGCCGTGGGCGAGCCCGACCAGCAGCAGCGTCATCCCCAGCCCGACGCCCAGCAGCCCGTTGCCGGCGACCTGCAGCGTCAGCTTCGGCGTCAGGCCGGGCGGCAGGCGGAACAGGCCGGCCGCCGCTGCCGCACCGCCGTTGCGCATCGTCATCAGCATGCCGATGGCGGTGAACATCAGTGCCGCGGTCGTCACCCGCACGGTGGCCGAGGCGATCGGATCGGCACCGGCAGCCATCACCGGCTTGGCGATCACCGACCCCACCGCCTGGGCCATCGCCGCCACCAGGCAGACGCCGACCCCGGCCAGCAGGCTGCCCTGCACCGATTCCCAATTGTGGGTCGAGCCCGAACGCAGGGCCACCGCCAGCATCACCCCCAGCGTCACCAGCGCGATGCCCAGCGCCGTCCACGGCCCCAGCGCCTCGCCAAGCAGCCCGTAGCCGAGCAGGGCGGTCAGCGGCGCGTTCGCGGCGTAGATCACCACGTTGCGGCGCGGGCCGAGGCGGCTCAGCGACCAGAACAGCGCCATGTCGCCCATCACGATGCCGGCCGCGCCCGACAGGGCCAGCGTCAGAACGGCGCCGGCATCCAGCGTCTCCCAGCCGCCCAGCAGCGTGGTGGCGACCAGCAGCGCCGCGGCGACGATGGTCAGGCGCAGGCGGTTGAAGGCGATGGAGCCGAGCACGCGCACCGGCCCGATGGCGATCAGGCCGCCGGCGGCCCAGCACAGCGCCGCGCCCAGCGCGGCAATGTTGGCGATCATGATGGAAACGGAGACCGTTGGTTGAGGATCGGGAGCCGCACTCTACAGCCCCCGACGACTGCCTGCGAAATGTGCAGGCTGCATGGCCGGGCCGACCTTCCACCCCCACCTTCCGCTATCCGGCGGAACCCGCCCGGATGCGGGCCGTTTATTCCGGTGAAGGATGCCCCCAGGGGGCAGGCTTGAAGGATGCCCCCATGGGGCATGGCCGCCTGTGGCTCAAGACAACCGAAGAGGACGCGACCGATGCGGACATCTCTCATGCGGCTCGGACCCGTCGCGCTCGCCGCGGCCGCCGGGCTTCTCGCCGCCCATCCGGCGGCGGCGCAAACCGCGACGTCGGCCGGCTGCGCCGCGATGGTGGAGCAGTTCGCCGCCGACCTTGGTTTGTCGACCCAGCCGCCGCCGGTGGCCGTTCCCGGCACGGCGCCGCCGGGCCTGTCCGGCTCCACCCCGCGCGACGAGCAGGGGACCGGCACCGGGGGCACCGGCGGCGCCGGCAGCGAGGATCTGGCCCGGTCCGGCGGCATGGTGGCGCCGCCGTCGGTCGGCGACCGCTCGGTGATCGAACCGCCGGCCATCGGCAGCAACATGCCGACCGCTCCGTCGGTCGGGCCGCAGGCCTCCTCGCGGGCGGCGCCGGACAGTGCGCCCGGCGGCTCCGGCGCCGCCGACGGCGCGATGGGGCAGGCGGCGCGCAACGCCCAGCTGGACTCGCTGGTCACCGCCGCCCGCGCCGCCGCCCGCGACGGCGACGAGGCCCGCTGCATGGACAGCCTGAACGACGCCCGCCGCCTGTCCGGGGCCGCCCCCGCCGGCCGGAGCGACTGACGGTCCGGCCCGGCCGGCGATCCTACCCGGCAAATCCCCCCATCGGTTCCATCTTGCAAGGATGCCGCGCATGCATGATCGTGCCGTCCACCGCCTCGGTCCCTATCCGCCGTCGCCGCCGCGCGACCCCTCCATCCCGCCGATGCCCGGCGAGCCGCTGCCGGTGCCTGGCGACCCGTCGCGTCCGCCGCTGGGCGAGCCGCCGGCCCCCATCCCGGTTCCGCCGCGCGAGCCGCCGCCGGTGCCCGACCGCCTGATGGACCGCCTGATGGGCTGACGGAGGTCACCCAAGATTTCACGGCCCTTCCCGGGCATTCGGAGCGGTCCCGACTTGCCAAGAGCGCCAGGACGGGCGATGTGTCAGAGGTTGGCGTCCGCCGGTCCGCGATCGGACCGGCACGGGCGCCGCTTCTGTTCGTCGGAGTTCGCGTTTCCCATGCACAATCAGCCGCCCCGCAGCCACGTCTACCGCCAGCCCAACGTCATCGCCACCCAGGTGACGGCGACCGTCAAATGGTTCAGCCCGGAACGGGGCTACGGCTTCGTCACGGTCGGGGGGAACGGCAAGGACGCCCTGATCCCGGCCTCCATCGTCGTGCCGGCCGGGCACGCCACGCTGCCGGACGGCGCCACCGTCGTCGTCGACCTCGTGGAGGACCGCAAGGGCCAGCAGGTCAGCGTCCTGCATTCCGTCGACCTGTCCACCGCCGTGCCGGCCCGCCCGGCCGCCCGTGGCGGTTTTGGCGATCGCGGCGGGGATCGCGGCGGGGACCGCGGTTTTGGCGATCGTGGCAATGATCGGGGCGGCGACCGCAACTACGGCCCGCGCCGGGATGCCGGCGGTCCGCGCGACCGCGGCTTCGGCGATCGAGGCAACGATCGTGGCGGCGACCGCGGTCCGGGCAATCGTGGATTCCAGGACCGTGGCCAGGACCGCGGCCCGCGCCGTCAGGATGCCGGCGGCCCGACCAGCCAGCTGGCCGGCACGGTGAAATGGTTCAACGGCGGCAAGGGCTTCGGCTTCGTCCAGCCCGACGGCGGCGGACGTGACGTGTTCGTCCCGGCCCGGGCGCTGGAAAGCGCCGGCCTGCGCGGCCTGGACGACGGCCAGCGCGTGCGCATGACCGTCCGCCAGACCGAAAAGGGCACGGAAGCGGTCAGCGTCACCGTCGAGTGACCGCTTCCGGGTGACCGCTCCCGGTTTGGTTCAACCGTCCGACGGCAGCGCCGACTGGCCCAGATGCTGCGCCGCCTCCCGCTGGTTGCGGGCGGCGGCATCGTCGGGGACGGCGAGCCCGGCGTCGGGGCCGGTGACGCGCGGGCCGCCGCCGTTGCGCCGGTCCTCCTCCTCGATGTCGCGGACGGCCTGCGCCCAATGGTCGAGATGGCGGTCGTCGGGCCGCCCCTCCTGTTCCCAGAGCTGGTAGGCCCGTTCACGGACCCGCGGGTCGTCCGGACCCGGTGTGTGTTCCATGATGGTAGGTTCCCTTGCTTGAGGTCACCGGCCCGGCAGGATGCGGTCCGGCTGGGAGGGGGAGGAGATCCGCTCCAGTGTGTCGTGGACCGCGCGGTCGTTCTTCGCCTCGGTGGCGAGGTCGCCGAGCGAGACGATGCCGGTCAGCCGGTCGTTGCGGTCCACCACCGGCACCCGCCGGATCTGCTGGCCGGCCATCAGCTGGGTCACGCTGCCGACCGGGTCGTCCTCGTAGCAGTAGCGCGGGTTGGCGGTCATCACCTCGGCCACCTTGCAGCGGTCGGGCTGCTTTCCGGCCGAGATGGCGCGGACGGTGATGTCGCGGTCGGTCACCACCCCGACCAGATCCCGTCCGTCGCAGACCGGCAGGATGCCGACGTTCAACTGGTCCATCAATTGCGCGGCGCGGCGGATGCTGTCGTCGGGCCGTACCGTCTGCACGTCGCGGGTCATGATCTCGCGGATTTTCATGCGGGGATTCCTGACGCGGTTTTGCGGGGGGCGGTTCTGCAGGGCGCGTGGTCGGGAAGGGCGCGGTATTCCCGTCCCGCTTCAACACATGCGCCGTTCGACCGTCACGCTCAACCTACCCAATAGAGGGGATCCACGCCGAACAGCCAGGGATGCGCCGCAAGCATGGCGCCATAGGCCGCCAGCCCGCCGGCCAGCCGCGCCGGCCCCATCTCCGCCAGTCCCGCCGCCGTGTCCCGCAGCCCCTGCGGCCCGGCGAGCGGCAGCAGCGACGTCCGATCCCGGAAGGCGCGGCCGGCCGGGCCGCGGCGCAGCACGACCTCGTTCTTGACCAGCGCGAACAGGGCGATGGCGGCCATGGTGCCGAACAGCAGCACCCGCCGGCCGTCGCCGGTGGCGTTCAGATGGACCAGCGCCCACAGCAGCAGAGCCAGGCTGCCCGGCGCGCGGGTGAGGCGGTAGATCCCCCGCGGCGGGTCGGGCGCATCCTGGCTGCCGAAGCGGGTGGTGATGCGGGCGACCAGCAGCAGGAAGACCAGCGGCATCGCCAGCACCACCAGCGGCGCCGCCCAGCCGGCGGGGGTGAACAGGACCTCGCCGCCGTCCGCCGCGCGGTAGGCCAGAACGAACAGGGCCAGCGTCGCCAGCGAACCGGCGGAATGGAGGGCGGCGAAGCCGCCGCGGCCGAGCCGCGCGATCAGGGCGGGCCGCAAGCCCGGCCAGGACGGCAGGGCGTGGCTGAGGAACAGCAGGGCGGCGGCGAGGGCGAGGGATGCGGTCATGATGGTCCCATTCAACCGTAGGCGAAGGATCGCCGCCTTGACGACAGTCAAGCATGGGGACGTCAGTCGAGAAGAAGGCGGAACGCCTGTGCGGGTGGCGCGGTTCACGGTATCTCGCCCTTCCGCCCCGTCAACCCGATGGCCGTGCCCCCATGACCGAATGGATCGTCCAGATCGTCCAGCAGTTCGGCTATCCCGGCATCTTCCTGATGCTGGTGCTGGCCCGCGTGCTGCCGCCGGTGCCGGCGGAGACGGTGATCCCGCTGGCCGGCATGGGAGCCGCGACGGGCGAGTTCAACCTGCTGCTGGTGGCGCTGGCCGCCGGGCTCGGCTCCGCGGTGGGGGAGCTGGTGTGGTATCTGCCGGCCCACTGGATGGGGCGCGAGCGCTTCGAGGCCTTCCTGCGCCGCCATGGCCATTGGCTGACCGTGAAGCCGGAGCAGGTCCACCGCGCCACCGAATGGTTCGCGCGCCGAGGCGGCGTCGCCGTCCTGCTGTGCCAGCCGCTGCCGGGATTGCGCACCCTGATCTCGGTCCCCGCCGGGGCCTGCGGGCTGCCGGTGGCGGTGTTCCTGGTCTATGCGGCGACGGGGGCGGCGCTATGGTCCCTGGTGCTCGCCACCACCGGCTATCTGGTGCGGGTGGGCTTTCCCTGGATCGCCGACTGGATGGTGCCGGGGGCGCTGGCGCTGTTCATCCTGCTGCTGGCCGCCTATGTGCTGCGGCTGGTCCGCCACCGCCGCGCCAGCCGTCTGGCGAAGGACGCGGCTTTGCGCGGCGGGGGATGAGCCGGCCTGGAACCTTGGCCCGCCCCCGAGCGTTGGAGCCACGAACCACCCGAACGGGCATGGCCTTCCGGCCTGGACCCATCCGGCGTGCCGCCGTTTCCGATAAGGATCCAACGCGATGACCCGCATCCCCGCAACGACGACCCGATGGCGAGCCGCCGCCGTGCTGTCCGCCGCGCTCGGCATGGCCGCCTGCGCCGGCAGCGTGCCGCCCCCCACCGCCCAGCTCGGCGCCGCCTCCCAGGCGGTGCAGGAGGCCGAGCGCGCCAACGCCCTGCAATACGCCCCGGTGGCGCTGCAGAGCGCCCGCGACAAGCTGGCCGCCGCCGACGAGGCCATGCGCGCCGACGAGCGCACCCGTGCCCGCCGGCTGGCCGACGAGGCCCGCGTCGATGCCGAACTGGCGACGGTGACGTCGCAGCGCGCGGTGACCCAGCAGGCCGCGACGGCGGTGCGCCGGTCGGCCACCCCGGCCGCGCCGCAATCGGCCATGGCGCCCGGCAGCGCGCCCGTCCACAGCGGGTCCTCTGCCGGCGGCTCGACGCTGGGCACGCTGCCGGCGCCGGGCGGCAGCCCGAGCGGTTCAGGCCCGAGCGGTTCCAGCTATGGCGCCCCGGCCGCCGTCCCGCCGGCTCCGGCCGGTTCCCCCGGTGCCGGCACCGGCAACGCCTGGGGCTACAGCTATCCGGAGATGCGCCAATGACGCCGTTCACCACCCGCAACCTGCTGGTTCTCGCCGGCCTCGGGCTCGGGCTCGCCGGTTGCGCCACCCAGCCGACCGACAGTGCCGCCCTGACCCAGGCGCGCCAGGACTACAGCCTTGCCGCCGCCAACCCGCAGGTCGCCGGCAACGCCCCGCTGCAGCTGCGCGACGCCGAACAGGCGCTGCGCCGGGCCGAGGCGATGCGCGTCCAGGGCGCCGCCGCCGCCGAGATCGACCATCAGGCCTATATCGCCAGCCGCCGCGTCCAGATCGCGCAGGAGACGGCCGGGGTGAAGGGGGCCCAGACGGTGGTCGCCAATGCCGACAGCTACCGCCTCCAGGCCCGCAACACCGCGCTGGAACAGCAGCTGCGCGAGCTCCAGGCCCAGCGGACCGAGCGCGGCCTGGTGATGACGCTGGGCGACATCCTGTTCTCCACCGGCCGGGCGGAACTGACCCCCGGCGCCCATGAGCGCATCGACCGCCTCGCCCGGTTCCTGCAGGCTCATCCCGCCCGCACGGTGCGGATCGAGGGCCACACCGACGACACCGGCAACGACGCGGCCAACCTGCGCCTGTCGGAGGCGCGGGCCCAATCCGTCCGCGACGCCCTGTCCGCCCGCGGCGTCCCGCCGTCGCGCATCGTCACCCAGGGCATGGGCGAGGCGCAGCCCGTCGCGTCCAACGGCAACGATGCCGGCCGCCAGCAGAACCGCCGGGTGGAGATCGTCATCTCCGACGACGGCACGGTGGCCCAGACCCGCTGAATAGGGACCCGCTGAATACAGAGCCGTCAAAACAGGCGCGCCGGCCCTATCGCCGGCGCGCACCGTTGCGCGCCGCCCCGGCCACGCCCCAGATCCCCGCCGCCACGCCAATCACCAGCAGCGCCGCGGCAGCCGCGCGCAGGCCGGAGCGCGGCGCTGGCGGCAGCCGTTTCCAGGGGGCCCAGGCTTCGCCGGGGTTGCCGGGATCGGCGATGCGCAGGGCGGCGAAGGCCTGCTCGGTCAGGCTTGGGTCGTCGGCCGGCAGATCGACCAACCGGCGGCCGGCGGTCTTGCGCAGACGGTCGATCGCGGCGATCAGGCTGCCGGTTTCCCACACCGCCGCATTCAGCAGATCCTGGTCGACGCCCATATGCTCGGCCAGCAGGCGATTGCGCACGCCGACGATGATATCCCTTGCGGCATCAGCCACGTCCCGGCGGGCCGGCCCGTCCTTGTCCGGGCCATCCTCGCCCGGCGCCTCGATGGTCAGGTCGCATTCGCTGTCGTAGCCCATCGAGCGGTTGTTCAGGTTGGACGAGCCGATGCGCAGCAGCCGGCCGTCGACCGCGATCACCTTGGAATGGACGATGATCGGCGCGCCGGAGTCGGTGACCGGGGTCATGGTGCGCAGCCGGCCGAAGCGGTCGGCCTCGCGCAGGCAGCGCAGCGCGACCGAGCGCGGCGTGTCCATCGCCATGCGGTCGAACCAGTTCGGGCTTTCCTTCGACACCACCAGCACCACCTCCGGCCCGTCCGGCTCGGCCAACCGGCCGGCCAGGGCGTCGGCGATGCGGGCGGAGGCGAAATACTGGTTCTCCAGATAGATGGTGCGCTCGGCCGCCGCGATGGCGGCGAAGGTCAGCGCCTCGCTCTCGCGGATCGCCGGACGGCCTTGGGCGGGCGGCACGGTGCGCGACACCCCGACCCGTGCGTCGGTCAGCACCGGATGGGCGCAGTCCGGCAACGGGCAGTCGGGCCACGGGTCGCTGCCGGAAGGCGGGCAGGGAGCCAGAGCCTCGCCGGTGGCCCGGTGCCAGCGCTCCCGCGCCAGTTCGGCGAGCGCGGCGGCGGCATCGCCGTCGACCATCATCATGACGTCGTGGCGGGGGCCGTAGGGCTGTCCGTCGAGGCAGACCCGGCGCGGATCGTCGTCGCGGTGTTCCGAAGTGTCCCAGCGGTCGAAGGAGAAGTCGATGCCGCCGCAGAAGGCCAGCGCGTCGTCGATCACCAGCAGCTTCTGGTGCTGGGCGGCGCCGACCGGCAGCTCGTCGTCCAGCCGGGCGTTCAGCCGGTGGCCGGTGCCGCGGTTCCAGCGCTCCAGCGGTTCATGCGGGTGGTCGAGCGCGATGGGAAAGGGCATCTCCCACTTCAGCGCCCGCACATGCAGGCCGGGCCGCGAGCGCATCAGCCGGGTCAGGAAGGGGCCGAGCGTCTCCGACCCTTCGGGGTCGAGCCGCATGCGCGGGTCGATGTCCCAGCCGACCAGCAGGATCGACTGCCGCGCCTTTTCCATCGCGGTGCGGGCGGCGACGAAATAGTCGGCCCCGTCGACCAGGACCGCGACCCGTCCGGCCCGCTCGATCCGCCAGCAGGTGTCGCCGGGGCGCAGCACCGGCCCGCCCCGGGATGGCGCCGCCCGTTCGCGAGAGGCCCGTTCCGGAGAGGCTGGGGACAGGCGGGGCGGGAAGCGGAAGGGGAGGGCGGAAGGATCTGGCTTCATGTGGGGGCCGGGCGTGGTGTCTGGCGGACGGGCAGATCGGGAAAGTCCGTCCGTCTCGCGGCTTGAACCCCTGTCGGAACCGGTTGTTCCCCTGACGCGGCCAGGGCGTCGGGGTCACGCCGAAGGATCCGGCGATGGAACGCCTTTGCCGCCGAATCCTGAAAAAAGCGACCGCGCAGCCCGAAACCATGGCCGGTTCACACTGTTGAACCCGGTGAAAGAGGCGGTTGCCAAGTCGGGGTTGCCAGATCGGCCATCCCTGGCCCGGCATCCGCCCCGGTCCCAATGACGCCCGTTCGCGAGGCGTCGCCACCATGAAGGAGTTCGAGGATGCGTAACCTGATGATCGGCGTGGTTTCGGCGGTTTTCCTGATGGCCGGCTCGGCCATGGCCCAGACGGCTCCGCAGGGTGCTGCCGACGGAACCAGCTACACCGGACCGGATGGCATCGTCCGCACCGCGCCGGGCGCCACCACCTCGCCGTCGGCCGGTTCGACGTCCGGCGGTCCGCTGAGCGCTCCGGGCACCTCCGGCTCGACCGGCGGCACCACCGGCGGCAGCATGTCGGGCTCCTCGACGCCGGGCGTGACCACCGCGCCGTCGGGCATGGGCAACAACACCGGCAGCAATATCCCGCGTGACAACCAGAGCGCGACCGGAACCCATTGCCCGCCGGGCACCCCGAACTGCGGCCCGGCCGGCAGCAACTGACGGCAGCTCGGTTGCCATCCCCTTCACTGCCATCCCTCGGGGGCCGTTCCCCCGGGGGACCGACCATGCGGGCGTCGCCGGAGCCATCCCTCCGGCGGCGCCCGCTTTGCTTCGCTTCGCTTTGCTTCTGGCGCCCGACCGCCAATGCCACCCGCCTCCCTATTGCGCGGGCGCGACCCCGGCGATCTCGTCCAGCGGAGCTTCGCCCATGGCCGTGACGACCAGCCGGCGGAACAGGGCCTGTTGCCGGCTGTCGGCGATCAGATATTCCGGGTGCCACTGTACGCCGATCAGGAAGGGTTCGGCCGGAGCCTCGATGCCCTGGACGATGCCGGCACGCTCGCGGGCGACGACCCGCAGCCCGTCGCCGACGCGGTCCACCGACTGGTGATGCAGGGCGTTCACCCGGCATTCGGCAATGCCGAGGATGCGGTAGAGCCGGCTGTCAGGCTCGATCCGGATGCGCTTGCGCGGCAGGACGGTGCGCATGTGCGGCGCCTCTTCGTACACCTCGTGGATGTCGACGTGCAGCGAGCCGCCGCGGTGGACGTTGATCATCTGCGATCCGCGGCAGATGCCCAGCACCGGCAGCCCCAGCCGGGCCGCGCGATCGAGCGCCAGCAGTTCCAGCCGGTCGCGGTCGGGATCGATGCGGATGTGCGGCCGGGCGGACTCGCCGTAGAGCGAGGCGTCGATGTCGTCGCCGCCGCCCACCACCAGCGCGTCCAGCCGCTCGATGGGGAAAGGCGCGTCGACCGTGATGCGGACCGACGCCGCGCCGGCCCGCCACAGCGCCAGCCGGTTGGCCATGGCGGCGATGCGGCTGCCATGGACCGAGGCGGTGATGCCGACCAGCGGCCGGGACCGGGATCCGGCTCTGCCGATTGTCGCGGCCATGACGCCTCCCTCAGACCGCCTGCCGTACCGGGCCGTCCGCGGCGCCGGACGCCGGCGTATCGCCCCGGATGCCGCCCCCGATATCGGGACTCTCCGCCAGGAAGGCGTCGATCCGCTCCGGCCACGCCGCCAGCCCCGGCCCATCCGCCGCCTCGCGATAGGCGGCGCCGAGCCGGTCCAGCAGCGGCCGGTCGGCCGCCAGCCGCTCCACCGCCACCCAGCGGTTCCAGTCGGCGGCGAGCGACCAGCCGGGATCGCTCAGCCGGGCGTTGGGCAGCCGGTAATGGAAGGTCGGGCGCGACCGCACATGCGGATCCTCCAGCGCCGCGGCCAGCCGGTCGCGGTCGAGATGGGCGAACAGCGGGCACAGGTCCAGCTCGCGGTTCCGGGTCGGGTTGTCGGCCAGGTAATCGTCGATCAGCGTTCCCAGGCCGGGGCGGTAGCCGGGATCGGTGACCTTGGCGGCGTAGGGCAGCGGAAAGGACGCGATGAAGCCGGACAGGCGCCGGGTCGGGTCGACGCGGATCTCCCGTCGCAGCCAGGGCGCCAGCAGCAGGAAGGCCTTCAGGTGGTCGAGCACGTAGTCGCCGTCGGTCCGCGCCACCTCGGGGTTGAAGTGCAGGCCGAAGGCGAACAGCGGGCTGGCCTCCGTCCCCGCCGCGCCGCGGCCGCGCAGGCAGGAGACGAGAGCCTCCAGGTCCGGCAGCCGGTCGATCGTCACCGGCGGGGTTGCGATCTCGAACGGCATGACGAGGCTGCCGATGTTCCCCCAGAGCGGACGCAGCGGATCGAGGACCTTCGATCCCCCCTTTCCGGGATGGGCGGAGCGCATGTCCAGCTCCACCGTGAAGTCGCCGAGCCGGGTGCCCGCCACGAGGCAGCGGTGCGGGTTTTCGACGATGACCGTCCCTCCGAACAATTCGCGCACGCAGGCCGCGGCCGATGGCGCGTCCAGGTCGGCGAATTCGAGTTCCACCCCCACGCGGCGCGGCGTGTCCCGGGGCGTGGTGAGGAGCGGGGGGAGCAGGAAGGGTTGGGTCATGGCAGGCTTTCAACGGGGCAAGCTTCCAACAGGCCATGGGGAGCGCTGTTCCCGCGCCGCAATCCTCCGCCCGAACTTCAGGTCATGGAGGGTCTCGTCTCCGTCGCCTTCCCCCACTTTGGAAATCAAGGGCCGGGTCTCCTCGGCGGTAGCGGAGGGGATCAAGCCCCCTGCAAGGGCATACTCCTTTCGATCAATGTGGCTTCCTTGGGGGTATGCTTCAAAATTTGATGAAAATGCCGAATAGATCCGCTTCATTGTTGGGGCTGTTGTTTGCCTTCGGATAGTGTCGGCATGGCTTCCTCATCCGGTTGTTTCCTGAATTAACCGGCTCTTAACCATAAGTGCGCTAACGATGGCCGCAGCGGCACGGTGGGCCTACCTGGCGATCCATCCGGTCGGCTTTGCGGTGGGAGCCTTGTCTGCGTCATGACCCTACTGGCACGCCTCTTCATCCTGGTCCTGCTCGCGGTGCTGCCGGCGATCGGCATCCAGGTCTACAGCGTGCTCGAGCAGCGGTCGGAGCGTGAGGCGGACGTGACCAGCCAGGCGGAGCGGCTGCTGCACCAAGTGGAAAGCGAGCATGCCCGCATCATCGACAGCGCCCGGCTGATGGTCACCGCGGTGACCGAGGCGCATTTCCTGCGCCGCGGCGAGGTCGAGCGCTGCCAGACCTATCTCGAACGGCTGTCCGTCCGCTCCAGCAACTACCGCAGCATGTCGGTCACCGATACCGAAGGGCGGATCCTGTGCAGCGCCGACCCGTCGCGCATCGGCGCCTCGCTGTCCGCCCAGCCCCATTTCCGCCGGGCGATGGCGCAGAACCGCTTCGCCGTCGGCGAATGGACGATCACCCATTCCGGCGGCGGCGGCGAACTGCCGGTCGCCATCCCCTACACCAACATGGAGGGGAAGCGGACCGGCGTCGTCGCGCTGTCGCTGGACGTGTCCTGGCTCACCGCCACCTTCGCATCCCGCCCGATGCCGGAGAATGCGACCCTGACCGTCGCCGACCGCTCCGGCACCATCCTGGTCAAGCTGCCGGGCGGGCCGGGCCGGGCCGGCGAACGGCTGCCGGACAATTATCTCCCCCTGCTGTCGACGAGGGATGCGGGGGCGAAGACGATGCCCGGCCTGGACGGCGTGTCGCGCATCCTGGCCTATTCGCCGCCGTCGGCCGGCATCCGCGACCTGTTCATCAGCGTCGGTGTCGACCGCGGCGCCGCCATGGGCGCGGTCGACCGCGCCACCCGCGACGGGCTGCTGATGACGCTGTCGGGATTCCTGGTCGCCGCCGCCGCCGCCTGGATCGGCGGCACCCTGTTCATCCGCCGCCCGGTCGACGCGCTGGTCCGCGCCGCCCGCGACTGGAGCGACGGCAAGACCGCCAGCCGGGTCAAGCTGTCCGACCGCTCGTCGGAGATCGGCCAGCTCGGCCACGCCTTCGACGCGATGGCCGACCGGCTGGAAGCGCGCGAGGCGGCGCTGCGCCGGTCCGAATGCCACATCCGCGCCGTGCTGGACGCGCTGCCGGCCTATGTTGGCGTGCTGACCCCGGACGGGGCGGTGGCCCAGGTCAACCGCGCCGCGGCCGACGCCGCCGGCCTGCCGGCCGCCCGCATCGTCGGCCGTCCCTTCGACGAGATCTGCTGGCTGTCCTTCGACGAGGCCGGGCGTGAACGGCTGCGCAACGCGCTGGCGCTCGGAGCAGGCGGGCGGGCCTCGCGGTTCGACTCCGGCCTCCGCATGGCGGACGGGCGCGAGATGACGGTGGACGTCAACCTGACGCCGATGGTCGATGCCGACGGCCATGTCACCCACCTGATCGCGACCGGCATCGACATCACCGAGCGCAAGCGCACCGAAGAGGCCCTGCGCATCGCCGAGGAGCGTGTGCGGACCGGGCTGCGCAACTCCGGCGTCGTGGTGTTCAACCAGGACCGCGACCTGCGCTACAGCTGGGCCCATTCCGAATGGCTGGGCGTGGCGCCGGCGGCGCTGATCGGCCGGACCGACACCGACCTGTCCGACCGGCGCGAGGACGCCGAAAGCCTGATGGCGCTGAAGCGCCGGGTGCTGGAAAGCGGTGTCGGCGCGCGGGAGGAGGTGCGGATCCGCTGCAAGGGCGAGGACCGCTTCTTCGACCTGACGGTCGACCCGCTGCGCGACCCGGCGGGCCGGGTGGAAGGCGTCACCTGTGCCGCGGTCGAGGTCACCGACCGCAAGCGGTCCGAGGCCGAGCTGCACCGTGCGCGCGAGGAGGCCGACCGCGCCAACGAAGGCAAGTCCAAGTTCCTGGCCGCGGCCAGCCACGACCTGCGCCAGCCGGTCCAGTCGCTCTACCTCTTCACCGCGGCGCTGGGCGACCGCATGCAGGGCCATGCCGCCCTGCCGATGCTGGACAACATCCGCCAGGGGCTGGACACGCTGAAGGGGTTGCTGGACAGCCTGCTCGACATGTCGCGGCTGGAATCCGGCAAGATCGCCGTCGCCCCCGTCGAGGTCAGGCTGAACCAGATGCTCGGCCGGCTGGTCGCCGAATACGGTCCGCGCGCCGCCCAGAAGGGGCTGGAGCTGCGCGCCGTGCCGACCCGTGCCTGGGTGCGCACCGACCCGGCCCATCTGGAGCGCATCCTGCGCAATCTGATGGAGAACGCGCTGCGCTACACCGCCAGCGGCAAGGTGCTGCTGGGCTGCCGCCGCACGCCGTCGGGCATGCGGGTGGAGGTGTGGGACACTGGCGCCGGCATCCCCGCCGACCGGCTGGAAGACATCTTCGAGGAGTTCACCCAGCTGGGCGAACGCAGCGAGCGCGGCCTCGGCCTCGGGCTGGCGATCGTCGAGCGGCTGTCGCGGCTGCTCGGCCATGCGGTGACGGTGCGGTCGTGGGAAGGCAAGGGCTCGGTCTTCGCGGTGGAGATGCCGCGGGTGATCCTGGGCGCTTCCCGCTCCGGTTCCGGCAGGGGCACGGCGGCAGCCGCGGCGACGCTGGCCCTCCGTTCCGCCGCCGCCAACAGTGCCGCCGCCAATGACCGCGGCCGAGCCATCGACACCTTCGCCAGCGCTTTCGGCAATGCGATGGGCGGCAAGTCGATGGGCGGCAAGGCGGGCGTCACCATGGCGGGAAGCAACGGGGCGTCCGGCTCCGGCGCTGAAACCGACAAGGGCATGGTGCTGGTGATCGACGACGAGGCGATCATCCTGCTCGGCCTGAAGGCGATCCTGGAAGGCTGGGGCTACGACGTGCTGACAGCCAAATCGGGCGACCAGGCCCTGGAGCGGCTGCGCGCCGACGGCCGCCGCCCGCGGATCGTGCTTGCCGACTACCAGCTCCAGCAGGGGCGCACCGGTCCCGACGCGGTTGCCGCCGTCCGGACCCTGATGGGCGAGACCGTTCCCGGCATCATCCTGACCGGCGACACCAACCCCGAACGTCAGGAAGAGGCGGAACGCCGCGGCTTCCGCCTCCTGCACAAGCCGGTCTTCCCCAACGACCTGCGCCGCATGATGGCCAGTGCCGGCGCGGCGTGAGCCGCCCCTATTCCCGTTCCGGGGTGAGCCGCCTTCACTCTCAGGGCGGCGTGAGCCGCCCCGGGAACGGGGAACTCACGCCGGGACGGCCACTCCCGCCAGATCGCACACCCGCGCCCATTCCGCCTCGGCGACCGGACAGACGGACAGGCGCGACTGGCGGACCAAGGCCATGGTTTCCAACAGCGGATCGGCCTTGATCTGCTTCAGCGTGACCGGCGTCTTCACCGCCGTCACCGGCGCCACGTCGACCATGCCGAAACGGCCGGACTCGTCGCTGGGATCGGGATAGTAGGTGCGGACGATCTCGACGATGCCGACGATCTCCAGCCCCTCGTTGGAGTGGTAGAAGAAGGCGCGGTCGCCCACCGCCATCGCCTTCAGATTGTTGGACGCCTGGTGGTTGCGCACCCCGTCCCAGTGGGTCCGGCCGTCGGCGACCATGCGGTCCCAGGAATATTTGAACGGCTCGGACTTCAGCAGCCAGTATGCCATCGCCTGCGCTCTCCCGCTCAGGCCTTGGGATAGACGCGGCGCCAGGGCCGGATCGTCACGCTGTCGAACAGGCCGGCCTTGGCGTAGGGATCGTTGCCGGCGAACTCCTGGGCTGCGGCGGCATCGGCGCAGTCTACGATCAGCAGGCTGCCGACCATGCCGCTCTGGTCGTCGGACAGCAGCGGGCCGGCGGCGAAGATGCGGTCGGCGGTGGCCTCCAGATAGGCCAGATGCTCGGTGCGGTTGGCTGCGCGGATGTCGGCGGCACCGGCCTTGTCGACGCAATGGAACATGAACAGCATGCGGTCCCCTCCTCCGTTCGGTGGAGCGGGAGCCTAGCGCAGGCCGGCGGGAGGGGGAAGCGCGGGCTGAGCTTGGGCGGCCGAACCGCTGGCCGAACCGGGACCGCAGTCCCGCCGGTCAGACCGCTCCCGCCACCCGCGGCCGGCGCGGCGCCTTGCCGCCCTTGCAGGGGGTGTAGCCGCCGGGGGCGATGCGGCCGAAGCTGATGCCGGTGCCGGGGATCTCCGCCAACCCCGCCAGCCCCATCTCGCGCGTGGCGGCCAGCGCGATGCGGCCGCAGGCCTCGGCATCGCTGCCGGCATGGTGGTGGTCGAGCGCGATGCCCAGGAAATCGGCCAGATGGTTCAGCTTGTGCGCGACCAGCGCCGGCCAGGCGCGCCGGGCCAGCATGACGGTGCACAGATAGTCGCAATCCGGCCAGTCCAGGCCGTAGTCGGTCAAGGTATGGCGCAGCACGCTGATATCGAAGGCGGCGTTGTGGGCCAGGATCAGCCGCCCCTGCACCCGGTCGCGCAAGGCCGCCCACACCTCCGGGAATTCGGGAGCGTCGACGACGTCGGCCTCGCGGATGCCGTGGATGACACTGTTGAAGGAATTGAAGCGCAGCTCGCGCGGGCGGATCAGATGCTCTTCCGTCGCGGTCACGCGGCCGTCCTCGATCCAGGCGACGCCGATGGAGCAGGCGCTGGTGCGGGTCTCGTTCGCGGTCTCGAAATCGATGGCGACTGCGTGGCCGAAGGGGGCGGCGGAGAGGGCTGCACGGCCGGAAGAAACGGTCATGGGGGTCCGGGAACGGTGGGCGGGGCCGGAATGGGCGGTCCGGATGGCAAGCCTATCAGACGCGGAGCCGGCGGGCGAGGTCGTCGGGCAGCGCCTCTTCCGCCGCCAGCACCCGCAGCTTCAGCAGGCTGGCGACCGCCATGGCGTCGGTGATCGCGCCGGCCATCACCATGTCGATGACTTCCGCGAAGGGCACGCGGCGGACCGCCAGCACCTCGGTCTCGTCGGGGGCGGACAGGCCCTGTTCCAGGTCCCAGGCGACGAAGGTATGGGCAACCTCGTCGGTGAGGCAATTGGACAGGTGCAGGGTCATCAGCGGCATCCAGCGCCGCGCCGTCAGGCCGGTTTCCTCGCGCAGTTCGCGCGCGGCGGATTCCTGCGGCTCCACGCCCTTGCGCCCGCCGCCTTCCGGAATTTCCCAGCTGTATTGCTGCAGCGGGAAGCGGTACTGGCCTACCAGCGTCACCGACCCGTCCTCGTGGATGGGGACCACGCCGGTGGCGATGCTGCGGGGGTGGACGACGCCGTAGATGCCGGGGACGCCCTTCGGGGTCAGAACCTTGTGTTCGATCACCTCCATCCAGGCATTCTCGTACCTGGTCGTGCTGGTCAGCACGGTCCAGGGATTGCCGGCGGACTCACCGGTTTCGATCGGCACGCGGGGCTCTCCCTCAAGTCGGTTGTGCCCGGAGTATAGGGAGGCCACCCGATTGCGGCAATGGCCGCCCCATAACACTGTAGAGACAAAACTACCTAAAATTTGCAGACAATTGCTGAGAACAAAGTCGAAATCGTTAAATAATGGTTTCTTGACAGACAAACCGCCGGATCTTACTTCTAAATTGCGGGGTGGGACGGCGATGTCATACTCCGAAAGTCTAGATTCGCGTTTCGCCCCTTGACCTGGAAAGGGCAGGCCGTGGTTCCGCAGATCAGTCCGCATGATTTGGAGCGGTGGCGAAATCCCGACTGGCGCATCCGTCTGGCGGCCTGGTGGGAAGGGTATGACCTGGCGCGCCTGCCCCGCGTTTCCGACAGGGCGGCCCTGCGTAATTCGGCGGATCGGCGCCCGTTGCGTCCGCTCGAGGCGATCGGCACCGCCTCCACGTCCCCATCCCCGGCCGCCTCCCCCCTGACTGCCCCTTCGTCGGCGGTGCCGTCGGATGCGGCGGCCGGCACGATCGATCCGGAGCTCGACCGGCTCTCCCTGATGCAGCTCGACCGCCATGGCGAGCCGGTGTGGTCGCCGTCGCGCAGCGAGGGTGCCCAGCTTCTGTGGGGCCGCGACATGACGGGGCCGGAGGAAGCGGCGTGGATGGTGGATTCGGTCCGTTCCTTCGGGCTCAACCCGGCCAAGAGCGTGCTGGACCTGTCGGCCGGGCTGGGCGGCACCGCCCGCGCGCTGGCGGAGACCTGCGACACCTGGGTGACCGGGCTGGAGCCGTCGCCGCTGCTGGCGAAGCTGGCGATGGACCGTTCCAAGGCGCTCGGCCTGTCCAGGAAGGCGCCGGTCGCCCATTACGACCCGGAGCATTTCAACCAGGCCGGCAGCTTCGACCTCGTCATGGCCGACCGCATCGTCCACCGCCTGCGCGACAAGGAACTGTTCCTCGACCGTGCCGGCGACTGCGTGAAGCCCAAGGGCGGCATGGTGCTGTTCGATTACGTGATCGACGGCGCCCCCGGTTCCTGGGACGCCTGGAACGGCTGGCGGGAGGAGGAGCCGATGGAGGTCTATCCCTGGACCGCCACCCGCATGGCCGACGAACTGACCCAACGCAACCTCGACCTGCGCATCTCCGAGGATCTGACCCAGTTGCACCGCCGTCACATCATCGACCGCGTGCGCAAGCTGGCCGACACGCTGACCGCGTCCGTCCCACCGGCGCCGGTGCTGGCGTCGCTGAAGCGGGAGCTGGCGCTGTGGTGGGCCCGGCTGCGCGTGCTGGGCAACGGCCTGCGCTTCGTCCGCTATGTGGCGATGAAGCCGGCATGAATGCCGGAACAGCTTTCTCTGATGTTCATATGAGTAAAGAAAGAAACCGCCGAGACGGCATAGGATGATCGGCAGCGGTTGCCCGCCCATCCCCATGTCCGCCACCCTCTCATGTCCATGCCCATGCTTGCGCTTTCTTTGAACCCTGCGTTTGATCTGCCGGGAGGGCGCCCTACATCTTGGCAGCATGAAATCCGGGTTCCGCCGGCGGCCCTGTCCGCAGGACCGTCATCCGCCGGACCGTAACCGAAGCGCTCTTCCAAGCGCCAGCCAAGCGCCGAGCCCGTGTCGAGGCCCGACCCAAAGCCAAGGAGGCTTCCCCGTGACCACCTTCACCGGTCAGGATTCGCTCAAGACCCGCCGCTCACTGAGTGCGGGCGGCAAGAGCTACGACTATTTCAGCCTGAAGGCCGCCGAACAGGCGGGGCTGGGCGATCTGTCGCGGCTGCCCTTCTCGATGAAGGTGCTGCTGGAAAACC
Organism: Azospirillum thiophilum; assembly: GCF_001305595.1. NCBI lineage: Bacteria > Pseudomonadati > Pseudomonadota > Alphaproteobacteria > Rhodospirillales > Azospirillaceae > Azospirillum > Azospirillum thiophilum. The sequence continues at coordinate 1,460,315 of NZ_CP012401.1, forward strand.
TGCTGCGGTTCGAGGACGGGCGCACCGTGTCCGTCGACGACGTGAAGGCGGTGGCCCAATGGCTGGTCGACAAGCGGTCCGACCGTGAGATCGCCTACCGCCCGGCGCGCGTGCTGATGCAGGACTTCACTGGCGTGCCGGCGGTCTGCGATCTGGCGGCGATGCGCGAGGCGATGGCGGCGCTGGGCGGCGATCCGGCGAAGATCAACCCGCTGGTGCCGGTGGATCTCGTCATCGACCATTCGGTGATGGTGGATTATTTCGGCGGTGCCGATTCCTTCCAGCGCAACGTCGACCTGGAGTTCGAGCGCAACCTGGAGCGCTACGAGTTCCTGCGCTGGGGCCAGAAGGCCTTCGACAATTTCCGCGTGGTGCCGCCGGGCACCGGCATCTGCCATCAGGTCAACACCGAATATCTCTCGCAGGTCGTGTGGACCGACGCCGACCCGTCGGGCAGGCCGGTGGCCTATCCCGACACGCTGGTCGGCACCGACAGCCACACCACCATGGTCAACGGCCTGTCGGTGCTGGGCTGGGGCGTCGGCGGCATCGAGGCCGAGGCCGCGATGCTGGGGCAGCCGATCTCCATGCTGATCCCCGAGGTCATCGGCTTCAAGCTGACCGGCCGGATGAAGGAGGGCATGACCGCCACCGACCTGGTGCTGACCGTCACCCAGATGCTGCGCAGGAAGGGCGTGGTCGGCAAGTTCGTCGAGTTCTTCGGGCCGGGGCTGGACAGCATGACGCTGCCCGACCGCGCCACCATCGGCAACATGGCGCCCGAGTACGGCGCCACCTGCGGCATCTTCCCCATCGATGCCGAGACCATCCGCTACCTGACCTTCACCGGCCGCGACCCCGGCCGCGTCGCGCTGGTCGAGGCCTATGCCAAGGCCCAGGGCATGTGGCGCGAGCCGGACAGCCCCGATCCGGTCTTCAGCGACGTGCTGGAACTGGACATGGGCACGGTGGAGCCGTCGCTGGCCGGGCCGAAGCGGCCGCAGGACCGCGTCGCGCTGTCGGCCCTCGCCCAGGGCTTCGCCAGGGACATGGCCGAGGCCTACAAGGCCGACGATCCCAAGAAGGCGGTTCCGGTGAAGGATGCCGGCTACAGCCTGGAACAGGGCGCGGTCGTCATCGCCGCCATCACGTCGTGCACCAACACCTCCAACCCGGCGGTGCTGGTCGCCGCCGGCCTGCTGGCGAAGAAGGCGGTGGAGAAGGGGCTGGCGCAGAAGCCGTGGGTCAAGACCTCGCTGGCGCCGGGCAGCCAGGTGGTCACCGACTATCTCGCCAAGGCCGGGCTGCAACCCTATCTCGACCGGCTCGGCTTCAACATCGTCGGCTATGGCTGCACCACCTGCATCGGCAATTCCGGCCCGCTGCCGGAACCGATCGCCGCGGCGGTGGAGGACGGCAACCTCGTGGTCGGCGCGGTGCTGTCGGGCAACCGCAACTTCGAGGGCCGGGTCAACCCGCACACCCGCGCCAACTACCTCGCCTCGCCGCCGCTGTGCGTTGCCTATGCGCTGGCCGGCAACCTGAACATTGACCTGACGACGGAGCCGCTCGGCACCGGCACCGACGGGCAGCCGGTCTATCTGAAGGACATCTGGCCGACCAACCGCGAGGTGCAGGACGCCATCGACGCCTCGCTGACCGCCGACATGTTCCGCAGCCGCTATTCGGATGTCTTCAAGGGGCCGGAGCAGTGGCAGGCCATCGCCACGGCGGAGGGCCAGACCTACCAGTGGCAGGACGCCTCGACCTATGTGAAGCTGCCGCCCTTCTTCAGCGGCCTGACCAGGACTCTCGACCCGGTGTCGGACGTGCGCGGCGCCCGCGCGCTGGCGGTGCTGGGCGATTCCATCACCACCGACCACATCTCCCCCGCCGGCTCGATCAAGCGGACCAGCCCGGCCGGCGAGTATCTGCTGAGCCATCAGGTGCGTCTGCAGGACTTCAACAGCTACGGCGCCCGCCGCGGCAACCATGAAGTGATGATGCGCGGCACCTTCGCCAACATCCGCATCCGCAACGAGCTGCTCCCCGGCGTGGAGGGCGGCGAGACCAAGCATTACCCGTCGGGCGAACGGCTGCCGATCTACACCGCGGCCATGCGCTACGCCGACGAGGGCGTGCCGCTGGTGGTGGTCGCCGGCAAGGAATACGGCACCGGGTCGAGCCGCGACTGGGCGGCCAAGGGCACCAGGCTGCTGGGCATCAAGGCGGTGATCGCTGAGAGCTTCGAGCGCATCCACCGCTCCAATCTGGTCGGGATGGGCATCCTGCCGCTGCAGTTCAAGGACGGGTTGACCCGTGCCGACCTGAAGCTGGACGGGTCGGAGACCTTCGACATCGCCGGGATCGAGCAGGACCTGCGCCCGCGCAAGGATGTCGCCCTGACCCTGACCCGGGCCGACGGAACGGTCGAGCACCACACGCTGCTGCTGCGCATCGATACGCTGGACGAGGTCGAGTATTACCGGAACGGCGGCGTGCTGAACTTCGTGCTTCGGAATCTGGCGGGATAGGCTTGGCCCGATAGGGGAGCGGCAAGGCGGCGGAGGTGTTTACTCCGCCGCTTCCTGCATGACGGCGCGGAAATCGCCGGTGGCCTGGAGCATGCGCCGGGCGATGTCGGCCATGCCGGCGGCCGAGGTCGTGTCGGACAGGGCGGGGATTCCGTCGCGCGGCAGGAGGCGCAGCGCGGCGTCGATGGCCATCAGGCTGGTGCGGTCGGCCAGGGCGGCCAGGCGGCCGATGCCGTTGCCGGTTTCAGCCAGATCGTCCGCGTTGGTGGTGCTGGGCATTGCGATCCTTGCGCCGATGATCGTTACCGTGATGCAGCAATTCTATAGTGGCCGCCCGGTTAAGGTCGGGTTAAGCAAGCGACCGGTCGTTACGGGACGGTCATGGAGCATGCTGCGGCGCGGCGCGGCGGATGGTCGCGCCGGAAGCGCCGGGGGAATGGCGCCCTGGGGGCTGCGTGCCCTGGTATGCTTGGGGAAGAAACAGTCTCGCGCTGCAAAATCAGCGATACAATCCTCCTTTGGTCGGGGGGCCGGCGCGGGCCGATTCGCTTGTTCGTCCCGCAACTTGTGTGGATAATGCCGCTCAATTCCGGGCGGCGGCCCACCGCCCTCCAACATCTTCCGGCCAATCGGAAGCACCACGGGGAAACGCACTCATGACCGACAACAGCTTCTTTCCGGTCAAGCCGGAAATCGCGGCCACCGCCCATGTGAATGCGGAAGCCTATGCCCGCATGTACGAGCAGTCGGTCAACGACCCCGAGGCCTTCTGGGGCGAGCATGGCAAGCGCATCGACTGGATCAAGCCCTACAGCAAGGTGAAGGACGTCGATTTCAACGGCGACGTCCATATCCGCTGGTTCCACGACGGCACGCTGAACGTCTCGGCCAACTGCATCGACCGCCATCTGGCGACCCGCGGCGACCAGACCGCCATCCTGTTCGAAGGCGACGACCCCGGCGTTTCCAAGGCGATCACCTACAAGGAGCTGCACGAGAAGGTCAGCCGCCTCGCCAATGTCCTGAAGAAGAACGGCGTCAGGAAGGGCGACCGCGTCACCATCTACCTGCCGATGATCCCGGAGGCCGCCTATGCGATGCTGGCCTGCACCCGCATCGGCGCCATCCATTCGATCGTCTTCGGCGGCTTCTCGCCCGACAGCCTGAAGGACCGCATCGTCGACTGCGACAGCCATTTCGTCATCACTTCCGACGAGGGCCTGCGCGGCGGCCGCAAGGTGCCGCTGAAGGCCAACGCCGACAAGGCGGTGGCCGGCGCCCCGATGGTCCGCCATGTGCTGGTCGTCAAGCACACCGGCGGCAACGTCGCCTGGACCGAGGGCCGCGACCTCTGGTACCACGAGGAGATGGAGAGCGTCTCCGCCGACTGCCCGCCGGAGGAGATGAGCGCCGAGGATCCGCTGTTCATCCTCTACACCTCCGGCTCGACCGGCAAGCCGAAGGGCGTGCTGCACACCACCGGCGGCTATCTGGTCTACGCGTCGATGACGCACGAGTATGTCTTCGACTACAAGCAGGGCGAGGTCTACTGGTGCACGGCCGACGTGGGCTGGGTCACCGGTCACAGCTACATCGTCTACGGACCGCTCGCCAACGGCGCCACCACCCTGATGTTCGAAGGCGTGCCGACCTATCCGGACGTCTCGCGCTTCTGGCAGGTCATCGACAAGCACAAGGTCAACATCTTCTACACCGCGCCCACCGCCATCCGGTCGCTGATGCGCGAAGGCGAGGGGCCGGTGAAGACGACCTCGCGCGCCAGCTTGCGCGTCCTGGGCTCGGTCGGCGAGCCGATCAACCCGGAAGCGTGGCTGTGGTACTACAATGTGGTCGGCGACGCCCGCTGCCCGATCGTCGACACCTGGTGGCAGACCGAGACCGGCGGCATCCTGATCACCCCGCTGATCGGCGCCATCGGCCAGAAGCCGGGTTCGGCGACCAAGCCCTTCTTCGGCGTCCAGCCGGTCGTCGTCGACAACGAGGGCCAGGTCCTGGAGGGCGAGACCGAGGGCAACCTCTGCATCGCCGACGCGTGGCCGGGCATGATGCGCACGGTCTACGGCGACCACGAGCGCTTCGTCCAGACCTACTTCTCGACCTTCGCCGGCAAGTACTTCACCGGTGACGGCTGCCGCCGCGACGCCGACGGCTATTACTGGATCACCGGCCGCGTCGACGACGTCATCAACGTGTCCGGCCACCGCATGGGCACCGCCGAGGTCGAAAGCGCGCTGGTCGCCCATCCGAAGGTCGCCGAGGCCGCGGTCGTCGGCTATCCGCACGACCTGAAGGGCCAGGGCATCTACGCCTACGTCACGCTGAACGCCGGCGAGACCCCGACGGAGGAGCTGCGCAAGGAGCTGGTCGCCTGGGTCCGCAAGGAGATCGGCCCGATCGCCTCGCCCGACCTGATCCAGTGGGCTCCCGGCCTGCCGAAGACCCGCTCCGGCAAGATCATGCGCCGCATCCTGCGCAAGATCGCCGCCAACGAGCATGACGCGCTCGGCGACACCTCGACGCTGGCCGATCCGGGCGTCGTCACCGACCTGATCGACAACCGCATGAACAACGCCTGACGGAAGCGGGGGCTGCCTTCCTGGGTGGCCCCCATCTCCTCCATGAGACGAAACAGGCCCCGGCCCCAAGCCGGGGCCTGTTTCACGTCACCCGTCAGCGGTCCGGCAGCACCAGCGGGGCGGCCGGCGCGATGGCGAAGGCGGTGGCGGAGGAATGGCGTTCGCCGATGCGCTTGCGGGCCTCGTCGGCGGTTTCGGCGGCGACGGCATAATGGCGCACGCCCGTCCAGGGGGCGGTCGCATCCAGCGCCTCGACCGCGACATGCCACAGCGGGCCGCCGGCCCGGGCGACGCGGTCGACGCAATGGAACTCGGTCGCTGTCAGCGCGGCATCGTCGGTCGCCGCGGTCTGGAGCGCCCCGATCTCGCCTTCCGCCTCCGCCGCCTCGCGGCGCAGGGATGAGAGCGTCTCCTCGGTCTCGGCACGGCGGACGGCGGCGAGCTTGGCGAAGTTGGCATAGACGTCCAGCCGCTCGTTCAGCGCCGCCAGCCGCGCCGATTGGCGTGCGGCCCGGCGTCCCAGAATCCGTTCGCCCAGCAGGCCGATGCCCAGGCCGGTTATCGCCCCCAGCATCCACAGGGCCGTCATGGCGCCGCGGCCTCCGCCATGGCGTCCTCCTTTGCGTCTTCGACGGTGTCTTCGCCGGAGACGGTGACGCCCACCCGGTCGTGGAAGATGCTGCCGGTCAGCATCCGGGCGGCGGCGAAGTCGGCGGCCCAGACCTGCGCCTCGTTCTCGAAACGCCAGATGTCGGGATGCACCACCGCCTTGGCATCGGGCTTGCCGATGAAGCCGGGCGCCATCGCCAGCCGGAAGACGAAGCGGTTGCGGGTCGGCTCGGGCCGGCCGATCTCGTGGATGAATCGGCGCGACGAGGCGGTGCGCTTGCCGTTGCGCCGGGTCAGGATCAGCTTGTGGGTCGACAGCTCGGCCAGCCTGGCCTTCGTCGCCTCGATGTCGGCCTGCATCGCCTCCAGCTCGTTGGCCTGGCGCTCCAGCGCGTCGCGTTCGGCAACCAGCCTGGCGCCGGCGCGGCGGACCTCGCGCTCCGTCCGATGAAGCAGCCCGCGGCGGATCGCCAGGAACAGCAGGGGGGCGCCGATGCAGAACAGCGCCAGCAGCATCTCCGACGTCATGCGCGCCCGCCCCGCAACCCGGCCTCCAGTCGCGCCGCACCCGGACGGGCCGGCGTCACCGGTCGTTTGTACTCCATTCCGTTGCAACGCGCATCATGCCCCGGCGCGGTTGCAGCATGAAAAAACGGCGCCCGGCGGACGGGCCGGGCGCCGTATCGGTGCGGCTGGAAATTGCAGCCGGCGGTTACCGCCGGAACACGCCGCTCACTTGCCGGCGGCGATGGCGGTCTGCGCCGCCTTCACCAGATCGGGGCCGATCTGCTTGGTCCATTTGTCGAAGACCGGCTGGGTGGCGGTCTGGAAGGCCTTCTGCTGCTCCGGCGTCAGCCGCACCACCTCGACGCCCTGGGCGGCGATGTCCTTCAGCAGGCTGTCGTCGGCAGCGGTGATGCCCTTGCGGGAGATCGCCACCTCCTCCGCCGCGGCCTGGACGGCGGCGGCGCGGACCGCCTCCTGGTCCTCCTTCGACCAGCTGCTCCAGACCTCCTTGTTGACCACGAAGATCAGCGGATCGGCGACATAGCCCCACAGCGTCAGGTGCTTCTGGCCCAGCGTCGCCAGCTTGGCGGCGACGAAGATGGTCAGCGGGTTCTCCTGCCCGTCGACGGCGCCGGTGGAGAGCGCGGGCTGCGCGTCGGCCCAGCTCATCTGCGTCGGGTTGGCGCCCAGCGCGGTGAAGGTGTCGAGGTAGAGCGGCGAGCCGACGACGCGGATCTTCAGCCCCTTCAGGTCGCCCGGCGCCTTGATCGCATGCTTGGAGTTGGAGATCTCGCGGAAGCCGTTCTCGCCCCAGGCCAGCGGCACCACGTCCTTGGTCGCCAGCAGGTCGAACAGCTTCTTGCCGACCTCGCCCTGGGTCAGGGCGTCCAGCGCCTTGTGGTCGGGCATCAGGAAGGGCAGGGAGAACAGGTTCAGTTCCTTCACCTGCGGCGACCAGTTGATGGTCGACCCAACCGCCAGATCGATGGTGCCCTGGCGCAGTGCGGTGAATTCCTTGGTCTGGTCGCCGTTCACCAGCGAGGTGCCGGGATACATCTTGATGTTGATGCGGCCGGCGGTCTTCTCCTTGACCAGCTCGGCCCAGCGGTCGCCGCCGATGCCCCAGGGGAAGGGCTTGCCCAAAACGGTGGAAAGCCTGTACTCCGCCTTGTAGTCGGCAGCGTTCGCCGCGCCCGCCACCATGGCCGGGACCGTCAGCGCGGCCAGCGCGATGCCGGCGAGCAGAGCCTTCAGCGATTTCATGCTTGTTTCCTCCCAAGCGCCCTATACGAAAGATACGGACCGGGATGCTACAGATGCACGCAGGACTGTTCCACGGGCAATGTGCCACGACCGTCCGCGGTCCGAACAATGCGGCCATGCGATGGGGGTGCCTTTTCGGTGCTTGCGCCTGGATGATCCTGCCGGTGGCGGCGCTTGCCCAGGCCCTGCCCAATCCCGCGATTCCGATGGGGCCGAACCCGAGCGAATGCGAAATCCAGGCGGCCTTGCTGGGGACCACCGATCCGACCTGTCCGCCGCTGGCCATGCGGCGCCCGGCCGTCCCGCCGCCCGCCGCCGCAGCAGCAACAGCAGCCGGGCCGGCACGGCCGGGGCCGGTGACCGTGCCGCCGCTGCCCGGTCCGGCGGCGATGCCGTCACCCGAACTGCGCGCCGCCTTCCGGGTCGAGTTCGACTTCAATTCCGCCCGCATCCGGCCGGAATCGCGGGCGATCCTCGACAAGGTGGCGGCGGTGATGGCGAACCCGGCGGCTGGCCGCACCCGGTTCCGCGTCGTCGGCCACACGGATGCGGTCGGCGGCGATGCGGCGAACCTCGCCTTGTCGCGGCGGCGGGCGGCGGGCGTGGTCGAGTATCTGGCGACCCACCACCACATCCGCCGCGACCGGCTGGAGGCGTCCGGCATGGGCGCCCGCGAGCTTCTGCTGCCCGACCAGCCCAAGGCGGCAGCCAACCGGCGGGTGGAGATCGTCAATCTGGGCGGCTGAGACTTTCCCCGCCGGGATTCCGTGTGATCCCGGGAACCTTCGGCCGGGCGGGGTGTTGCGCCAAGCGCCGGCAGGCTCAGGCCTGCGCGCGCCGACCTGCCACCCTCCGACCTGCCACCCTCCGACCGGGAGAGCCGATGCCCGACTTCACCCCCGTTCCTATCGACAGCCGCCGCATCGCCGACGACGAGGTGGGCAAGCCCGCGGTCTTCGGCGCCATCCTTTCCGGCCAGCCGCTGGAAATCCACCGCAACCTGTTCGAGGGCGATTACGGGCGCTTCCGTTCGGGGGTGTGGCAATGCACGCCGGGCGTCGTGGCGATGACGGACTGGCCCTATCACGAGTTCTGCGTCCTGCTGGCCGGCCGCGTCGTCATCACGCCCGAGGGCGGAAGCCCGCGCGAGTACCGGGCCGGCGACGCGCTGGTGCTGCCGATGGGCTTCACCGGCACCTGGGAGATCCTGGAGACGGTGCGCAAATACTACGCGGTCCAGGCGCGCCAGCCGCTGATGCGGCGGGTGAAGCAGCGGGTCAAGGGCTGGCTGCGGCCGGGGGCGCGGAACGGGCAGGCGGCCGATGCGCAGGCCGGCGCCGCCTTCTGACTCCTCGCCATCCGCCGGACGCCCGTGCTAGGGTCCGCCGCGCCGTCCGCAGCGCTCAAGAGGCTTCGCGGGACGGCGATGCGATCCGAAGTCCCTGATACCGGTGTGCCGCACCCATGACCCAATCCTCCCTGACCCAGCTTCCCCTGACCCTGGCCGCGATCGCCGACGCGCTGGATGCCCGGATCGAGGGCGACGGCTCCATCCTGATCCGCCGCGCCGTCCACCCGTCGGAGGCGGAGGGGCCGGAGGATCTGGCGCTGGCCATGGACAAGGATCTGCTGGCGCTGCTGCCCGGCAGCAAGGCGGTCGCCGCCGTGGTCGCCGAAGGGGTCGAGGTGCCCGACGGCATCCGGGGCCGCATCGTGGTGCCGCGTCCGCGCTATGCCATGGCCGGAATGCTCGACCTCTTCGAACGGCCGGTCCATGCCGAACCGGGGGTGTCGCCGCAGGCCTATGTGGCGCCCGACGCGGTGGTCGCGCCCGATGCCTCCATCGCCCCCTTCGCCTATGTCGGTCCGCGCGCCCGCATCGGCGCCGGCGCCGTCGTCCTGCCGCACGTCACCATCGGCGCCGACGCGGTGATCGGCGAGGGCTGCCTGCTGCATCCCGGCGCCCGCATCGGCGAGCGGGTCGAGATGGGCGCCCGCTGCATCATCCATCCCAACGCCGCGGTCGGCAACGACGGCTTCAGCTTCGTCACGCCCGAGCCGGGCAGCGTCGAATCGGCCAAGACCACCGGGCGCGTCGTCGGCACCAACGTGCTGATCCGCCGGGTGAACTCCATCGGCACGGTGATCCTGGGCGACGACGTGGAGATCGGGGCCGGCGCCACCATCGACCGCGGCACCGTCACCGCCACCCGGATCGGCAGCGGCACCAAGATCGACAACCTCGTCCAGATCGGCCACAACGTCCAGGTCGGCACCAACTGCATGCTGTGCGGCCATGTCGGCATCGCCGGCAGCACGATCATCGGCGACCGCGTGGTGCTGGCCGGCAAGGTCGGCGTCGCCGACCATGTCAAGATCGGCAGCGACGCCGTGGTCGCCGCCAATTCCGGCGTCGGCATGGACATCCCGCCCAAGTCGGTGTGGATGGGCTATCCCGCCGTGCCGCGCGCCCGCGCCTTCGAACAATACAAGGGCCTCGCCCGCCTGAAGCGCCTGTACGCCGACGTCTCCGACCTGAAGAAGCGCCTGACCGCCCTGGACGGCGGCCCGGTGAAGGTCGAGACGGAGCCGACGGAACAGCAGGAATAGGCGGGGCTCCGGTCCGGATTGCCCCCTCCCCGGCCCTCCCCCGCTCTCGGCCGACCGAAGGTCGGTCCGATCGCGGGGGAGGGAGGGAGTCGCAGAGCGGCGGCAGTTCCCTCTCCCTCGAAGAGGGGGAGGGTTAGGGAGGGCGCCCCATCACTTCACCTCGAACGAACCATGTCCCCATGACCTCCGGCCAGAACCCCACCCGCGAGTCCATCCTCGGCGGCCCCGCCGTCATCCTGGTGCAGCCGCAGCTCGGCGAGAACATCGGCGCCTGTGCGCGGGCGATGCTGAATTGCGGGCTGACCGACCTGCGTCTGGTCAGCCCACGCGACGGCTGGCCCAACCCGAAGGCGACCGCGGCGGCATCCGGTGCCGACATCGTCATCGACAACGCCAGGATCTTCGAGACCACGGCCGACGCGGTGGCCGACCTGGAGGCGGTCTACGCCACCACGGTGCGCACCCGCGACATGATCCAGCGCTTCGTCACCCCGCGGGTCGCGGCGGGGGAGATGCGCGAGCGCTATGCCGCCGGCCAGAAGGTCGGCGTGATGTTCGGGCCGGAGCGCACCGGGCTGTTCAACGACGACCTGACCCTGGCCCAGACGCTGGTCACCGTGCCGCTGAACCCGGCCTTCTCGTCGCTCAACCTGGCGCAGGCGGTACTGCTGATCGGCTATGAATGGTTCCAGGCCGGCGACCGCACGCCCGACCGCTTCCTGCACACCGGCCCGACCCGGCCGGCGACCATGGCCGAGCGGGCGAATTTCTTCGAGCGGCTGGAGGCGGCGCTGGACCGCACCGGCTTCTTCACCAGCGAGGCGAAGCGCCCCTCGATGGTCCGCACCCTGCGCAATGCCTTCGAGCGGATGGAGATGACCGAGCAGGAGGTGCGGACCCTCCATGGCGTCGTCGCCGCGCTGACCTCGACCCGGCGGAAAGACGGGAGCTGAGCCGAAACCGCGGCTATAGTGGGCATCCATGGAATACGCGCTGCAGAACATGGATGTCGGGCTGGTGCTGCTGGACGGGGCGCGGCGGGTGCTGGCGCTCAATCCGGCGGCGGTGCGGCTGCTGGGGGAACGGGCGGCCGGTCTGGTCGGCGCCTGTCTGCACGACCTCCACCCGCCCTCGCACCGGGCCAAGGTGGAACTGCTGCTGGCGGCGGCCGGCGACCCCGCGGCCCCGGCCTCGGCACGTTCGATGATGGTGGCGCTGCCCGGCCGGGTGCTGGTGGTGAAGGCCAGCGCGCTGGCGCCGGCCGCCGCGGCACCGGAGGGGGAGGGGGCGGGACACGCGGTTACCGCGCTCATCCTGATGGAGGCGGTCAAGCCCGCCGTGGCACCGCCTGCAGGCTCGCCCGCTTCGCCGCCCGCCGCAGCGCTTCCGGCGGCCGAGCCGCTGGTGAAGCTGCCGGTGGAGAAGGGGCAGGGGATCGTGCTGCTCGACCCGGCGGACGCGGTCTATCTCCAGGCCGACGGCCACTACACCACGGTCCACACTGCCGACGGCGCCTTCTTCTGCGGCCTGCCGCTGTCGGAGCTGGAAGCCCGGCTCGACCCGCGCTCCTTCGTGCGCACCCATCGCGGCTACATCGTCAACCTGCGCCATGCCCGGGCGGTGGAGCGGCAGGACGGCCGCGCCGCCTTCGTCATGGCGGCGCCCGGTTCCCCCCGCATCCCGGTCAGCCGCAACCGCGCCGATGCGCTGAAGAAGCGGCTGGCCCTGTAGGCGAACCGTTCATGCAGCGGTCCGGCCGTTCGCGCGGGCGGGATGCGGTTGGTGCAGTGCGGCTTGAAGACGCAGTCACCGCCGGGGAAGCATCGGTGCAGAGTTCCCCACCCCTGGCAACCGGCAAAGGAGGCCGCATCCGTGGACAGCATCGAGGCACCCGACCGTTACGTCTCGTTCAAGGGCATCGACTGCGAGGGCAACAGCCGCCGCATCATCGAACGGCTGTACATGCACATCGACGATCCCGCCAAGACCAACGCCTTCTGGGAGCGGTTCCGCACCAAGCTGGCGGTCGCCGACGATCCGCTGAAACGGCAGGCCGACGGGCTGTGCCTGCTCTGCTCCAACATCTACTACCTTGCCGACCTGTTCGAGGAGCATGACGACGAGGAAGGCCTGGCGATGCTGCGCCGGCTGGAGGACGAATGCTGCTGAACGGGGCTCCCGGCCGGATCGGCTGAGCGGATGCGGCTGACCGGTCAGGGCTTGCCCGCTTCCGGTTCCCTCTCCGCCGCCGCATAGGCGACGCGCCAGACCGAGCCGGAGAAATCCTCCGCGATCAGCAGCGCGCCGTCGGCGGTCACCGCGAGCCCGCTCGGCCGGCCCCAGGCCCGCGGCGTCTCGTCGCCGGAGTCCGTGCCGGTGCCGGAGTCGGAACCGGAGTCCGGGCCGGCGCGGAAGCCGGTGACGAAGGTCTCATAGGTGCCGGTCGGGCGGCTCTTGTCGAAGGGGGCGTTGTCGAAGGGCACGAAGGCGACGGCGTAGCCGGTCGGCCGCGCCCGGTTCCACGACCCGTGCAGCGCCACGAAGGCGCCCATGCGGTAACGCTCCGGAAAGTGCGTGGCATCGCCGAAGACGAGGCCGAGCGGGGCGGAATGCGCCTGGAACAGCAGGCCCGGCACCAGCGCCGCCTTGACCAGATCCGGGCGCCGCCCGGCGAGATCGGGCTGCGGGTTGGCGCCGATGTAGGAATAGGGCCAGCCATAGAAGCCGCCCGGCGCCACCGCGGTCAGATAATCGGGAACCAGCTGGTCGCCCAGCCCGTCGCGCTCGTTCACCACGGTATAGAGGTCGCCGGTGCCGGGCTTGAAGGCGAGGCCGACCGGGTTGCGCAGGCCGGCGGCGTAGGTGCGCTGGCGGCTGCCGTCGATGCGGAATTCCTGGATGGTGGCACGCGGTTCCGGCTCGACCCCGATATTCCCCTCCGATCCGATGCCGACATAGAAGTGCCGCCCGTCCGGCGCCACGGCGACGGAGCGCGTGGCATGGCCGCCGCGCCTGCCGAAGGCGCCGTCCGGCGTCAGCCGCCGCCGCTCCCCCGCCCGGTCCGCCCCGGGCGTCCAGGGCAGCCGCCATACCCCGTCCAGGGCGCCGACCAGCACCGCGCCGTCGTGGAAGGCGAGGCCGAAGGGCTGGTCGAATCCCTCCGCCCAGCTCTGCGCCAGCTCCGCCCGGCCGTCGCCGTCGGCGTCGCGCAGCAGGGTCAGGACGCCCGGCCGCTGCCGGGCCACCAGCACGTCGCCGTTGGGCAGGACCAGCAGGTTGCGCGCGTTCTCCAGCCCGTCGCGGAACAGGGTGACGGTGAAGCCGCGCGGCGCCTTCAGCGGCTGGCCGGCGGGGCGGGGCACCGGGACCGCCTCGTTGGCGACGGCCGGGGTGGCGTAGGGCTTCGGCAGAGCCTCCATCCGGACATGGACCTCGGCGCCGACCGTCTGCATCGGGTCGGCGCGCACCGGGCCGGTCATGGCGGACTGGGCCAGGGCGGATTGGGTCATGGCCGACCAGGCCACGATGGCCGGACCGGCAACGGAGGCCGGCAGGCCGGGCAGCAGGGGAACCGCCAGAAGGAGCCGGACCAGACAGATCTTGGAATGCACGGAGCAAGGGTCGGCCATCGGTCGGACGCTTTCAAGGGCGGGGCGGAGATCGGACGGGAGTGACAAATATGGGGCAGGATGCCGTCGCCCGCGCCGGAAGGCAGGCGGTGCAAGCGAGGCTGTACCGGTGGGATCACCCGCAAGCGCCGGGAGTTCCCACCGCCGCCGTTGCACATATCAAGTTGCTTGCGGTCGCCGCCCGCGCAAAGCCATACTCCGCGCGGAACGGCCGGTGAACGGTACCGGCTGCCGACGGCTGCCGACTGCAGCCGAAGGCCGGTGCGGCAATGATGCGGCGATGATGGACAGACACGCGATTGACGCTGCGGCACCCGCCCTCCCGTCCACGCGGCCCCGGCTGCTGTTGGCTGCCGCCTTCGCCCTGATTGCGCTGCTGGGGGCCGTATTCTGGGGCTTCGTGATCTGGGCCGACCGGGTCGAGACCCTGCGTTATGCCCATGAACAGGCACAATCCTCCGCCCGCCTGCTGCAGGAGCATGTGCGGCGAACGGTCGCGACCGCCGATCTGGCCGTCGGCCGCACCCTGGATATCGTCCGCCATCATGGCATGCCGGGGCTGGAGACGAGCCGGGAGGCCTGGATCGTCATCCGCGACATGGTGGAGAACCTGCCGGAGATCTCCGCGCTGTGGATCCACGGCACCATAGGCGAGGCCGTGCTGACCAGCCGGCAGTTCCCGGCGCCACAGGGAAACATCGCCGACCGCAGCTATTTCCAGGCCCACCGGGAGGGCGCCGATTTCCATGTCGGCGAACGCATCACCGGCCGGATGACCGGGTCGCAGTCCTTCACCGTCAGCCGCCCGATCCTGCTTGATGGCCGCTTCCAAGGCGTCGTCCACGCCAACATCGATCTCGACTATTACCGGCAACTGTATGAAAGCCTGGATCTCGGCCGGGGGTCGGCGATCGCGCTCTATCGCGCCGACGGCAAGCCGGTGCTGCGCTTTCCCGAAACCGAACCGTTGGACGGTCCCGATGGGCGCGTGGTGCTGCTGCACGCGGCGGACGCCTCGAACGAGACCTTCGAGGCGCCGGGACCGGCTCCAGGCGACAGGCGCATCCTGTCCTACCAGCGGGTGCCGACCCTGCCGCTGGTCACTTTTGTCGCCCTGTCGGAAGAGACGGAGCTGGCGTCGTGGCGGGAGCGCACGATCCGCGGCAGCATCCTGGTCGGGCTGGCGGTGCTGGCCTGCGCCGGGCTGGCCTATGCCGCCCTGCGCAGCCTGGAGCGCGAGGTGGTGGGCCGCCGCCGGCTGGCCGACACCAATGCCGAGCTCGATGCCAAGAAGCGCGAGCTGGAGAGCGCGAACGAGGCCTTCGCCACCGCAAACCGCCGGCTGAACCTGATCCTGCATTCCGCCTCCGACAGCATCTGCGGCGTCGACCGCGAGGGGCTGATCACCTTCGCCAACCCGGCGACCTCCGTCCTGACCGGCTACGCCAATGAAGAGTTGCTGGGCGGCAACCTGCATGCGCTGATCCATTCCCGCCGGGCCGACGGGTCGCATTTCCCGTCGCTGGAATGCCCGGTGACCGAGGTGCTGCTGAGCGGGGAAAGCCGCCGCGGACTGGAGGACACTTATTGGACCAAGGCCGGGCAGCCCTTCCTGGTCGAATACAACGCCTCGCCCATGCTGGCCGACGGCAGGGTGGAAGGTGCGGTGGTGGTCTTCCACGAGATCGCCGAGCGCAAGCGGGCGGAGGCGGTGATGCAGCGCGCCCGTCTCGCCGCCGAGGCCGCCAGCCGGGCCAAGAGCGAATTCCTGGCCAACATGAGCCACGAGATCCGCACGCCGATGAACGCGATCCTCGGGCTGATCCATCTGTTGCAGCAGACAGAGCTGACCGGCCGGCAGGCCGACTATGTGCAGAAGGTGCGGGTGTCGGCGCAGTCGCTGCTGGGCATCCTGAACGACATCCTCGACTTCTCGAAGGTCGAGGCGGGCAAGCTGGAGCTGGAACGGGTCGAGTTCCGCCTGGACGACCTGCTGCAGACGCTTGCCGTCATCGTCGGGTCCGCCGCGCAGGAAAAGGACATCGACGTCCTGTTCTCGGTCGCGCCGGACGTTCCGCTGGTGCTGGTCGGCGACCCGCTGCGGCTGCAGCAGATCCTGATCAACCTCGCCGGCAACGCCATCAAGTTCACCGACGCCGGCGAGGTGGTGGTGTCGGTCAGGGTCCGGTCGCTCGCCGACGCCGGCGTCGAGCTGGATTTCGCCGTGCGCGACACCGGCGTCGGCATCCCGCCGGAGCAGCGCGAGCGGCTGTTCCAGGCCTTCAGCCAGGGCGACAGCTCCACCACGCGGCGCTTCGGCGGCACCGGTCTGGGGCTGGCGATCTGTTCCCGGCTGGTCCGGCTGATGAACGGTGCGATGGATGTGGAGAGCGAGGTCGGCAAGGGCAGCGTCTTCCGTTTCCATGCCGAATTCGGCCGTCATGCCGGGGCCGTGGGTGGTGGTGGGGGCGTCGGCCCGGCAGCCGGTGGGGCGGTGCCGCCGCGCCAGGTGCCGCGCGACCTGACGGTCCTGGTGGTCGACGACAACGTCACTGCGCGCGAGGTGCTGAGCGAGATCGCCGGCACCTTCGGCTGGTCGGTCACCGCCTGCCGCGACGGCCGGACCGCCATCGACGAGTTGGAGCGCGCGGCGGCCTCCGGCAGAGCCTATGACGTGGTGCTGATGGACTGGAAGATGCCGGGGATGGACGGCATCGAGACGGCACGCCGCATCCGCGACGATGCGCGGTCCGGCACCCCGATGATCATCGTCATCAGCGGCTATGGCCGCGAGCGGCTGGGTGCGCGCTTCGAGGAGGCCGGGGTCGCCGGGTTCCTGGTCAAGCCGGTGACCGCCTCCACCCTGCTCGACGCGGTCACCGTCGCCTACGCCCAAGCGCATGGAAAGGCTGCAGCCCCCCAGCCGGGCACCCTCCTGCCGGCCGCAATCCCGGCGGGAGCCGCGAAGGGACCGGGCGACCGGCCGCTGGAAGGCCGCCGGCTGCTGCTGGCCGACGACAACGCCATCAGCCAGCAGGTGGCGCGCGAGATCCTGGAGCGGGCCGGGGCTGCGGTCACCGTCGCCGCCACCGGCCGGCAGGCGGTGGCGTGCGTGCAGGGCGCCGACCGCCCCTTCGACGCCGTGCTGCTGGACGTGCAGATGCCGGATATGGACGGCTTCGAGGCGACGGCGGCGATCCGCGCGCTGCCGGAAGGGCGGCGCCTGCCGATCCTGGCGATGACCGCCAGCGCCCTGCCGGCGGACCGGCGGCAGTGCCTCGACAACGGTATGGACGACCATGTGCCCAAGCCGCTCGACCTGCCCCAGCTCTTCGCCACACTGGCCCGCTGGATCGGACCGCCGCCGGACGCTGCGCCGCTTGCCGCGCCTTGCGCGCCGGACCGGCAGCCGGTGCAGGGTGCTCCCGGGGGCGCGGCCGGCCGGACCGTGGCGGCGGTCCTCGCGGGCCGCTCTGCCCGGCCGCCCGGCACGATACCCGGCGCGATGCCCGACATGCTGCCGGGCATCGATCTGGCGGACGCGCTCAGCCGGCTGGACGGTGATACCGGGCTGTTCCGCCGCTTCATCGCTCAGTTCGCCGCCTCCTATGCCGATGTGGCCGAACGGATCGCCGCCGCGCTGGAGACCGGCGACCTGCCTGCCGCCAAATCGGTCGCGCATGAGCTGAAGAGCGTCGCCGGCAACCTCGGCGCCCGCCGCCTGTCCGCCGCAGCGGACGCGGTGCAGGTCGCGGTCCAGCAGGACGACCCCGCCGCGGCGGAGGCGCAGGTGCCGGTGCTGCGGTCCGAACTGGCCCTTGTGTTGGACAGTGCCCGCCGGCTGGCGAAGGATGCGGGGGCTAGGCCGGCGGGGAGGCCGGATGGCGGCGGCCCGGCCCGGTCGCCCGAGAAACGGCAGGCGCTGGTGACCAGGCTCCCCCGATTCGCCATATTGTTGCAAGACAGTAACTTCGCAGCGGCGGAGGAGTTCGGTATGCTTGCACCGTTGCTGACGGACTGGGTCGAGCCCTCGACGATGAAGGGGCTGTCCGCCGCCATCGACGGACTGGATTTCACCAAGGCGCTTGGCATCGTGCAGCGGATCGCACGGGATCTCGGCCTTCCCTTATCGACGGTCTGAACTTGCGCATGACCGAAATTCGCCCGAAAATCCTGGTGGTGGACGACATCCCGTCCAACATCCATGTGCTCAGCCGCATCCTGCGGGACGATTACGACATCTATTTCGCCACGGACGGCGAAAAGGCGCTGGACCTCGTGCCGGCGCGGATGCCCGACCTCATCCTGCTGGACATCATGATGCCGGGAATGGACGGCTACGAGGTGTGCCGCCGGATCAAGGCCGATCCCGCCACCCACGACATTCCGGTCATCTTCATCTCGGCCAAGAGCGAGGTGGAGGACGAGACCCGCGGGCTGGAGGCCGGGGCCATCGACTTCATCACCAAGCCGATCAGCCCGCCCATCGTCAAGGCCCGGGTGCGCAACCACCTGCTGCTGAAACGGCAGGCCGACCTGCTGCGCAGCCTGTCCTTCCTGGACGGTCTCACCGGCATCGCCAACCGCCGCCGCTTCGACGAGGCGATGGCGCGCGAATGGCGGCGCTGCGCCCGGTCGCACCTGCCGCTGTCGCTGATCATCCTCGATGTCGACCATTTCAAGGCCTACAACGACCAGTACGGCCATCAGGCCGGGGACGAATGCCTGCGCGTGGTGGCCGACGTTCTGTCGGAGCGGGCGCGCCGGCCGAGCGACCTCGTCGCTCGTTATGGCGGGGAGGAGTTCGTCTGCCTGTTGCCGGAGACCGACGGTCCCGGCGCCAGCCGCGTCGCCGAGGATTTCCGCGTCGGCGTCACCGAACGCCGCATCCCGCACGGCCAGTCGTCGGTTGCTCCCTACCTCACCATCAGCCTGGGCGTCGCCACCGTGATCCCGACCGCCGACAGCAGTCCCGAACAGCTGGCCGAGATGGCCGACCAGCTTCTCTACCGCGCCAAGCGGGCCGGCCGGAACCGCGTGCAGGATGCGATGGTGCCGGTGCCAGTGCCGTGAGCGCCGTGTCTGCCGCCTTCGACGTCCGCGGCCGCGGCTTCGCCCGCCGCGCGCCGCTGTCCCTCGCCTGGGACTGGATCGACGGCAGGATCCTGCCGTCTGCCGCGCGCAGGCTGGCGCTGGCGGACTGCGTCGGGCTGCGGCTGGCGGAGGCGGTCGCGGCGGACGGCGACTGGCCGCCCGCCGACCGGGCCGCGGCAGACGGCTATGCCGTGGCGGCGGCGGACACGCTGGGAGCCGGCTCCTACAACCCGGTGCCACTGATGGCGGCGGTGCCGGTGTCGGCCGGCGAGCCGATGCCGCCGGGCAGCGATGCGGTGCTCCCCTTCGAGGCGGTTTATGCCGCCGGCCCGTTGCCGGAAGCGGTCGATGCGGTTGCGCCGGGCTGCGGAGTGGAGCGGCGGGGCGCCTGGATGCGGGTCGGCGACCCATTGCTGCCGGCCGGACGGCGCCTGCGGCCGGCCGATCTCGGCCTGCTCGCCGCCGCCGGCCATCGCACGCTGACGGTCCTGCCGGCGCCGCGGGTGCGCATCCTGCTGGCGGGCGGCCCCAGGGACGGGGCACCGGAGCAATTGGGAGTCATGCTGGCGGCGCTGGTGGTGCGCGATGGCGGCCGGGTCGAAAGCATTGAGGCGCTGCCCGCCGACCGTGCCGCCCTGGCGCTGGCCTATGCGCGGCCGGGCGCCGACCTGATCCTGTCGGCCGGGCGTACCGGCTGCGGTCCGGACGACGTGGCGCCGCCGGCGCTGGCGGATGCCGGCAGCCTCGACCTGCACGGCATCGCCATGCGGCCGGGCGGCAGCGCCGGGCTTGGGCTGGCAGCCGGAGATGGAGCGGGCGGCGTGCCGGTGCTGCTGCTGCCGGGCGAGCCGATGGCGGCGCTGGCCGCCTACGAGCTGCTGGCCGGCCGCGCGGTGCGGCTTGGCGCCGGCCTGCCTGCCGGGCTGCCGCATGCGACGGCCGACGCGGTGACGGCGCGCAAGCTGGTGTCGGAGATCGGCTGTCTCGACCTCCACCGGGTGCGGCTGGACGGTGACGGCCGGATCGAACCGGTGGGCTCGCCCGGCTGGCCCGGTCTGGCGGCGGCGGCGCGGGCCGACGGCTTCGTGCTGGTCCCGGCCGGGAGCGAAGGCGTGCCGGACGGCGCCGCGGTCACCATGTATCGTTTCGGCTGAGCATCGCTCCGTTCGATCCCGTTCCGCCCCGATCTTTTCCGCCCCGATCTTTTCCACAGAGGCTTTCCGCGTGCACAGTTCCGACCAGAGCCGCGAGGACATCCGCCGTTTCGTCGCCCAGGCCGCCCGCCAGGACCAGTTCCTGGAGGTGGTGAGCGGGGAGGAGGCGCGCGCCCGCTTCCACCGCCATCTCGACCTCTCCCCGCGGGGCGAGGAGAGCGTATCGCTGTCGGCCGCGCTGGGCCGCGTGCTGTCGGCCGACGTGGTGGCGGAGGTCGATGTTCCCGGCTTCGACCGTTCGGTGGTCGACGGCTTCGCGGTGCGCGCCGCCGACACGCTCGGCGCGGCGGAGGACCGGCCGGTCGCCCTGCGCCTGAACGACGAGGTGCTGGCCGCCGGCCATGCGCCCACGCTGACGGTGGAGCCCGGCACCGCCACCGTGATCGCCACCGGCGGCATGCTGCCGCGCGGTGCCGACGCCGTGGTGATGGTGGAGACGACGGAGGCGGTCGAGCGGCCCGACGGCCTGTTCGTCATGCTGACCCGCCCGGCGACGCCCGGCGCCTTCGTCGCCGCAGCCGGATCCGACATCGGGCGCGGCGAGGTGGTGCTGCGCCGCGGACAGGTGCTGACCTCGCGCGAGATCGGCGTGCTGGCCGCCGTCGGTCTGGCCGAGGTCGCGGTGGTGCGCCGGCCGCGTGTCGCCATCCTGTCCACCGGCGACGAGATCGTGGCGCCGGGCCGGCCGATCCGCCTGGGCGCCGTCTATGACAGCAACGGTGCCATCCTCGCCGCCGCGGTCGCCGAGCTGGGGGGCGAGCCGGTGCCGCTGGGCATCGCGCCGGACGAGGATGAGGCGCTCGACCGGCTGGTCGCCGAAGGGCTGCAGTGCGATGCGCTGCTGCTGTCGGGGGGCACCTCCAAGGGGGCGGGCGACCGCTCCCACCGCATCGTGGCGCGGCTGTCCGATCCCGGTATCGTCGCCCATGGCGTGGCGCTGAAGCCGGGCAAGCCGCTGTGCCTCGCCGTGACCGCCGGCAAGCCGGTGGTGATCCTGCCCGGCTTCCCGACCTCGGCGATGTTCACCTTCCACAGCTTCGTCGCGCCGGTGCTCCGCGCCATGGCCGGCCTGCCGCCCGCCGCGGTGGAGGAGGTGTCCGCCACCCTGCCGGTGCGGCTGGGGTCGGAACGCGGGCGTACCGAATATGTCATGGTTTCGCTGGTCCATGGCGCGCAGGGGGACGAGCTGGCCGCCTACCCGCTGTCCAAGGGCTCGGGATCGGTCACCGCCTTCAGCCATGCCGACGGCTTCCTCGCCATCGAGGCCCAGGCCGAGGCGCTGGAGGCCGGCACCCCCGTCTCGGTCCGGCTGCTGGGCCGGGCGCTGGCGCCCGCCGACCTGATCCTGGTGGGCAGCCAGTGCATCGGCCTGAACGCGGTGATCGGCCGCCTGATCGACGGCGGACTGACGGTCAAGGCGCTGAATGTCGGCTCGATGGGCGGGCTGGCGGCGGCGCGGCGCGGGGAGTGCGACATCGCGCCCATCCATTTGATGGACCCGGCGACCGGCAGCTACAACACCCCCTTCCTGGCACCGGGGCTGGAACTCGTCACCGGCTACCGCCGCATGCAGGGCATCGTCTTCCGCCACGGCGACCCGCGGTTCGAGGGGAGGACGGCGGAAGAGGCGGTGGCCGCCGTCGCCGGGCTGCCCGACTGCATCCTGATCAACCGCAACGCCGGCAGTGGCACCCGCATCCTGACCGACCGGCTGCTCGGCGCGGCGCGGCCGACCGGCTATTGGACGCAGGCGAAGTCGCACAACGCCGTCGCCGTGGCGGTGGCGCAGAACCGCGCCGACTGGGGGATGGCCATAGGACCGGCCGCGGACCTCTACGGCCTGGGCTTCCTGCCGCTGCGGGAGGAGCATTACGACTTCGTCATTCCCGCCGCCCGCCGCGACCGTCCGGCCGTGCGCCGCTTCATCGAGGCGCTGGAAACGCCGGAGGTGGCGGCGGCCCTGCGGGAGATGGGGTTTTCGCGTCAGGGTCCGATCGATCCGTCCTGCAAATTCGCCTGCAAGCTCTAACAAATCGTCGGTGGCAGGGTTTTTTTGTGATCCGGCAACTGTCCCGTTGCGTAGCTACGGTCAGGATACGACATAAGGGCCCGGCGGGAAGGCCGGGGGGCATGCGGGGTCGTCATGGAGTCCGCAAGGGGGCAGGGCGTCGCTGAATCCGGGGGTGGGATCATCCCCGGCTTGTGCGGCGATGGTTGTTCCCCTTGAATGGGCCTATGCAAGACCATCATCCCCCTGCGGCCGGCACGACCCCCAGTCTGGAAAGTCTCCTCGTCGCCGTCGGGCGCGGGCGGGACCGGCAGGCGTTCGGGGTTCTGTTCGACCATTTCGCGCCGCGGCTGAAGACCTATCTTCGCCGGTTGGGATGCGAGTCCGCCAGCGCGGAAGAGCTTGTTCAGGAGGTCATGCTGTTGGTCTGGCGTCGCGCCGAAACCTATGATCCGATCCACGCCTCGGCCGGCACCTGGGTGTTCACCATCGCCCGCAACAAGCGGATCGATGCGTTGCGTCGCGAACAGCGGCCGGAGATCGACCCCGACGATCCGGCCCTGGTCCCCGCACCCGAAGAGGCGGCCGATCGCCGGATCGAGGTGAAGGAAAGCAACATCCGCCTGCGCGCTGCGCTGAAGGATCTGCCGCCCGAACAGGCCGACCTGCTGCGCATGGCCTATTTCGAGGACAAGCCGCACAGCGTCATCTCCGTCGAGCATGGCATTCCGCTCGGCACCGTGAAGTCGCGCCTGCGCCTGGCGATGGAGCGCCTGCGCCGGTCGATGAGGGATGTGGAATGAGCGTTTCGGGTATGAGGTATTCCGGATGAACCGGCCCACCCACCATCCGGGCGACATGCTGCTGATCGACTATGCCGGCGGCGGCTTGTGCGAAGGGGCGGCACTGGCCGTGGCGACCCACATGGCCTTCTGTCCCGCCTGCCGCCATGCCGTGGCGGAGATGGAGGCGGTCGGCGGCGCCCTGCTCGACGAGCTTGAGCCGGCGCCGCTGTCGCCCGGCTGCCTGGAGATGATGATGGCGCGGCTTGACCATGAGCGGCCCGCGCCATGCCGTGCCGGTGCGGTCGCGTCGAAACCCGCAGCGAAGTCAGTACCGAAGTCCGATTGCCTGCGCTATCCCGAACCGCTGCGCGGCTATCTGCGCGGCCGTCTTGACCGTGACGGCAGGCTGGCGGAGGAGGGCTGGCGCTTTCTCCAGCCCGGCATGCGTTGCATCGACCTGCCGGCCGGCGCCAACGGCACGACGACCCGGCTGATCCGGATGAAGGGCGGCGTCGCCGTGCCCCGGCACACCCATGGCGACATCGAGCTGACCGTGGTGCTGGAAGGCGGCTTCTCGGATGAGTTCGGCGCCTTCCAGCCCGGCGACATCGCCGTCGGCGACCCGTCGCTGGAGCATCGCCCGGTGTCCGACCCGGAAGGCTGCCTGTGCCTGGCCACCACGATCGGCGGGCTGAAGCTCACCGGGCCGGTCGGGCGCTTCCTCAACCGCTTCATCAATTTCTGAACGGCTGCATCGTTCCATCCATCCTCTCCTTGTCGGGGAGGATGGATGGAAAAGCGGGCAGGGGCCTGTTCAGGCCGCCACAGCCATGCGCCCGTCCCGGGCGCGCATCAGCAGCCAGACCGCCGACACGCCCAGCAGCTTCGACGCGAGGCTGGCGGCCCACACGGCCGGCTCCCAGATGTCGAGCATGCCGAAGAAGATCGCGGTGTCGACCGGCACCGACAGGGCGGCGCTGATCCACAGCCGGTCGCGCAAGGGGCGGCGGGTGATGGTGAAGACCGCCCAGTCGATCATCTCCGACACCGCGAAGGCGGCGACGCTGGCGGTGGCGACGAAGGGATCGGTCAGCAGATAGGACAGCACGGTGCCGCCCAGCATGGCGGCGAGCGCCCAATGGCCGAAGCGGACCTGCACCATGTCGCGCAGGATGAAGATCAGGCCGGCCCAGCAGGACCAGACCAGATCCAGGTGCGGGAACAGGCTGAAGGCATAGTTGATGGCAAGAATGCTGCCGATATAGGCGGCGAGCCAGAGCATGGCGGTGATCCTCCGAGAGCGGACCCGCGGCAATACGGGCGCTGATGACCGGAGCAGTCCCCGCGGAAATGCGGGCGCCCCGAAGCCGCCCTTGCTAACAGATCGCCGCCGTGCCGTGAAGGTGCCGCGTGCCCCCCCTCGCTCACACCGGCTTCGCGTCGCTCTTCAGCAGGGCGTAGGTGTAGCTGTCCACCAGCGCTTCCATCGACGCCTCGATGATGTTGGTGGAGACGCCCAGCGTCGACCATTCGGTGCCGTCGGTGCGGGCGCTGCGGATCAGCACGCGGGGCATGGCGCCGGTGCCTTCCTTGGCGGCAAGGATGCGGACGCGGTAGTCGGACAGGCTGACCTTGGCGAGTGCGGGATAGACCGGCTCCAGCGCCTTGCGCATGGCGACGTCCAGCGCGTGGACCGGACCGTTGCCGTCCGCCACCTCCAGCCGTACGGCGTCGCCGACCCGCACCCTCACCACCGCCTCGGATTCGACCACCAGCTTGCCGACCGCGTTGTATCGGCGCTCGTCGGTGACGTGGAAGCGCAGCAGCTCGAAGAAGCGCGGCACCTCGCCCAGCTCGCGCCGCACCAGCAGCTCGAAGCTGGCCTCCGCGGTGTCGTAGGCATAGCCGTCGCTGTCGCGCTGCTTCACCAGGTCGAGCAGGCCGGCCAGCCTTTCGTCCTTCGCCTCCACCGCCATGCCGATGTCGCGCAGCCGGACGATCAGGTTGGAGCGGCCGGCCTGATCCGACATGACGATCTGCCGGCGGTTGCCGACGGCGTCCGGGGCGACATGCTCGTAGGAGGAGGGATCCTTCTCCACCGCCGAGACATGCAGCCCGCCCTTGTGGGCGAAGGCGCTGGCGCCGACATAAGGCGCGTGGCGGTTGGGGGCGCGGTTCAGCCGGTCATCGAAGGCGCGGCTCAGCTGGGTCAGGAGATGCAGATCCTCGCGCCGGATGCCGGTCTCGAAGCCGAGCTTCAGCATCAGCGTCGGGATCAGCGACACCAGATTGGCGTTGCCGCAGCGCTCGCCCAGCCCGTTGATCGTGCCCTGGACCATGCGCACCCCGGCCAGCACCGCTGCCAGCGAGTTGGCGACCGCATTCTCGGTGTCGTTGTGGCAATGGATGCCGAGCCGGTCGCCGGGGATGCCGTGCGTCTCCACCACCTCGCGGACGATGGCGTCGATCTCGTGCGGCAGGGTGCCGCCGTTGGTGTCGCACAGCACGATCCAGCGGGCACCGGCCTCGGCCGCCGCCTTGATGCAGGAGACGGCATAGGCCGGGTTGCGCTTGTAGCCATCGAAGAAATGCTCCGCGTCGAACAGCGCCTCGCCCTTGGCGGCGTGCAGCGCGGCGATGCTGTCGCGGATCAGGTCGAGATTCTCCTCGCGCGGGATGTTCAGCGCGACGTCGACATGGAAATCCCAGGTCTTGCCGACCATGCAGACAGCCTTGGCGCAGGATTGCACCAGCGCCGTCAACTGCGGGTCGTTGGCGGCGCTGCGGCCGGGGCGGCGCGTCATGCCGAAGGCGGTGAAGGTGGCGCGGGTCAGCTCCGGCGCCTCGGCGAAGAACTGGTCGTCGGTCGGGTTGGCGCCCGGCCAGCCGCCCTCGACATAGTCGATGCCGAGCCGGTCGAGGTCCTTAGCAATCGCGATCTTGTCGGCGACCGAGAAATCCACGTCCTGGGTCTGCGCCCCGTCGCGGAGCGTGGTGTCGTAGAGATAGATGCGTTCGCCCGTCATCGTCGCCTGACCTGCCGCCTGACCTGAATGAACCGGGGCCTTCCGCCCCGTGGAAAGCGGGGAGAATGGACGATGCGGCGTCTCTGCTCAACCACTTTGACAAGAAACTTGCGAAAAGCGGGCAATTGCCGCAATGGAGGGAATGCCCGGCGAAAGACGGGATGCACCTGCCCCCGTCTTTCGTTGCCGGTTCAAGCCTGCGGACTCAGCGTGCGAACAGCCGGTACAGCGCCGAATGGTCGAGCGCGCCGTCGCCCTGGTCGACCAGCATCTCGAACAGCTCCAGCGACAGGCCGAGCGTCGGCAGCTCGATGCCCGACTGCTGGGCCAGCTCCTCCGCCTGACGCAGATCCTTGACCTGGGTGGTCACCCGGCCGCCCGGCGTGAAGTCGCCGCTGACCATGCGGCCGCCATGCAGGTCGAGGATGCGGGATTCGGCGAAGCCGCCGCGGATGGCGTCGCGCACCCGGGCCGGGTCGGCCCCGGCCGCCCTGGCCAGCGCCAGCGCCTCCGCCACCGCGCCGATGGTCAGGGCGACGATGACCTGGTTGGCCG
The DNA here is from genome assembly GCF_001305595.1 of Azospirillum thiophilum. Lineage (NCBI taxonomy): Bacteria > Pseudomonadati > Pseudomonadota > Alphaproteobacteria > Rhodospirillales > Azospirillaceae > Azospirillum > Azospirillum thiophilum. Next base: position 1,486,746 of record NZ_CP012401.1, read on the forward strand.
ATTTGGCGATCTGGCCGGCGCCGCTGGCCCCGACATGGGTGATGCGGCGGCCCATCGCCTGCAGCGGCGGCAGCGCGCGGGCGAAGGCGGCGTCGGTTCCGCCGGCCATGATGGTCAGGGTCGCCGCCTCCGCCGCCACCGTCCCGCCGGACACCGGGGCGTCGAGCCACTCCGCCCCGGCGGCGGCGGCCCGTTCGGCCAGCGCGCGGCTGGCGGCGACGGCGGTGGTGCCCATGTCGATCACCAGATGGCCGGGGCGCAGGACCGGCAGCAGGGCGTCGGCCACCGTCTCCACCGCCACCGTGTCGGTCAGCATCAGGACGATGGTCCCGGCCTGTCCGGCGACGGCGGCCGGGCCGGTGGCGGCGATCATGCCGTCGGCCGCCAGTTCGGCGACCGGGCCGGGGCTGCGGCTGGTCACCACCAGCTCGGCGCCGGCGCGGGCAAGGGCGCGCGCCATCGGCTTGCCCATCAGGCCGAGCCCGATGAAGCCGACGCGTTGGCCGGTCAGGTCGGGGCGGGCGATCTCTTCGCTCATGTCGGGGACTTTCAGATCAAAAGCGCAAGGGGCAGATCAAAAGCGCAAGCGGCAGGTCAAAGGCGCATGTGGCGGGCGCGGGCGCCGCGTTCGATGGCGGCGGCGCACAGCCGGTCGATGCCCAGCCGGTGGCGGATCAGCTCCAGCATGCGCAGTTCCTCCTGCGAGGCCTTGGGGTCGGCGGCGGCGATGTCGCAGGCCACCGCATAGGCGGTCTCGCGCAGCTTGGACGGCAGCGCCTGGTCGACGATGGTCAGCACCGTGTCCAGCCCGTCGCTGTCCGACAGCATGGCGGTGCATTCGCGGGTGGCGGCCATCACCTGATCGGCGCTGTAATCCTTGAAGATCGGCAGGTAACGCACATTCTCGCCGATGGCTTCCAGCTCGGCGTCGGTCATGTCGCCGTCGCAGGCGGACACCAGGACCATGACGTAGATGAGCGCGCTGTGGTGGTCGATCATGGGGTCGGTCGGCTTTCTCATGGAGCGGTCTCCCCTGGGGAGCGGTCGCGTGTTCGTCGGGCAATCTCGACTGCCGTTCCGGCAGCGTCAAGGGTGCCATGCCGGAAGCGGAGGGGTCGGCGGCTCGACGCGACGGTTGGGCTTGCCTATTGTCGCGCACCATGAACGTCGTGCTCAATGTCGCATTTCCCGTATTCGCCATCATCCTGGCCGGATTCCTGGCCGGGAAGTCGAAGCTGCTGGGCGCCGCCTCGTCGGAGGCGCTCAACAAGTTCGTCTATTGGATGGCGTTGCCGCCGGTGCTGTTCCTCGGCACCGCCCGGCGGTCGATCCCGGAGATCTTCAACGGCCCCTTCATCGGCGCCTTCCTGGGGTCGATGCTGCTGGTCTATGCGCTGGGCGCGGTCATCGGCCGGCTGCTGCACCGCGAGCGGACGCAGATCCAGTGCATGCAGGGGCTGAACTCGGCCTTCTCCAACACCGGCTACATGGGCATCCCGCTGTTCCTGGCCGCCTTCGGCCCGGACCATCTGGCCCCCACCATCCTGGCGACCGTGATCATGAGCGCCATCATGGTCGGCATCGCCGTGATCTGGATGGAGTTCGCCAACAGCCACGGCCATGGCCTGGGCAAGGCATTGAAGGATGTCGGCCGGGCGCTGGCGAAGAACCCGCTGATCCTGTCGACCGCCGCCGGCCTCGCCTGGTCGGCGCTGCTGCCGGGCGTGGCGGTGCCGAAGCCGATCGCCACCTTCTGCGAGTTGATGGGCTCCCCCGCCGGGCCCTGCGCGCTGTTCGCCATCGGCCTGTTCCTGGCATCGCAGCGGCTGACCGCCGGGCTGGCGGAGGCGGGGTGGATCAGCGCGTTGAAGCTGCTGGTGCATCCGGCGCTGGCCTGGGTGCTGACCCAGACCCTGTTCCCGATGGACCCCTTCTGGACCGGCAGCGCCGTGATCCTGGCGGCGCTGCCGACCGGGGCGCTGACCTTCGTGGTGGCGACCCAGTACCAGACCTATGTCGAGCGCACCTCGTCCGCCATCCTGGTGTCGACGGTGCTGAGCGTCGTCACACTGTCGGCGCTGCTGGCGGTCTATGCGCCGGGGGGCTGAGAGCCGGCGCAGCGCGCGCGGCCGGACGCTGTGGGGCATAGCCCTCGCCACATTATGAGCCGCATTGAAAAACGTGCATGCTCAACCGTCCAAAGCGCTGGTTTGGCATGCGAACCATATCAGTTGCCGCGCTGCGGCGGGATTCAGTTCGGGGCGGCCGGTTCCAGCCTCCTCCACCGCCAGCCGGCACAAGGCCACCACCAGCTTTCCCTTCAGCTGCGCCTTGAAATGGGCTTCCTTTCCGCTTGCAATCAACCATTGCTCGACGAATTCGACCGCTTCGCAGATCAGGCGGTCATCGATCGCCGGGACACTCGCCCGCGCTCTTTCCTCTGTGACCATCACGTCGCCGCGCCCGGTCAGCAACCAATTGATGTCGAAACCCAGTTCGGCAAGAACGGCCAAGGTCTCTCCTTTGGGCGGCTTCCCGTACAGCTCATATGTCTGCCAAGTGTTCTCCCCCAGATTGAAGCGCCTCGACATCGATTTTTGCGTCTCTTTCAGATGGATTCTTATCAGCTTCAACCTTTCCGAAAGCCGGTTCATCGCAGCACTCCTGCTTTATCAGTGAGCTGACAAAGCATTCCGGCAAACCGGGAACTTGCCGCAGAACCGTTGCCGCAGTGCGTCCGCCGTCCGGCTGCAACACATTTTTTCGATTTGACAGCACATAATTTTACGTACAGTATCTCGATCGTGCCGGAGAGAGAGATGCAATAGACTCATAAAGGAATATTGCTTTTTCGGCGCTGGATTGAGCATGTCATGGTACCTGTGGCAGAAGGCCTCGGCATGTGTGGACGCGGGCGGAGATTTCTCCGCAGGACCGCGGCACTATTGCCGTGGTCATTATATCATTTTCTTCGAACTGTCTTTAGCCAATGACAGGGTAGGGATATGCCAGGTTAGCTTGGCAGCATGGCTGGTAATGCGGTCGAAGGCGTTGCCCGCCTCAGCGTCGTTGAAAATATCTTTGAGTCGGGTCGGCAATGCCCATTCGGTGAAGCGCGATCCTGCTCATCAAGCGACACTGCCCTGACGAGGAAGTCCATTCACGCGAGCCAATGGAACGCTGTTCCATTGCTCCTGACACTCGTCCCGTCGCCAAACTCGCCTTGCGATCACCGTGCGAGAAAATCATTCAATCAAGGCTTGGTGCAAGAGATTCATATATCCGAAAAGCGTGCATTCAATTCGTTATTTGGCCGCTACGTCACGGACGCCGAATCATTTCTTTTTTGTCATGATCATGCGTGTCTTTGTTTCATTTCTGATCTCTCCGTCACTTATTGTTGCTTGTGGCCCGTCCGCGCAACCAAAACAGACATATATATGCTAAACACGTTTTAGTGTGTATATCTACACCCATAAGATATATAGCAATCCTGCAGGTCATGCCGGCCATGGGCCGCCCAGCCACCCGAGATGCAGGAGGGTTCGCGATGAATGCAGTTAAAAACATGTCAATAAAAATGAAAATCTTGTGCCTTGTGGGCACGATTCTCGTTCTGATCATGGGGTTGGGCGGCTTTTCGCTGAAGCAGGTGTCCCTTCTCAACGACCGTGCGCAGGATATCCGTGAGAACTGGTTGCCGTCCGTTTCCGCGCTTGGAGAGATGAGATCGCTCGTCATGGCCTATCGGGCCCGCGAGGCCAGCCATATTCTGAGCACGACCCAGGCCGATAAGCAAAATGACGACCGCCGGCTATCCGATACGCTGAAAAAGCTGACAGAGGCGCAATCGAATTATGAAAAGCTCATCACTCCCGGCCGGGAAACGGCGCTGTATGGCGAGTTTTCCAACCACCTGAAGGATTATTTGAAGCTCAGCAATGAGAGACTGCTCGATCTCTCCCGCAAGAACCAGGCGGATACGGTGCGTCTCCTGTATCAGACCGACTCGCGCGAGGGTGCGGCCAGAATGGAGGCGGCCCTGGTGCAGCTTACCACCTACAACATGACACAGGCGCAGGCGGCCGGCGAGCAAGGCGAAGCGGTCTACCGGACGGCGTTCGGCGGGGTGATCGCCGCCATCGTGGTCGCGCTCGTGATCGGCATCCTGGGCGGGCTTCTCGCCGTGAAGTCGATTTCCCAACCGATCATCGGCCTTACCGGCGTCATGCTGCGGCTGTCCCGCCGGGATTACAATGTGGCCGTGACCGGTGACGAGCGAGGGGACGAGATCGGCGAGATGGCCCGCACCGTCCAGGTCTTCAAGGAGGGCCTGATCGAGGCCGATCGCCTTGCTGCCGTCCAGGCGGCCGAGCAGGAGGTGAAGCTGCGCCGGGCCGAGACGATCGACGGTCTCATCCGCGGGTTCGAGGCCCAGGCGGCCGATGCCTTGCGGACCGTCGCGGCGGCGGCCACCGAACTGGACAGCACCGCCCAGACCCTGTCGCGGACGGCCATGGAAACCCGGGAACAGGCGACCACGGCATCGGCGGCGGCGGAACAGACCAACGCCAATGTGCAGACCGTCGCCAGCGCGGCGGAGGAGATGTCGACCTCCATCCGCGAGATCGGCACTCTGGTGACGCGCTCGACCGGGATCGCCGGGCAGGCGGTGGCCGAAGCCGGCCGGACCAACACGACGGTTCGCGGTCTTGCCGATGCCGCCCAGCGGATCGGCGCCGTGGTGCAGCTCATCACCAACATCGCCGGACAGACCAACCTTCTGGCCCTGAACGCCACCATCGAGGCGGCCCGCGCCGGAGAGGCCGGCAAGGGCTTCGCTGTCGTCGCCAGCGAGGTGAAGAGCCTGGCCAACCAGACGGCCAAGGCCACCGACGAGATCGCCGCCCAGATCGCCGAGATCCAGGAAGCCACCGGGGGCGCGGTGAAGGCCATCGAGGGAATCAGCGGCACCATCTCCTCGATCAACGACATCTCGACCTCGATCGCCGCCGCCATCGAGGAGCAGGGGGCCGCGACCGCCGAGATCTCGCGGAACGTCCAGCAGGCCGCTGTCGGCACCCGGCAGGTGTCGTCCACCGTATCCGGCGTCACCCTCGCCACCGGCGAGACCGGTGCCGCGGCCAACCAGGTTCTCGGCGCAGCCGGCAGCCTGGCGGAACAGGCCGAAAGCATGCGGCGCGACGTCGAGCATTTCCTCAGCGCCATCAAGGCGGCGTAAAAGGAACGGCGTAAGGCGTCCTCCCGGGATTGAGACGGTAGCGGCCCGGGTTCACGGACGGGCCGCCGCCCTCACCATCCCCGCAGGAACTCCGCTGTTTCCTCGACCGCCTGTTTCAGCCCGACGCGCCGCATCTCCACGCCCTCGGGGAAGGCGCCGGCCAGCCGGCTCGGCATCATCGGGTCGAGCAGGACGAAGACGCCGGTGTCGTCGGCGCGGCGGACCAGCCGGCCGAAGGCCTGCTTCAGGCGCAGCCGGGTGATCATGTCCTCGTAGCGGCGGCGTCCGAAGGCGTCGCGCCGCGCCCGGTGCAGGATGTCGGGGCGCGGCCAGGGCACACGGTCGAACACGATCAGGCGCAAGCTCCGGCCCGGCACATCCACCCCGTCGCGCACCGCGTCGGTGCCGAGCAGGCAGGCATGCTCGTCGCCGCGGAAGATGTCGATCAGCGTCGACACGTCGAGCGGGTCGACATGCTGGGCGTAGAGCGGGATGCCCATGCCGTCGAGCGGCTCGGCGATGCGGTCGCGCACCGCGCGCAGCCGGCTGATCGCGGTGAACAGCCCGAGCCCGCCGCCCCCCGCCGCCAGGAACAGCGACTTGTAGGCCGCCGCCACCTGGCCTAGATCGTCCTTGCGCACGTCGTTGACCACGAAGACGCGGGTGCGGTTCGGGTAGTCGAAGGGGGAGGGCACCTGCGCCCGGATCGCCGGGGCCGGCAGGTGGCTGGCGCCGCAGCGGTCCTCCGCCGCGCGCCAGTCCTGGCCGACATCGCCGGTGCCGTCGGTCAGCGTCGCGCTGGTCACCACCATGCCGTGCGCCGGCCCGGCCAGCGCCTCGGCGAAGGGAACGGTCGGGTCGACCCAGTGGCGGTACAGCCCGACATCGACGTCGCGCCCGTCGATCCGCTCCACCGCGAACCAGTCGACGAACTGCGAGGGCGTCTCGGTCGGCAGGGTGCGCAGCATGGCGCGCCACGCCTCCACCGTCAGGGTGCCGCGGCGGTGCAGGCTGCGCGACAGCGCGTCGATGCGGCGGCGCTGGTCGGAATCGAGTTCGGCCGATTCGTCTTCCAGCCGCTGGGCCAGCCGGCGGGACAGCGCCTCCACCGGCTCCGACAGGCGGACCAGCGCCTGTTCCAGCTCCGCCGCCGCATCCAGCAACCCGTCGACCGGATAGGCCTTGTCTGCCTCCAGGCTGTAGGGGCCGCCCTGGCCGGCGGTGCGGGCGTAGACCTGCCGGCGCGCCAGCAGCAGGAAGCGCTCGGTCGGCCCCTGCGGGTTGTCGGCGGCCAGCCGCGCCGACCAGCCGTCGGCCGGCAGCACGCGGGCGCCGATCAGGATGTCGTCGAGATGGCGCAAGGCCTCCTCGTCGCCGGCGACGATGTCCTCCAGCCGGCGCTTCAGGCCGCGGGCGCGGCTGCGCCCGGTCTCCTCCGCCCCCAGCAGCCAGCGCCGCAGCTCCTGCGTCTCGCGGCAGGTCAGGTGGCCGGCGAAGGCGCTGTCGGCGGCGTCGAAGACATGGTGGCCCTCGTCGAACACGTAGCGGCTGGGCAGCGTCGGTTCCTCGCCGCCGCCGAGCGCCGCCTGCACCATCACCAGCGCGTGGTTGGCGATGACGATGTCGGCGCGGCGCGCGCGCCTCACGCTTTTCTCTATATAGCAGCGGGCGTAATGGTCGCAGGCGGAGTAGATGCATTCGCCGCGGCGGTCGGCCAGCCCCAGCGTCGGCCCGCGCCCGGCGATGTCGACCAGCCAGCCGGGAAAGTCGCCGCCGGTCATGTCGCCGTCGCGCGTCGCCGCCGCCCAGCGCGCCATCAGCCCGACGCCCACCGCGTTGTGCGGCTGGAAGGGCATGGCGCGCACCGCCTCCTCCAGGTTCAGCAGGCACAGGTAGTTCTCGCGGCCCTTGCGCAGCACCACCTTGCGGGTCTTGGTCGCCGGATCGGGATAGAGCCGGTCCAGCTCGGCGTCGATCTGGTGCTGGAGGTTGCGGGTGTAGGTGGAGATCCACACCGTCCCGCCATTCTTCTCCGCCCACACCGTGGCCGGCGCCAGATAACCCAGCGTCTTGCCGACGCCGGTCCCCGCCTCCGCCAGCACGACGTTCGGGGTGTCGGGCAACTGGCGCGGGGCGAAGGCGGCGGACACCGCGCTGGAATAGTCGGCCTGCTGTGGCCGCGGCTCCGCCATCTTGCCCGGCACGCTGGCCGACAGCATGACGGCGAGCCGGCGGCGCGCCTCGTCGGGATCGACCGGATTCTGGGCGGGCGGCGGCGGCGGCGCGCCCTCCTCCCACTCCTTGATGCGGGTCCAGACGCGCAGGCCCGAGCGGGCGGCGCCCTTCTCCGGCCCGTCGGGCTTGCCGAGCGCGGCCAGCACCGCCGGACCCCACAGCCAGCCGGCCCGCCCCATCTCCCAGGCGAAGGCGACGGGGTCGGACGCCTCCTCCCGCCCGCCGGGGGTGGCGGGCGCGCCGAGATCGCCCAGCAGCCGGCGCACCGCGCGTTGCAGGGCCAGCGCCTCGGCCTCGTGCCCGTCGGGGATGGGCAGGTCGAGCGCCTCTGCCATGCCGCGCGGGGTGGGGACGCAGAAGCGGGCGGGATGGACGAAGGCGAACAGCTCCAGCACGTCGAAGGCGGCGAAGCCGTCGATTCCCAGCCGGCGGGCGAAGGCGCGGGCATGGCAGACCAGCGCCGGCCGGCGGCGCACCTGCGACGCGGCGGCGGCCAGCGACAGCTCCTCGACCTCGCCGTCCAGCGTCAGCGACACGACGCGGCGCGCGCCGGCCACCATGGCGGGCGCGTCGTCGAGGCGGTGGATCGGCGTGGGATCGGCGGTCATGTCCATCGCCGGCACTATATGGCGGCCGGCCGCCGCAAAGCGAGTGCCGCTTGTTGACGTGCCGCCGCTTCACCCCCATTGAGGGGTGTCGCGCGGGGAACAGGCGGGGACGGGACTTGATGCGGAAACTGCTGCGCTGGGCGCTGATCGGGGCGGCTGGGCTGGTGGCCGCCAGCATCCTGTGGGCGGCGCTCTACCGGATCGTGCCGCCGCCGGCCACGCCGCTGATGCTGATCCGCGCGCTGGGCGGCTCTGGACTGACGAGCGACTGGGAGCCGCTGGAGCGCATCTCCCCCGCCCTGGCCGAGGCGGTGATCGCGTCGGAGGACACCGGATTCTGCGGCCATGGCGGCTTCGACTGGGCCGCCATCGAGGGCGCCTTCGAGGAGAACGAGGCGGGCCGGCGCCTGCGCGGCGGCAGCACCATCAGCCAGCAGACAGCCAAGAACGCCTTCCTCTGGCCCGACCGCAGCTGGACCCGCAAGGGGGCGGAGGCCTGGTTCACCCTGCTGATCGAAACGCTGTGGACCAAGCGCCGCATCCTGGAGGTCTATCTGAACATCGTCGAATGGGACGACGGCGTCTATGGCGCCGAGGCGGCGGCGCGGCACCATTTCAACAAATCCGCGGCCTCCCTGACGAGACGCGAGGCGGCGCTGCTGGCGGTGGTGCTGCCCAGCCCGCGCAACTGGTCGCCGTCGCGCCCCGGCGCCTATGTCGCCCGCCGCGCCGGGGTGATCGAACGCCGCATGGCGGTGGTGCGGCGCGACGGGCTGGACGATTGCGTGCGGTAGACTGGTGCGCGGGCGCCGTCTGCCTCCACCTTATCTTAACCGCCGAAGCGCCATACTCCGACATGCCCGCGCGCCGCCCGGAGGAGACCGCTCGATGGCCACGGACCGCTCCCTGCACGGCCGGCCCTATCCGACCCCGCCGCCCGGCACCTATGGGGCCGGCCCGCTGGTGGACGAACCGGCGCCGCATCCTGCCGCCGATTCGAAAGCCGCCCATCCGACCCGTATCGTGGTCATCGTTCTGCTGGCGCTGATGACCCTGGCCGGGCTTGCCTATGGCGGCCTCGCCGCGCTCGACGGCATCCTGGAACAGCGGCGGATCGAGGCGCGGATGGGACCGAAAGTCCGTCTGGCGACGCTGCCGGCGCTGGAGGTCCCGCTGGGCGGCCAGCGCGCGGTGGAGATGCAGGCGTCGCTGGTGCTGGCGCCGGGGGTCGAGGCCGACCGCGTCCTGCGCTACCAGGACCGCATCGCCGACCGGCTGTTCCAGACCGTCAGCCAGACGGGGACGGAAAAGCTGACCGGGGAAGGCTCCGCCGATTTCCTGAAGGCGCGCATCAAGGAGGCGGTCAACCGCGAAGCCGGGACCGGGCTGATCCGCGACATCTACATCGAACGCATGGTCGTCAAGTGATCCACGCGGGGCTCGGTCCGCGATGGGTCTTGTCTTGTGCGGCGCGATAGCATATCTAGGGCGTCTTGATCGCTGGAGGCTCGCGCGTCTCTTGAGCGAGACGCGCTGTGATTGCGCAACGGTGGACGCCCTCGAGTGTTAGGGGGGCGCGTTGGCCGCTGCATCGGATAGACGCCTCTCCCTCTATCGACCTCCTCCCGGCGAGTCCGCCGGTATGTCCCACGCCCGCCATCGGGGCGCGCGGGGCCGTGCCGTCCTGCTTTGAGAAGGTTTTTACGCCTTGACGTTTTCCGAACTCGGTCTGCACCCGCTCGTCCTGAAGGCCCTCGAGGCGTTCGAATACACCACCCCGACCCCGGTCCAGCTCGCCGCCATTCCGCCGGCGCTCCAGGGCCGCGACATCCTCGCCACCGCCGAGACCGGCACCGGCAAGACCGCGGCCTTCATGCTGCCGGCCCTGACCCGCACCGCCGAGATGCCGCTGAACGGCGCCGCCACGCCCCGCGTGCTGGTGCTTGCCCCGACGCGCGAACTGGCCAAGCAGGTCACCGACGCCGCCCGCAAATACGCGAAGTTCATGAAGCTGAACATCGTGGACGTGGTCGGCGGCATGCCCTACCGCGAGCAGCTGCGTCTGCTGTCGCGTCCGGTCGATGTGCTGGTCGCCACCCCCGGCCGTCTGCTGGACCATGTCTCCCGCCGCCGCATCGCGCTGGATGATGTCGAGGTGCTGATTCTCGACGAGGCCGACCGCATGCTGGACATGGGCTTCCTCGACGATGTCGAGACCATCGCCAAATGCTGCCCGCCGACGCGCCAGACCATGCTGTTCACCGCCACGCTGGACCGCCGCATGGCGCAGCTGGCCGGCAACCTGCTGCGCAACCCGGAGCGCGTCGCCGTCGAGAGCCAGGCGACCGCGATCAACGTGGAACAGCGTCTGCACCATGCCGACGACCTCGACCACAAGCGCCGCCTGCTGATGCACTTCGCCGGCCAGGAAGAAGTCGGCAAGGCCATCATCTTCGCCGCCACCAAGCGTGACGCCGACACGCTGGCCGAGGAACTGAGCGCCGCCGGCCATTCCGCCGCCGCCCTGCATGGCGACATGGACCAGACCAAGCGCAACCGCACGCTCCAGCGCCTGCGCTCGGGCCAGGTCCGCCTGCTGGTGGCGACCGACGTCGCCGCGCGCGGCATCGACGTGCGCGACATCACCCACGTCATCAACTTCGACCTGCCGCGTTCGGCGGAGGACTATGTCCACCGCATTGGCCGCACCGGCCGGGCCGGCGCCTCGGGCATCGCCATTTCCTTCGCCGCCCGTGCCGACCGCGAGACGCTGGTCCGGATCGAGCGCTACACGAAGGCGACGCTGGCGATCCACGTCGTGCCCGGCCTGGAGCCGACGCGTCCCTTCACCAGTGGCGGCGGCAGCGGCCGTCCGGCCGGCCGCAACGGCCGTTCCGGCGGCTATGGCGCTGGTGCCGGCGCCAACGGCAGCGGCAAGCCCTGGCACCGCAATGGCGAGGCCAAGGCCCCGGGCGGCCCGCGCGGCCCGCGTCCGGACTATGCCCGCAACGACAACCATCGTGGCGACGCCCGTCCGGACCATGCCCGCCGCGATGCCCACGGCAGCGGCAAGCCGGCCCAGGCCCGCGCCAAGAGCTGGTAAGGAGAGGCGGGCAACCGCCGACTCCGGCCCTGTGATAAGGAAACGCCCTCCCCCGCCGGCCTTGCGGCCGGCGGGGGAGGGCGTTTCCGTTCAAGCCGCTCTGTTCAGCGGGCTTGTCCTTACTGGAAGGCGATCTTCGCATGGTCGCCGGGATCGGGCGACTCGCCGGTCAGCTTCGCCTTCACATAGCCATAGGCGTAGACCATGGCGCTCGACGGGCTGTCCCAATATTCGGCCTGATCGACCGACACCTTCAGCAGGGCGACCTCGGGATCGTCCGGGCCGTTGGGGAACCAGGTCGACATGATGTCCCGCCACAGGAAGCGGATCTTGTCGCGGTCGCGCACCACCTCGGCGATGCCGGAGACCGACACGTAATCCTGCTTGTCCGGGGCGGCGTAGGCGAGGTTGACGCGCCAGTGGCGGTCGATCTCCGACACTTTTCCGGAATCGGCGCGGGTGAAGAACCACAGGGTGCCGTCCTCGAACCCGGCATGCGACAGGGTCGCCATCGGGCGGGAGTTCAGACGGCCGTTGTCGTCCAGCGTCGTCATCATCGCGACGTGGACCCCCTTGATCAGGCTCCAGAGTTTTTCGACGTCGTCCCGGCTGTGGCCGTGGGGTGTCTGGGAGCCGGTGGGGGAGCCGGTGGTAGAACCGGTGGTGTCGGCGGTTGTGCTGCGGACCATGGTCTGCCTCTCGCTCGGTAACCCAAGTGAGATTGGAGAACGCCGGCCGGGGTCAAAAGGTTCCGTGCCTCGCATTCACTCCCCCGACCGACCAGGAGCCGGCCCCGGTTTCCACATCGTCGCCTGCGCCGGCGCCATAGTGATCGAGCCGGGTCAGCGACCACGGATCGATCCGCAGCCGCAGCGCCGCTTCCGGCGTCAGATCCAGCGCCGTGGCCAGCGCGCCGCGGATGGTGCCGGCATGGATGACCGCGACCACGTCGCGTCCCGCATGCAGCGCGGTCAGCCGCCGCAGCGCGTCCGCCGTCCGCTCCATCACCGTGGCGAAGCTCTCGCCGCCCGGCGGGGCGTGGCGGGCCGGGTTGCGCCAGAAGCGGGCGGCGGCCTCCGCATCGCGCGTCGCGGCGGTGTCGTGGCTGATGCCCTCCCAGTCGCCGAAATCCTGCTCGGTCAGCGCCGGTTCCACCACCGCGGTGCCGGCCAGGCGCGGCGCCCGCTGCCACAGCGCCTGTGCGGTCTGCCGGCTGCGGCGGAGCGGGCTGGTCAGCCACAGCGCATCGGCGGGCAGGGAGGCCGCCAGCGCCGCCGCTGCGGCGCGGTCGGCGGTGTCGGCCTCGCGGTCGCTCGCCCCGCAGATGACGTTGCCGGGATTGTGGACCGGCGCATGGCGGATCAGCCACCAGCGGGTGACGGTCAGGGGGGTGACGCTCAGCGCGGTCATCGGGCGCCTCCGGCCAGGGCGGCGAGCGTCAGCAGGACCGCCGCCTCGGCCAATTGCTGGGCGGCGCCGAACACGTCGCCGGTCTGCCCGCCGATCTGCCGCCGGGCCAGGGCCGCCATCGCCCAGACTGCCGTCAGGGATGCCAGGAAAACCGCGGCCAGGGGAAGCGCGACCGCATCCGCGCCCAGCCGGGCGATCCCCCACAGCGCCGCCCCCGCCACCGCGAGGCCGAGGATGAGCGCCAGCAGGACCGTCGAGGCTGCCGGCCGTCCCTGGGCCGCCCCCAGCCCGTCGCGCCGCGCCGGCGGCAGTGCCAGTGCCAGCGCCGTCAGCGCGCAGCGCGACAGCGCTCCGGCCGCCACCAGCGCCGCGACCGCCACCGGCACCGGCAGCGCCGCCAGGGCCGCGGCGCGGATCGCCACCGAAAAGACCAGGGCCAGCACGCCATAGCTGCCGACCCGGCTGTCGCGCATGATCTCCAGCTTGCGGGCTGTGTCGCGCCCGCCGCCGAAGCCGTCGGCGACGTCTGCCGCCCCGTCCTCGTGCAGCCCGCCGGTCAGCCGCACCGTCGCCGCCAGCGCCAGCAGCGCCCCGGCCAGCGGCGGCAGGTTCAGCGCGGCGGCCAGCGCGAGGGCGGCGCCGCCGGCCAGCCCGACCAGCGCACCGACCAGCGGGAACCACCCCATCGCCCGTGCCGCGGCACCCTCGGCCAGGGGGCCGTTCAGGGAGCCGCTCAGGGGGGCGATGGCAGGAAGCGGCAGGCGCGTCAGGAACACCAGGGCAAGGGCTGCGTCCTGGGTCCAGCGGGGCTTGGCCGGCGACTGGGGCGGTGGCGGCGGGGCGGTGTCGGGCATGGCATCGGGCATGATTGGGCATCGACCTACGCCCAAGCGGCGCCCGGCGCAACCCTGCTTGGCGAGGTGCCGCCGCTCCGGCGGATAAGAGGATTTTCCGCCTGTCCTTATCGTTGCCGGACATCCGTGGCAGGATGGGGGCGGAATGGGACGTTCATTCGCCGCCTGGGAGGATTCGCATGCATTTCCATCCCATCAGGCCGTTTCCGCCGGTCCGGCACCAGGGCGACGCCAGGGTGTCCCGCTGCCCGGCCCGGCGGATGGAACATGGAACAGGCATGGATTCCTGTTTCATCCGGTTTCAAATGTTCCATTCGCCGTTCGCCGGGGCGGCCGATTCCTTGACCAAAACACTTGGTCCACCTAATTTGTCCGTTTGAACTGTCCCTCTCAGCATCGTCGAGCACCCATGGCCCGTCTTCCGATCCTCGTCGCCCCGCATCCGGTCCTGAAGCGCAAGGCGCAACCCGTCGCCGAAGTGGATGCGCGCGTCGCCAAGCTGATGGACGACATGGTGGAGACCATGTACGACGCCAACGGCATCGGTCTGGCCGCCCCGCAGGTCGGGGTGCTCGACCGCGTCATCGTGGTCGACGTCCACGAGAAGGGCGAGCCGCCCAACCCGATCCGCCTCGCCAATCCGGAGATCGTCTGGTCGTCGGACGAGAAGGCGGTGTGCGAGGAGGGCTGCCTGTCGGTGCCCGAGCAATATGCCGAGGTGACGCGTCCGGAACGAATCCGCGTCCGCTATCTCGACGAACGCAACCAGCCGCAGGAGCTGGAGGCCGACGGCATGCTCGCCACCTGCCTGCAGCACGAGATCGACCATCTGAACGGCGTGCTGTTCGTCGACTATCTGTCGACGCTGAAGCGCGGCATCCTGCTGAAGAAGGTGCAGAAGCTCCAGAAGGCGACGGCCTGACCCGATGACCCCGCTCAGTCTCGTCTTCATGGGCACGCCGGATTTCGCCGTGCCCAGCCTTGCCGCGCTGATCGATGCGGGGCATCGGGTCGTCTGCGTCTACAGCCAGCCGCCGCGCCCGGCCGGCCGCGGCCAGCAGGTGCAGAAATCCCCCGTCCACCGCTTCGCCGAGGAGCATGGCATCCCCGTGCGCACGCCCAAGAGCCTGCGCAATGCGGAGGCCCAGGCGGAGTTCGCCGGCCTCGACGCCGATGCCGCGGTTGTCGCCGCCTATGGCCTGATCCTGCCGCAGCCGGTCCTCGACGCCCCAAGGCTGGGCTGCGTCAACGTACATGGCTCGCTGCTGCCGCGCTGGCGCGGGGCGGCGCCGATCCAGCGCTCCATCCTGGCCGGCGATGCCGAGACCGGGATCACCATCATGCAGATGGACATCGGGCTCGACACCGGCGCCATGCTGTCCCGCGAGGCGGTCGCCATCACCCCCGCCACCACCGCCAGCAGCCTGCATGACGACCTGGCGGCGCTGGGCGCCCGCATGATCGTCCCGGCGCTGGAGGGGCTGGCATCCGGCACGCTCAAGGCCGTGCCGCAGCCGGAAGAGGGCGTCACCTACGCCGCCAAGCTGACGCGCGAGGATGGCCGGCTCGACTGGAGCCAGTCCGCCGCTTACGTCGAGCGGCAGGTCCGCGCCCTGACCCCCTGGCCCGGCTGCTGGTTCGATGCTGCGAATGGCGAGCGCATCAAGGTGCTGGCGGCAGAGCCGGCGCCGGACATGGCCGGTTCCGCCGGCACGCTGCTGGATGACCGGCTCACGGTGGCCTGCGC
The DNA here is from genome assembly GCF_001305595.1 of Azospirillum thiophilum. Classification (NCBI taxonomy): domain Bacteria; kingdom Pseudomonadati; phylum Pseudomonadota; class Alphaproteobacteria; order Rhodospirillales; family Azospirillaceae; genus Azospirillum; species Azospirillum thiophilum. The sequence continues at coordinate 1,501,945 of NZ_CP012401.1, forward strand.
CGACGGGGCGGTGCGGCTGACCAGGGTGCAGCGGCCGGGCAAAGCGCCGGTGGACGGCGCCGCCTTCCTGCGCGGCTTCGCTCTTGGCCTTGGGCAGCCGGTCTCCGCCGAAGCCGTCGCGGACTGACCGCCGTGCAGCGCTGGAAACTGACCGTCGAGTATGACGGTCGTCCCTTCGTCGGCTGGCAGCGGCAGGACAACGGCCCCTCGGTGCAGCAGAGCCTGGAGGAGGCGGTGCAGCGCCTGTCGGGCGAGACCGTGCGCGTCCACGGCTCGGGCCGGACGGATGCCGGCGTGCATGCGCTGGGGCAGGTCTGCCATTTCGACCTGGAGAAGCCCTTCACCGGGCTGAAGCTGCGCGATGCCCTGAACTTCCATCTGAAGCCGGCCCCCATCGCGGTGCTTGAGGTGGAGGCGGTGGCGGACGACTTCCACGCCCGGCTGACCTCGACCGGCCGCGCCTATGTCTACCGCATCGTCAACCGCCGGGCGCCGCTGGCGCTCGAGTCCGGCCGGGCCTGGCACGTCACCCGTCCGCTCGATGCCGGGGCGATGCACGCGGCGGCGCAGGTCCTGGTCGGCCAGCATGATTTCTCCAGCTTCCGCGCCTCGCTGTGCCAGGCCAAATCGCCGGTGAAGACGCTCGACCGGCTCGACGTCGAGCGGCAGGGCGAGGAAATCCGTGTCCATGCCGCCGCGCGCTCCTTCCTGCATCATCAGGTCCGCAACATGGTGGGCACGCTGGAACTGGTCGGCGCCGGCAAATGGAGCCCCAACGACGTCCGCCGCGCGCTGGATGCCCGCGACCGTGCCAAGGCCGGGCCGACCTGTCCGCCGGACGGGCTGTATTTCGTGGCGGCGCGCTACTGAACCGGATCAGTTGCTGATCCGCTCCGGCTGCCCGGGCATGGATTGGAGCTTTTCCAGAAGCCTCTCCGTGTCAATGCCTTGGGCGCAGAGGCCGGTGGCGGTTTCGCCGAAATCCACCAGACCGTGGAAGCGGGGCGGCCGGGCGCGTTCGAGCGGGACCAGCCAAGCCTTGTGCCCGCGTGCCGCCAGGCCGTCGAAGTAAAGGCGCTGGGTCCGGAACAGCACGTTCGTTTCCCGCGGGTCGCCGATGACGAAGATGCGGCGGGCCGGGTCCCTGGGAATCCGGTCGAGCGAGCGGTAGGGATCGAACCATGTCTCGGGCTTGGCCAGCCGGGCCTTGGCGTCGTGCGCCTTGAGATACGCCTCATAAGCCGACGCTCCCGACGAGATGACGGCGCATTGCAGGTCGGTGCGGCGGGCCAGGAATTCGGCCGTCAGCGTGCCCCCCGCACTGTGCCCGCCAAGCGACCATTGCCCGATGCCGTAGCGCGTCTTGAGCAGATCGAGATGGGCGTTCATCAGCGCCGCCTCGCGTGGGGTATGGCGCATGGTCCAGAACTTGCCGGAACTGCCGTAGGCCCCCGGACGGGCCAGGAAGATGAAGGGCACGCCGAAGCGCTCCGACAGCATCCGTTCCTGCTCGATCATCCCGGCGACGCCCAGCCCCTCCTGATGCCCGATCTGCCGCGGCTTGGAGCCCATGATGTCGCCATGCATCCAGGCCGCGACGATCGGATTGGAGCCCGGCTTCAGGCCGGCTGCGTAATAGCGCAGGCATTCGCCGTGGCCGTCCACCTCCACCCAGCTGGCGGTTTCCCGCGCCTCCAGGTCGGCGCATTGCCTGCGCGTGATGGTTTTCCCGGCGGCAACCACCGCGTTGGAGAAGGATTCGTCATTGGGGCGGGATTGCGCGTGGACGGGGAGCGCTGCCGCGACGGCGATGCCGGCCAGACACAGGGAGCGGAGCGACATGGGGGACAAGCCCTTTGCGGTGACGGCTGGCGGAGGGTGGTGGAGACGGCAAGGCATCGTCAACAGCCTTCCAGCCGGGCGTGCTCGGCGCTGAAGACGGCCACCAGATGCCCGATCACCGCCCGCACCCGCGGCACGTCGCGGCGGTCGCGGTGGACCAGCAGCCACGCCTCGCGGGTCAGCGGCGGGCCGGGCAGGGGACGGCGCTCCAGCCCCGGCACGCCGTCCGCCAGAAGGCAGGGCAGGAAGGCGATGCCGAAGCCGGCCACCGCCGCCGCCAGCTGCCCCTGCACGCTGTTGGACCGGAAGGCCACCCGCCGGCCGCCGCCATGGCGGTCGAGCCACAGCGCTTCCGGCAGTTCCGCCATCGACTCGTCGTAGGCGATCAGGGCGTCGGGCGCATCCGGTGCGGCGTAGAGCCCATAGCCCAGCGTCGCCAGCCGCCGGCCGACCAGATCGCCGCGCTGCGGCCGGGCCAGCCGGATCGCCAGATCGGCTTCCCGCCGGGCGAGGCTGAGGGTGCGGTTGTCGGCGATCACCTCCAGATCCAGCCCCGGATGGGCGGCACGCAGCGGTCCCAGCCGCGGAATGACGAAGCGGTCGGCCAGCGCCTGGGTCATGGTCAGCCGCACCGTGCCGGTCAGGCCGGCGCCGCCCCCCTCGCCACCCCCCTCGCCGCTGCCCTCGCGGCGGCGGATCGCCTGCGCCCGCTCGTCCATCGCCTCGGCCAGCGCACGGACGCTCTCGCCTTCCCCGGTCAGGACATAGCCGTCGGGCCGCCGCTCCACCAGCGTCTGGCCCAGCGCCTCTTCCAGCGCTGCCAGCCGCCTGCCGACCGTGGCATGGCTCAGCCGCAGGCTGCGCGCCGCCGCCGACAGGCTGCCGGTGCGGGCCAGCTCCAGGAAGACGCGCAGATCGTCCCAGTCGAGCGGGGCGGGGCCTGTGAAATTCCGAACAGTCATGGTGCGAGGATAGCGGATGGCAGTCCGCCGATGAACCGGGCAGCATCGCCGCCATCGACCTGTGCCGACCGGAGTGCCCGACCGATGACATCCAAGACCCTGCGCCAGATCGTCGGCGCCCCCAGCCATCCCAGTCCGCTCGACAAGGCGGTGCTGGTGCTGATCGATCTTCAGCGCGAATACACGGACGGAGCCCTGCGCCTGTCCGGCGTCGATGCGGCGGTGGAGCAGGCCGCCGCCCTGCTGGAGCTTGCCCGCGCCAACGGCGTGCCGGTGATCCACATCGTCCATCACACCGCGCCGGGCGCCCCGCTGTTCGACCCGGCCGGGCCGCTGGCGGAGATCGTCCCGGCGGTCACCCCGCGCGAAGGCGAGCCGGTGATCGTCAAGCGCCTCGCCAACGCCTTCGCCGGCACCGGCCTGGAGGCGGTCGCCCGTGGCACCGGGCGCGGCGAGATGATCATCGCCGGCTTCATGACCCACAATTGCGTCAGCAGCACCGCGCGCTCGGCCGTCGACCATGGCTGGCGGGTGACGGTCGTGGCAGCGGCCACCGCCACCCGCGACCTGCCGGACGGCCGCGGCGGCGTGGTGTCCGCGACCGACATCCAGCGGGGCGTGCTGACCGGCCTGTCCGACAGCCTCGCGGTGGTGGTGGAGGATGCGCGGGTTTGGCGGTGAGCCGCATCCTCCTTACTTCTTCTCGGCCTTCCAGTAATAGTTGGTGTCGAAGCTCGGGCCCCAGACGAGGCCGCTGACGCTCTTGCGCTCGGCGACCATCTCGGTCTGCTGGAACATGATGACGAAGGGCGATTCGGCCAGGACCGTCCGCTGCAACTCCTGGTACAGGGCGGCGCGCTTGGCGCTGTCGCGCTCCTCCACGGCGGCGGCGGTCTTCTTCGTCAGCTCCGGGATGTCCCAGGCGTTGCGCCATGCCAGCGGCTTGGACTTGGCGTTGTCGCTGTTGTCGGGGTTGGAGGCGAAGGTGTCGGCGTTGGAGTTCGGATCCTGGTAGTCGGCACCCCATTGCTGGATCATCAGCTCGTGGTTGCGGGCGCGGTACTTGGTCAGCACCTGCTTTCCGTCGCCGGGGATGATCTCGATCTTAACGCCGGCCTTGGCGGCACTGGCCTGGATCGCCTGGGCCATGTCCTGGGTCGGGTTGGTGTTGCGCACGTCCATGCTGACGGTGAAGCCGTCGGGGTAGCCGGCCTTGGCCAGGAGCTCCTTCGCCTTGGCGGGATCGTACTTGTAGGGATTGTCGTTCACCGCGCCCAGGAAACCCTTGGGCAGGAAGGCCTGATGGACGGCGCCGATGCCGTTCATGATCGTGCCGGCCATGGCGTCGTAATCGACCAGATACTTGAACGCCTCGCGCACCTCGGGCTTGGCCAGGGTGGCGTTCTTCTGGTTCAGGCTGAGATACCACAGGGTGCCCTTCGGTGCCTGGACCAGCCGGATGGCGTCGCTCGACTTCAGCGGCTCGAACTGCTCCGGCTTCAGGTTGCGGGCGACGTCGACGTCACCCTTCTCCAGCAACAGCCGCTGGGTCGCCGGCTCGGCGATGTGGCGGATCAGCACGCGCTTCATCTTCGGTGCGCCGCGCCAGTATTTCGGGTTGGCGTCGAAGGCCAGCAACTCGCTCGCCTTCCATTGCCGCAGCATGAAGGGGCCGGAGCCGGCGGAGTTGGTCTTCAGCCAGCCCGCACCGAAATCGCCGCCCTTCTCCTTGCCCTTCACCAGCTTGGCATCGACGACCGACGCAACGTCGGCGGTCAGGCAGTACAGCACGAAGGTCGGGGCATAGGTCTTGTCGGTGGTGAAGACCAGCGTGCGCGGATCGGTCGCCCGGACCATCCGGTCGACATTGTCCGGGGTCAGGCCGAACTGGGTCAGGATGAAGGCCGGCCCCTTGTTCATCTTCACTGCGCGGGAGAAGGACCAGGCGACATCCTCGGCAGTCAGCGGGTTGCCGGAATGGAAGGCGATGCCGTCGCGGATCTTGAACGTGAAGGTCCTGCCATCGGGCGACACGGTCCAGCTTTCGGCGATCTCGCCCTCGATCCTGCTGACGTCGTTGACGTCGAAATGGATCAGCCGGTCATAGACCTGGGCGCTGTATTCCGCCCCCGACAGCTCGAAGATCTCGGCCGGGTCGAGGCTGACGATGTCGTCGAACTGCCACGCCATCACCAGCGCGTCCTTCGGCGTATCGGCCGATGCCGGGACGGCGGCGAAGCCGGCGAAAGCCAGGGCGGCGGCTCCGAAGATCGCCCGTCCGATCGCCGCCTGTCCGATCGCCGTCCGCCCCATTGCCGTCCGCCCGGTCAGGCCGCGCTTGAAGGTGGTCATCCGTGAAATCTCCCTGGAGGCCCCGTTCGGGCGCTGTCGAGACGGGAATCTTCCCGCCGCGTTCCGGGGCCTGTCAAGCCGGCCGGTCGGCAGCTCTGGGGCGGCGGAATGCGACGGATGGAACATTTGAAACCGGATGAAACAGGATTCCAGGCCTGTTCCATGTTCCATCCGCGAGGGAGAGGGCAAAGCGGGCCCTGCCGTTTCCTTGAGCGAGCCTCTGCGCGCACCTTGTCCTCCCGTGATCCGGTTTCGGTGTATATTCCTATCATGGCGACGGGCGGCATTTAAGCGCGGGTTGAAAAGTGCCGCTCGGCGACGGCACATCCCGGCCGGGGCCGGAGGGATCGTCGCCGGACGGGTTGCAATTCGCCGGGAAAGTGCCTAGCTCCTAACGCCCCCCGGCACCATCCTTGTATTCGTACAGAGTCATTCGTACAGATTCGGCAGAAGGACACCCCTCGTCATGGGCTATACCGTCGCGGTCATCGGCGCCACCGGCAATGTCGGACGCGAGATCCTGCAAACGCTGGCCGAGCGGAAGTTCCCGGCCGACAAGGTCATTGCCCTGGCCTCCGACAAATCCATCGGCCAGGAGGTCTCCTATGGCGAGGACGACATCCTCAAGGTCCTGGATCTCAACAAGTTCGACTTCAACGGCGTGGACATCGTGCTGTCGTCGCCCGGCGCCAAGGTCTCGGCGGTCCATGTCCCGCGCGCCGTCGCCGCCGGCTGCGTGGTGATCGACAACACCTCCCATTTCCGCATGGATCCCAACGTGCCGCTGGTGGTGCCGGAGGTGAACCCGCAGGCGCTCGCCGGCTTCCGCAAGCGCAACATCGTCGCCAACCCCAACGGCGCCACCATCCAGATGGTGATGGCGCTGAAGCCGCTGCACGAGCGCTTCACGATCCGCCGTGTCGTGGTGTCGACCTACCAATCGGTGTCGGGGGCGGGCAAGGAGGCGATGGACGAGCTGTTCACCCAGACCCGTGCCATCTTCGTCAACGATCCCATCGCCAAGAGCGTCTTTCCCAAGCAGATCGCCTTCAACGTCATCCCCCACATCGATAGCTTCATGGAGGACGGCTCCACCCGCGAAGAGTGGAAGATGATGGTGGAGACCAAGAAGATCCTCGATCCCAAGATGAAGGTCGCCGCCACCTGCGTCCGCGTGCCGACCTTCATCGGCCATGCCCTGTCGATCAACATCGAGACCGAGGAGCCGGTCAGCGCGGAGGAGGCCCGCAACATCCTGCGCGCGTCCCCCGGCCTGTCGGTGATCGACCAGCAGAGCGGCGAGGGCTACATCACCCCGGTCGAGGTCGCCGGCGACGACTCCGTCTATATCAGCCGCATCCGCGAGGACATCTCGGTCGAGAACGGCCTGTCCCTGTGGTGCGTCGCCGACAATCTGCGCAAGGGCTCCGCGCTCAACGCCGTGCAGATCGCCGAACTGCTGGTGCGGGATTATCTGGTCGAGTGAGGACCGCGAGCGCTTGAACCGATCTCTTCAAGCGCTCGCCACCCGCGACCGGCTTCCAGCCCATCCCGATTGCCGGTAGGCTGGACCGTCCCACCTGACCGGGCGGTTCCGTGCTCCGCATCCTGCCGCTGCTGTGCCTCGTCCTGCTGATGCTCACCGGGTGCGGCGTCGATGCCGACCAGGATGCGCTGTGCCGGAAGCTGATCCCCGCCTTCGATGGCGGCTCCGCCACCGACCTGTCCACCCGCGGCTATGCCGAGGAGAAGCGGGTGCTGCGGATCGACTACAGCGTTGCGGGAAAACAGCATTGGATCGCCTGCCGCTTCGCCGGCACCGGCCTGGAGGAGGGGCGGCGGACGCTGGTGGCGGTGGCGACCGACCGCACCGGATGGCTGTCGGAGATGCGCTTCGCCATGCTGCAGCAATGGCTGCGCATCCGGCCGCCGCGCGATGCCGCCGGTCCGGTGGCGGTTGCGGGGGAACGTCAGCCGCCGACGCGCTGGATGCCGGTGCTGTTCCTGGCGCAGCAGGTGATCAATGCCGCGACGGTCGCCTGCGTCTATGGACTGCTGGCGCTGGGCTACACGCTGGTCTATGCGATTCTCGGCCAGATCAATCTGGCGATGGGCGAGCTGACGATGCTCGGCGCCATGCTGACGGCCATCGCGGCGGCCGGGCTGGGCATGGCCGGCTGGGCGACATGGCCGCCGGCGCTGCTGGGCGCGCTGGTGCTGGTGATGGGCTTCACCGCGGTGCAGGGCTGGACGATGGACCGGCTGGTCTTCCGCCGCCTGCGCGGCGTTCGGAGCCACACGCCGCTGATCGTCGCGGTCGGTCTGTCGATCGCCTATCAGGAGGGGGTGCGGCTGCTGCACGGCGCCCGAGACTGGTGGCCGGCCCCGGTGCTGACCGGCCGGCACGATTTGCTGAGCGACGGCGCCTTCACCGTCACCGCGCTGACGGCGCAACTGGCGATCCTGGGGCTGACCGGCGGACTCTACGCCCTGCTGTGGGGCATCATGCAGCGGACCGCCTTCGGCCGGGCGCACCGCGCCTGCACCGACGACGTGGCGGCGGCGGAACTGGTGGGGGTGGACGTCAACCGGACGGTTGCGGTGACCTTCGCCATCGGCGGCGGGCTGGCCGCAGCGGCGGGGTCGGTGATCGCGCTCTATTATGGTGGGGTGAACTTCTTCACCGGCTACCTGATCGGCTTCAAGGCGCTGGCCGCGGCGGTGGTCGGCGGCATCGGATCGGTGCCCGGCGCGATGCTGGGCGGTGCCCTGCTCGGGCTGGTCGAGACCTTCTGGTCGGCCTATTTCGCCATCGCCTACAAGGACATCGTGGCGTTCGGGCTGCTGACGCTGTTCCTGATCTACCGGCCGCAGGGACTGCTGGGGCAGGCGCGGGGGCGGGGGGATTAGGAGGCTTCACGGCGGATGCCCCCCCTCCCTCCCCCGCCTTCGGCGGGAGAGGGTTGATTCGCAGGGCGACGCTGGCGCCCTCTCCCGCCGAGGGCGGGGGAGGGTTGGGGAGGGGGCAATCGGCGTGTTTACAGCGTCCGCACGTCCGTCAGATGCCCGGTCACCGCCGCCGCCACGGCCATCGCCGGGCTGACGAGGTGGGTGCGGCCGCCGCGGCCCTGACGGCCCTCGAAGTTGCGGTTCGAGGTCGAGGCGCTGCGCTCGCCGGGAGCCAGACGGTCGGCGTTCATCGCCAGGCACATGGAGCAGCCCGGCTCGCGCCACTCGAAGCCGGCCTCGACGAAGATCTTGTCCAGACCCTCTTCCTCGGCCTGCTCCTTGACCAGACCCGAACCGGGGACCACCAGGGCGCGCACGCCCTCGGCGACCTTGCGGCCCTTGGCGAGGTCGGCGGCGGCGCGCAGGTCTTCGATGCGGCCATTGGTGCAGGAGCCGATGAACACGGTGTCCACCTTCACCTCGGTCAGCGGCTGGCCGGGGGTCAGGCCCATGTAGGCCAGCGAGCGCTCGACGGCGGCGCGCTTGCCGGCATCGGCGATCTCGGCCGGGTTCGGCACGGTCGCGGTGATCGGCAGCACGTCTTCCGGGCTGGTGCCCCAGGTGACCTGCGGCGCGATGTCGGCGGCGTTCAGGACGACGGTGGTGTCATAGACCGCGCCCTCGTCCGACGGCAGCGTCTTCCAGTAGGCGACGGCCTGCTCGAAGGCACCGGCCTTCGGCGCCAACGCGCGGCCCTGGACATAGGCGAAGGTCTTCTCGTCCGGGGCGATCAGGCCGGCACGGGCGCCGCCCTCGATCGCCATGTTGCAGACGGTCATGCGGCCTTCCATCGACAGCTCGCGGATGGCGTCGCCCGCGAACTCGATCACGTAGCCGGTGCCGCCGGCGGTGCCGATCCTGCCGATGATCGCCAGCACGATGTCCTTGGCGGTGACGCCCGGGTTCAGCGCGCCGTCGACGCGGATCAGCATGTTCTTGGCCGGCTTCTGCAGCAGGGTCTGGGTGGCCAGCACATGCTCCACCTCCGACGTGCCGATGCCGAAGGCCAGCGCACCGAAGGCGCCGTGGGTGGCGGTGTGGCTGTCGCCGCAGACGATGGTGGCGCCGGGCAGGGTGAAGCCCTGTTCCGGGCCGACGATGTGGACGATGCCCTGGCGGATGTCGTCCATCGGGAAATAGCGGACGCCGAAGTCGCGGGCGTTCTTGTCCAGCGTCTCCACCTGGATCCGGCTTTCCTCCTCGGCGATGCCCTTGGAGCGGTCGGTGGTGGGGACGTTGTGATCGGGGACGGCGAGAGTGGCTTCCGGACGGCGCACCTTGCGGCCGGCGACGCGCAATCCTTCGAACGCCTGCGGGCTGGTCACTTCATGGACCAGATGGCGGTCGATATAGAGGATGCAGGTGCCGTCATCCTGGCGGTGCACGACGTGGCTGTCCCAGATCTTGTCGAACAGAGTGCGCGGCTTGGACATCGGAAAAACTCTCTCTGGCGGTACGTCAGGCGCAGAACAATCGGAGGCCGCACCATAGCCTTGTGTCGTGCCGGGGACAAGCATCGCGCTACGTCTGTCGCCGCAAGCCTGTCCCCCGCAACTTTATGACCTGCCAAACCCTTACGGCAGCATCTTTCCCGGATTCAGCAGGCCCTTGGGATCGAGCGTCGCCTTGACGGCGCGCAACAGATCGAACTCGACCGGCCCCTTGATGAGCGGCATCTCGTCCTTCTTGAAGCGGCCGACGCCATGCTCGGCGGAGATCGAACCGTCGAGCTTGAAGATCACCTCGTTGACGACGTGGCAGATCTCGTCCCAGCGGTCGAGATAGGCCTTGGTGTCGGCGCCCTCGGGCTGGCTGAGGTTGAAGTGGATGTTGCCGTCGCCGACATGGCCGAAGGGGGTCGGGCGGATGCCGGGGCAGGCCCGCTCCACCGCCGCCTCCGCCAGGTCGATGAACTCGGCGACGCGGGAGACCGGGATGGAGACGTCGTTCTTGATCGACCCGCCCTCGAACTTCTGCGCCTCGACGATGGCCTCGCGGATGAACCACAGCTGCTTGGCCTGGGCGTCCGACTGGGCCAGCGTGGCGTCGGTCGCCAGTTCGGCCTCGAACGCCTCGCCCAGCGCGGTCTCCACGCTCTCCTGGAAGGCGTCGGACTTGGTGCCGGCGGTCAGCTCGGTCAGGACATACCAGGGCGACGGCTCCGACAGGGGGTCGATGGTGCCGGCGACATGCTTGAGGGCGAAGTCCAGGCAGCGGCGCGACATCAGCTCGAAGGCCGACACGGCGTCGCCCGAGGCGGCGCGCAGTCGGGCCAGCAGTTCGATGGCGGCGGCCGGGCTGGGCACGGCGATGAAGGCGGTGACCGACTGGCGCGGGCGCGGGAACAGCTTCAGCACCGCGGCGGTGACGATGCCCAGCGTGCCTTCCGCGCCGATGAACAGGTTCTTCAGGTCGTAGCCGGTGTTGTTCTTGCGCAGCCGGCGCATGCCGTCCCAGACCCGGCCGTCGGCCAGCACCACCTCGAGCCCGAGCACGAGGTCGCGGGTGTTGCCGTAGCGCAGCACGTTGATGCCGCCGGCATTGGTGGAGATCAGGCCGCCGATCTGCGCGGTGCCCTCGGCCCCCAGGCTGAGCGGGAACAGCCGGTCGGCGTCGGCCGCGGCGTCCTGGATGCTGGTCAGCACCACGCCGGCCTCGACCGTCATGGTGTAGTTCAGCGTGTCGATGTCGCGGATGCGGTTCATGCGCGACAGGCTCAGCACGATCTCGCGCCCCTCCTCGTAGGGGATGGAGCCGCCGACCAGGCTGGTGTTGCCGCCCTGGGGCACGATGGGGATGCCGGCCTCGGCGCAGACCGTGACGACGGCAGCGACCTCCCCGGTGTTGGCCGGGCGGACCACTGCCGGGCTGTTGCCCTTGAAGCGCCCGCGCCATTCCGAAAGATAGGGGGCCATGTCGGCGGCGTCGGTGAGGATGCCCGACGGGCCGACGATGGCGCGGATCCGGTCGAGGGCGGCGGCGATGCTGGTCATGGCGCTTGGGTCCGGCAGAAGGGAAGTTGGCGCTTGGGAGCGCGACACTTCTACAATCTCGCGGCCCCCATTTCCATGTGCCTGTTGCGCAGAGCAGCTGTCGCGCGACAGTTCAGCCCCGCGGTGCCGCCGCCCGGCGCAGGCGGTCGTTGATCGCCATGCCCAAGCCCACCTCGGGGATCGGCATCACCGCGATGCGCGCCGCCCCGCCCTGGTCGAGGCTGCGCAGGTGGGAGAACAGGTTTGCCGCCGCCTCGTTCAGGTCGCCTTCCAGGCTGAGATTCAGCCGGGTGGTGCCGCCGAAGACGAAGCGGTCGGGACCGAAGGTCAGGAACGCCTCGTCCGCCTCCGCCGAGGACGCGTTCAGGCGGACGGCGGCATTGGGGGCGTAGTGGCTTTCCAACTGGCCGGGCGATTTCGGCGCGGTCGGGTCGCCGGCGGAGAGGCGGACCGGGCCGATCAGCCGCTCCATCTCGTCGGCCAGAACCGCGCCGGGGCGCAGCAGCACCGCCTCGGGACCGGTGAGGTCGATGACGGTCGATTCGACGCCGACCATGCATTTGCCGCCGGTGACGACGGCGTCGACCCGGTCGCCCAGGCTTTCCAGCACATGCTGCGGCGTGGTCGGGCTGACCGCGCCGGAGCGGTTGGCGCTGGGGGCGGCGATCGGCCGGCCGGCGGCGCGCAGGATGGCTTGCGCGACGGGGTGGCCGGGCACGCGGATGGCGATGCTGTCCAGCCCGGCGCTGACCAGCAGCGACAGGGCGGAGTTGGCCGGGCGCGGCACCACCATGGTCAGCGGGCCGGGCCAGAACTGCTGCGCCAGTTCGGTCGCGCGCTCGTCGAACAGGCCCCAGGACCGGGCGGCGGCGAGGTCCGGGACATGGGCGATCAGCGGATTGAACTGCGGCCGGCCCTTGGCGGCGAAGATGGCGGCCACGGCGCGGTCGTCGGTGGCGTCGGCGCCCAGGCCATAGACCGTCTCGGTCGGGAAGGCGACCAGGCGGCCGGCGCGCAGCAGCTCGCCCGCACGCGCGATGCCGGCGGGGGTGGTCGGGAGCAGCGCCGGGCGCTTCTCGCCGCTATCGGGTGCGGAATGGTCGGTCACGGCGTCTTTCCAGATCGGATCGCGGAAAATCGGAATCGATTTGAAGCGTGAATCCGATCGCCAAACCCTAGAGCCTGGGGAAGAAGTGTCAATTCGCGCGGTTGCACCGGTGCCATGCCGAAGGTTATGAGGGGGATGGGCAAATCGCCAACGACAACATGATGGGTGCGGGCATGACGGGCAAGGTCTTCACCGTGGCGCAGCAGAAGGGCGGCGCCGGCAAGACCACGCTGGCCGCCCATCTCGCCATCGCCTGGGCTCAAGCGGGATACCGCGTCGCCACCGTCGACATCGACCCGCAGGGCAGCCTGACCCGCTGGCACGCCGTCCGCCACGAGGCGACGCAGGGGAATCCCGGCTTCAGCCATGTGCAGATCAACGGCTGGCGCACCCAGGCGGAGGTCGAGAAGCTGGCGCGCAGCCACGACATCGTGGTGATCGACAGTCCGCCCCATGCCCAGACCGAGGCGCGCATCGCCGTCCGCGCCGCCTCGCTGGTGATCGCCCCGGTGCAGCCGAGCCCGATGGATCTGTGGGCGGTCCACCCGACCATCGACCTCGCCGCGCAGGAGAAGCGCCGGCTGCTGCTGGTGCTCAACCGCGTGCCGCCGCGTGCCCGCATCGCCGACGAGCTGATCGCCCGGGTGCAGGAACTGGCCGATCCGCCCGCGGTCGAGCTCGCCGAGGCGCAGGTCGGCAACCGCACCGCCTATGCCGGCACGCTGATGACCGGCTTCTCGGTGACGGAAGCGGCGCGAAAGACACAGGCCGCGCTGGAGATGCAGGCGCTGGCCGAGGAGATTCTGGGGCGGGTTTGAGGAGGGAGGGGGTTGGCTTCGAATGCCCCCTCCCTAACCCTCCCCCTCTATCGGACGGACCTTCGGTCCGCCGAGGGGGAGAGGGGACTGCCGTCGCTTTGGCAGTCACATCAGGCCGAAAAACGTCCTACCCCCTCTCCCGCGGAACGCGGGGGAGGGATGGGGAGGGGCGAGAGGCCCCCCCCCGAATGCCCTCAGTCCTTGATCTCGCCCATCGCCGACTGGATGTAGTTGGGCAGACCGATGTCGTCGATCAGGCTCAGCTGGGTTTCCAGATAGTCGATGCGCTCCTCCGACTCTTCCAGCAGTTCGGAGAGCTCGTCGCGCGACACGTAGTCGGCCTTCTCCTCGCACACGGCGATGGCGGCGGCGATGCGGTCGCGGGCCTCAGACTCGGCGGCGAGGTCGCTGGACAGGATTTCCGGCACGTCCTCGCCGATGTGCAGCTTGCCGAGATCCTGGAGGTTGGGGATCGCCTCGATGAACAGGATGCGTTCGATGATCTCGTCCGCGCTCTTCATCACCTCGATGGAGGCATGGTATTCCCACTTGCCGAGCGCCTTGACGCCCCAGTTCTTCAGCATGCGGGCGTGCAGGAAATACTGGTTGATCTGCGTCAGCTGGTCCTTGAGGACGATCTGAAGCTGGGCGATGACGTCGCTGTTGCCCTTCATGATCCGTGCTCCCCTCAGCCTGTGATGCCGCCCATGCCCGACTGCAGGTAATTCTGCAGGCCGAGCATGTCGATCAGGCGGAGCTGCTGTTCCAGCCAGTGGGCATGGTCTTCCTCGGTGTCGACCAGCAGGTCCAGCAGGATGCGGCGGGTGTCGTAATCCTTCACCTGTTCGCAATAGGCGATGACGTCCTTCAGGGCGGCCACCACCTCGTATTCCAGGGTCAGGTCGTTGCGCAGCATGTCCGGCACGGTCTTGCCGATGCGCAGCGGGTCGCGGCTGGCGACGTCCGGCGTGCCTTCCAGGAACAGGATGCGGCGGATCAGCTTGTCGGCATGCTCCAACTCTTCGGTCCGCTCATGCGAGATGCGTTCGGCCAGCGCCTTGAGGCCCATGTCCTCCATCGTCCGCGCATGGGAAAGATACTGGTCGGCCGCGCTCAGCTCGCCGGTCAGCAGCTTGTTCAGACGGTCGACGACCCCTTGATCACCTTGCATGGTGGATGCTCCTAAATAGACAATTGGTCGCACCTTGGCACAGAGAAAGGACTCGCACAATAAAAAACTCTCATAAAAACCAAACTGTAGTTGATAGTCACTATCAATTGGCGGAATGCGGTCTGCCAAAAATACAGGCTGCGTGCGGCCCTTGTGTTGCGAATCAAAGTCAATTGCGGTGGAGTAGGGTTTTCCCGAACTTCGCAGGGTGAAGTTGTGTGGCTCGACTTGCCGCGCGGCGGCGATGCTTGGGCGCGGGCACCTGTCCGACCGCATGTCTGCTCGCGGCAACGGCTTCCGGGGCCGCATTGAGGCAGGGGCCGTTCCGTGCTAACAGACCGCGGGATTTCTCCGCCCTCACCACCCAGTGGGCCTCGCCCTTCTTTCCAACGACTGCCGGATTGCGGCCATGACGACGACCTCCGCCCCCGCCTCGGAGTTCCTGCGCACCCTCCAGGAGCGCGGATTCATCCACCAGTGCACCGATCTCGCCACGCTGGACGAGCGTGCGCAGAAGGGGCCGATCGTCGCCTATATCGGCTTCGACTGCACCGCCGACAGCCTGCATGTCGGCAGCCTGCTGCCGATCATGATGCTGCGCTGGCTGCAGAAGACCGGCCACAAACCCATCGTGCTGATGGGCGGCGGCACCACCAAGATCGGCGACCCGTCGGGCAAGGACGAGGCGCGCCAGCTGCTGACCGACGAGGTCATCGCCGGCAACATGGCGGGCATCAAGCGCATCTTCGGCCGCTACCTGACCTTCGGGGACGGACCGACCGACGCGGTGATGGCGAACAACGCCGACTGGCTGGACGAGCTGAAATACATCCCGCTGCTGCGCGACATCGGCCGCCATTTCACCATCAACCGCATGATGAGCTTCGAGTCGGTCAAGCTGCGGCTGGACCGCGAACAGCCGCTGACCTTCCTGGAATTCAACTACATGATCCTCCAGGCCTACGACTTCGTGGAGCTGAAGCGCCGCCACGGCTGCTCGCTGCAGATGGGCGGGTCGGACCAGTGGGGCAACATCGTCAACGGCGTCGAGCTGGGTCGCCGCACCGACGGTGCCGAGCTGTTCGGCCTGACCACGCCGCTGCTGACCACCTCGTCCGGCGCCAAGATGGGCAAGACGGCGGCCGGCGCGGTGTGGCTGACCGCCGACAAGCTGAGCAGCTACGATTTCTGGCAATACTGGCGCAACACCGAGGACGCCGATGTCGGCCGCTTCCTGCGCCTCTACACCGAACTGCCGCTGGACGAGATCGCCCGGCTGGAAAGCCTCGAGGGCGCCGGGATCAACGAGGCCAAGAAGATCCTCGCCAACGAGGTGACCAAGCTCGCCCATGGCGAGGAGGCCGCGCTGGAGGCCGCCGAGACCGCGCGCCGCGCCTTCGAGGAAGGCGCCGCCGCCGAAGGGCTGCCGAGCATCGAGGTCGCCCGCGCCGACCTGGAGGCCGGAGTGCCGGTGGTCGACCTGCTGGTGTCCGCCGGCCTCGCCGCGTCCAAGGGCGAGGCGCGACGCCTGATCAAGGGCGGCGGCGCCAAGCTGAACGACGGCCCAATCGCAGACGAGGCGGCGAAGGCGACCACGGCCGACCTGAATGCCGACGGCGTGGTGAAGCTCAGCGCCGGCAAGAAGCGCCATGCGCTGGTGAAGGTGGGGTGAGTGCCTGGGGGGTGTCGGTGCTGACTGACGTGCCGGTGCCCCCTCCCTAACCCTCCCCCTCTATCGGACGGACCTTCAGTCCGCCGAGGGGGAGAGGGGACTGCCACCGCTTTGGGAGGTACGTCACGCCGACAAGCGTCCCCTCCCTCACCGCGTGTGCGCCTCCGGCGGCGGCCGCGTGTCGGGCGTCGGCGTGCCGTCGCCGCCCAGGAAGAACAGGTTGCGCAGGAAGCCGGGGGCCAGCACCGCCAGCGGGTTGACCGAGACGTCGGGGTCGGACAGCGGCCCCTGGACATGCCAGGTGGCGGAAAAGATGCCCTGGCCCTCGCCGCCGCTGAGAACGTCGCCCAGCAGCGGAATCTGGCCGATCAGCCGGTTCAGGCCATAGACCGGGACGATGGTGCCCCGGAGGTTGGCGGTCTCCGTCTCCAGATCGACCTGTCCCTCCAGCGTCAGGCCCAGCGCCGAACCGGAGGTGCGCAGGTCCTTCAGGGTCAGCAGCCGGCCCTCCTTGTGGAAGTCCGCCGACATGCGGCCGAAATTCACCCCCTTGCCGCCGCCCAGCAGTTCGGCGAAGCCGGACGGCGAAATGGCGTTGAGGATGCGGGCCAGCACCGGCACGTCGACCAGCGTGTAGTCGCGGATTTCCGCCTTGCCGGCGATGGCGGCATCGGCCCGTGGCTCCACCGACCGGCCGGTCAGGGTCAGCTGCCCGCCGCGCATGCGGTCGTTCAGGTCCATCGCCTGCAGGGCGGATCCCAGATCGTCGGCAGAGATGGCGAGGTCGTAGAAGCCCCGCGGCCCCGGCCGCCATTTCAGCGAGACGCCGCCGCCCTCGCTGCGGCCGGCGAGATCCAGCAGGGTCCAGGCGGTGGCGTCTCGCCGCAGGGATCCCGAAACCTGCCGCAGCCGGCGCCCGTCGCCGAACACCACCGAATCGAACTTGATGGCGACGTCCAGCGGGGTCTTGCGGTCGTCGCCCGCCGTCGAGCCCTTCGGCGCGGGCGCAGTCGCCCCTTCGCCTGCTGGGGTCTTGCCGGTCAGGCCGCGGGCGTCGAGGCTGGCGCCGGTGATGGTGCCGGCATAGCCGCCGGCCGGACCGCCGGGCCTGGCCGGCGGCAGCACGGTCAGGTCGGCGCGCAGGTCGGTCAGTCCGAGCTTGAAGCTGGGAGTCTGCAGCCGGGCGACCCGCTTGCCTCCGTCGGCCAGTTCCAGGTTGGTGACGCTCTTCAGCCCGCCGGCATCGACGGTCAGGTTGCTGATGCGGGTCGGGCGGTCCTTGTCGAATTCCAGGGTCAGCCTGCCGGTGCCGGGCTTGCCGGGCGGCTTGGCCCAGGCCAGCTCCTCGATCGACAGCCGGGTCTTTTCCAGGTTCAGGGCGGCGGTCAGCGCCAGCTTGTGCTTACGGTCCACCGTGAACAGGATGTCGGCGCCGAAGGGACCCTGAACCCGGTCCTCCAGGTCGATGCCGTGGGCGCGCAGGTCGTCGGCGGTGGCGTCGCCCTTCACCGCGATCCGGGTGCGCGGGCCCTTGGCCGCGCTGTCGAAGGATTCGGTCCAGTCGACGGAGACGGGGATGCCGTCCAGCTTGGTCGCGCCCTTGATCTGCATCGCCTTGAGGTCGAGGGCCAGCGACAGTTCGCCGTCGGTGGCGGTCATCCCGGCCGCGACCTTCTCCACCCCGACCTTGTGCAGCTTGCCGGTCACGTCGAGGTTCAGCTGTTCGACCTTCAGGTCGGCCAGCAGCGGGAAGGCGAAATGCAGCTCGGCCTCGGCAGTGCCCTGGGTGCGCTTCGGATCCATCTCCAGCTTGGTCGGATATCCCAGCGGCGGCATGTCGATCAGGGTCAGGATGGAGCGTACCGGCCCCTGGACCGGCAGGCGGATGTCCATCGTCTCCTTGCCGGTTTCCAGCCCGCCGATCACCACCTTGCCTTCGCCGATCTCGATGTCGCCCGACTTCGGGTCGGCGATGCGGCCGCCCCTGGTCTGGATGGTGAAGGTCTTGCCGTCGGTCGTCGCCTCCATCCCGGCCCCGGTCACCGGCGTCAGGTCGTGGAAATAGCGGACGTTGATGTCCTCGCCGGTCATGGTGGCGAGGAAGCGGGTCAATTCCGGCTCCGCCGCCCCGCCCGACGCTTGGGACTCCAGGAGGGAAAGCGGCAGCGACAGGGATGCCTCGGCCCGCGCCTGCGTCACCGTGCCGTGGGACAGGTTCTTCGTCACCCAGTCCCGTGCGTTGGGGCTGGCGATTTTCGGCCAGTAGCGATGCAACTCGTCCAGCGCCATACCGGCGGCGGCGGCCCGCGCCTCCACCGCCAAGCGGTCGCCCTGGCGCCGGGCGGTGGCGCTTGCCTCCAGGCGCGGCTGCGGCCCGCCGGCCTCGCCCAGCACCGCGCTCAGGCCGTCGAGGTCGATGCGCTCGCGGTCGCCCTGCAGGCGCAGGCGGAGCGACTGGACGTGCACCGGACCGGCGAACAGCGTCGGGCTGTGCAGACGGCCATGGCCGGCGCTGAGGTCGGCCTTGCCGGCGGTGGGGTGCAGCGAGGGGTCGAAGGCGACCTCCACCATGCCCGACAGCGGCAGCTCCGCCGCCCACAGCGGCGCCAGCAGCGGGGCGAGGCCGGCGACGGCGGCCGGGGTGAAGCCATTCAGCCGCGCGGTCGCCTGACCGCTCTTGTCCGGCGCCTGCCGTCCCGACAGCTCCAGCCCGGCGGAGCGGCCGCCGGCGGTCAGCGACAGGACGGCCCGGGCACTGCGGCCCTGGCCGTCCTCCGTCAGCTCTCCCTGGGCGGTCAGCGACAGGGGCGGGCCGCCATCGATGGCGTCGGCCGCCAGCGACAGCCCGTCGATCCGCAGCCGCCGGCCGGGCACGTCCAGGCTGCCGCGCAGGTCCAGGCTGCGCACCGCGACCGGCTCAGGCCGCAGGGCGGGCAACTCGACGGCACCTGCGCCGCCGCGCAGGGTCAGATCGACCCGGGTCGGCTCGAACCGTTGGTCCAGCCGCGCCGTGACCGTGCCCGACAGCGGCAGCTTCGCCGCCGCCAACGGCGCCAGCGCGGGGCCGATCTCGGCCAGCGACGCCGGCTCCAGCCCGTCGACGGACAGGGTCAGGTCGGTGGTGGCGTCGGCGATGTTGTAATGGCCGGTGGCGGCGACAGTCACCGCGCGCCGCGCCTGCTCCGGACCGCTGCCTCCGAGGTCCAGCGTCACCCGCGCCCGGCCCTGCGCACCCTCGCCATCGCGGGTCAGCACGATGTCGGCGCGGGTGGCGTGCCAGGACAGGTCGAGCATGCGGTTCTCGACCCGCAGGTCGGCGCCCGTCACCGACAGGCGGCGCAGCAGCCCCATCGGCCGGTCGATGTCGGGCGGGCGGCGCAGGCTGTCCAGCGCCTCGTCGAGCAGGTCGGGCCCGTCGTTCTCGGGCTTCCGTGCCGATTCGGCGTCGGCCCGCACGTCGAAGGCGAGGCTGCCGTCGGCCCGGCGCAGCACGCTCAGGCGCGGGCGGACCAGATCGATGCGCGTCGGCGCCAGCGTGCCGCGCAGCAGCGCCGGGATGGAAAAGCCGATGCCCATCTCCGGCACCGCGGCCAGTTCCGCCCCGTCGGCGTTCAGCGCCCGCACCCGGCGGGCACGCAGGTCGAGGCGCCGGCCGCCGCCGTCCTGGAGGCTGTCGTCGGTTTCCAGCGACAGCACCAGCTCGCCGACCTCGCTGCGGAAGCGGCCGTCGCGGTCGCTCAGCGCCCGTTCGACATAGGGGATCAGCGGGTCGAGCGCGATCGGACCCTGCGACAGCCGCCAGGTGAACAGCCCGGCCGCCGCCAGCGCCACCGCCGCCACGCTGCTCAGCGTCAGGACGAGGATCCTCGCGGTGCGCCGGATCATGGGGCACCGACCTTGGAAGCGCCGCCCGGTGCCCTCTTCCGGAGGGAAGGGAGGGAGTGCGCGGGGACGCGGGAATCGGCCCGATTGACCTTCTCTCCCGACGCGTGCAGCTTTCTGCACATGTTTTGAGCAGGAAAGAATGCCGTCATGTCCAGTCCCAAGCCCTTCTCAGCACCCTTGCCGAAGCCCTTCGATGCTGCGCAGGCGGCGCTGGGCCTGGAGCGCTGGCGCCAGCAGGCCGCCGCGGCGGAGCCGGAGACGCGGGCCTGGGCGGAGGCCTTCGCGGAGTCCGGGCCCGGCCGTGCGCTGGTCGAGGCGGTGTGCGGCAACAGCCCGTATCTCGGCCACGGGCTGACGCGGGAGCTGCCCTTCGTCCGCAACACGATGGAGGACGGGTTCGACGCGACCTTCGCCGCGCTGATCGCGGCGCTCCATGCCGAGCATGACGGGGAGCGGTCGATGGACCGGCTGATGGCCGGCCTGCGGGTGGCCAAGCGGCGGGCGGCGCTGCTGATCGCGCTGGCCGACATCGCCGGGGTCTGGCCGCTGTTCCGCGTCACCGGCGCCCTGTCGGAGCTGGCGGAGACGGGGGTCCGGCTGGCCGCGAATTTCCTGCTGCGCCGCGCCGGGGAGGCGGGCACGCTGACGCTGCCTGATCCGCAGCGACCGTGGGTCGGTTCGGGCCTGATCGTGTTGGGCATGGGTAAGCTTGGCGGGCGCGAACTCAACTATTCCAGCGACATCGACCTGATCGTCCTGTACGACGACGCCGTTGTGCAGACGCCCCAGCCGGACAACCTCGCACGGACCTTCATCAGGCTCGCACGCGATCTTGTCCGCATTATGGATGAACGCACCAAGGACGGCTACGTCTTCCGCACCGACCTTCGTCTTAGGCCGGATCCGGGGGCCACGCCGCTGGCGGTTTCCGTGTCGGCGGCCGAAATTTATTACGGCAGCGTCGGCCAGAACTGGGAACGCGCGGCGATGATCAAGGCTCGCCCGATCGCCGGCGACGAGGTGGCGGGCGCCTCCTTCCTGCGCTTCCTTGAGCCCTTCGTCTGGCGCCGCAACCTGGATTTCGCCGCCATCCAGGACATCCATTCGATCAAGCGCCAGATCAACGCCCATAAGGGCCACCGCGAGGTGACGGTCAACGGCCACGACATCAAGGTCGGCCGCGGCGGCATCCGCGAGATCGAGTTCTTCGCCCAGACCCAGCAGCTGATCTTCGGCGGGCGCGACCCGCGCGTGCGCATCGCCCCGACGCTGATGGCGAACGAGGCGCTGCGCGACGTCGGCCGTGTGCCGCCGCAGACGGTCGAGGATCTGGCGGCGGCCTATCATTTCCTGCGCCGGGTCGAGCATCGCATCCAGATGATCGACGACCAGCAGACCCACCGCATTCCAGCCGACGATGCCGGGGTGGCGCATCTGGCGACCTTCCTCGGCTATGGCGATCCCGCTGACTTCCGGGCGGAGCTGCTGGCGACGCTGGGGCAGGTGGAGGACCGCTATGCCGAGCTGTTCGAGGAGGCGCCGTCGCTCTCCGGCCCCGGCAACCTCGTCTTCACCGGCACCGATCCCGATCCGGGCACGGTGGAGACGCTGGCCGGCATGGGCTTCGCCGACCCGGCGCGCGTCATCAGCGTGGTGTCGGCCTGGCACCGCGGCCGCTACCGCGCCACCCGGTCGGGCCGTGCGCGCGAGCTGCTGACCGAGCTGACCCCGGCGCTGCTGAGCGCACTGGCCAAGACCCCGGCGCCCGATGGCGCGCTGATGAACTTCGACGATTTCCTGGGAAAGCTGCCGGCGGGGGTCGGGCTGTTCTCGCTGTTCGTCGCCAATCCCTGGCTGCTGGAGCTGGTGGCGGAGATCATGGGCATCGCACCGCAGATGGCAGCGACCCTGTCGCGCAACCCGTCGCTGCTGGATGCGGTGCTGTCGCCCGACTTCTTCGACCCGCTGCCGGGCAAGGAGGAGGGGCTGGCCGCCGACCATGCCCGCGTCATCGCCGCCGCCCGCGACTTCGAGGACGCGCTGACCCTGTCACGGCGCTGGACCAACGACCAGCGCTTCCGCGCCGGGGTTCACATCCTGCGCGGCATCACCGACGGCGACCGCTGCGGCGCCTTCCTGGCCGACCTCGCCGACCTCGTCGTCCCTGATCTCGCCCGGCGGGTGGAGGAGGAGTTCGCCCAGCGCCACGGCCGGATTCCCGGCGGCGCCTGGGTGGTGGTGGCAATGGGCAAGCTGGGCAGCCGGCAACTGACCGTCACCTCGGACATCGACCTGATCGTCATCTATGACATCGCCGGGGCAGGGCAGGGGAGCGGGCAGGGGAGCGGGGCTCCGCTGCTGTCCGACGGAGCCAAGCCGCTGTCGCCCAACGAGTACTACATCAAGCTGACGCAGCGCCTGACCAATGCCATCACCGCGCCGATGGCCGACGGGCGCCTCTACGAGGTGGACATGCGGCTGCGTCCGTCGGGCAATGCCGGGCCGCTCGCCACCTCGCTCGCCGCCTTCGTCAAGTATCAGGCGAGCGACGCCTGGACCTGGGAGCACATGGCCCTGACCCGCGCCCGGGTGATCGGCGGCGATGCCGGTCTGGCCGGGCGGGTGTCGGAGGCGATCCGGTCGGTGCTGACGGCGCCGCGCGATCCCGGCCGGCTGCTGTGGGACGTCGCCGACATGCGCCGGCGGATCGACAAGGAGTTCGGCACCGCCAACCCCTGGAACGTCAAATACGCCCGCGGCGGCCTGATCGACATCGAGTTCATCGCCCAGTACCTGCAACTGCGCCACGGCCACGACCTGCCGGACATCCTGCATGTCGGCACCGCCAAGGCGCTCGGCTGCGCCGCCCGGACGGGGGCGCTGGCGCCGGAGGTGGCGGAGGATCTCGAAGCGACGCTGCGGCTATGGCGGCGGGTGCAGGGCTTCCTGCGGCTGACCACGGCCGGGGTGCTGGACCCGACACAGGTGTCGCCCAGCCTGCTGGCCGGACTGCATCGCGCCGCCTTTCCCGACGAAAAGGCAGCGCAGCCGGTTGACTTCCCGGAGCTTGACCGCAGAATCCGCGCCATTGC
This sequence comes from Azospirillum thiophilum, assembly GCF_001305595.1. NCBI lineage: Bacteria > Pseudomonadati > Pseudomonadota > Alphaproteobacteria > Rhodospirillales > Azospirillaceae > Azospirillum > Azospirillum thiophilum. Next base: position 1,524,849 of record NZ_CP012401.1, read on the forward strand.
CGCCCGCGCCCACGGTCATTTCCAGGCCCTGGTCGAGGAGCCGGCCAGCCATCTGGCGCCCCCCGGCGCCGTCAAAGAGGATCCGAAGCTGCCATGACCGCTGTTGCGACCACCGTCGATGCCGGATCGCCCGCCCCGGATTTCACCATGCCGACCGATGGCGGCGGCAGCGTCACCCTGTCCGCCCTGCGCGGCAAGCCGGTGGTGCTGTATTTCTACCCGAAGGACGACACCTCGGGCTGCACGTCGGAGGCCTGCGGCTTCCGCGACCAGTTGCCCGACTTCTCCGCCGTCGACGCGGTGGTGATCGGCGTGTCCAAGGACAGCGCCGCCAGCCACGACAAGTTCAAGGCCAAGCACGGGCTGACCTTCACCCTTGCCTCGGACACCGACGGCAGCGTCTGCGAGGCCTACGGCACCTGGGTGGAAAAGAGCATGTATGGCCGCAAGTACATGGGCATCGACCGCGCCACCTTCCTGATCGACAAGGACGGCGTCGTCCGCAACGTCTGGCGCAAGGTCAAGGTCACCGGCCATGTCGCCGCCGTGCTGAAGGCGGTGCAGGCGCTCTGACGGTCCCAGGCGGGGCGTCCTTTTTCTCCCGGCACGAACCCGTTGGGAAGGACGCCTTGCCGGCCCGGCTATTCCTCCGGCGTGAGGTCGTACGCCCGAAGGGTATTTTTAGAATCACCCCAAACCTGCCTACACTTCGTGCATTCCCGCACCAGAGGCCGCGCAACCCACCGCGTTTCTGGTCCTTCGGCCGCCTTAGGGATGCACCGCCTATGAACGTTGCGAACATTGCCCGGCGCCTCGTCGCCGGAGAGCTTCACTATGCGCTGGGCCGCTTCGAATCGGTCCGGCGCGGCTACAGCGCCTTGCGCCGGCTGTCCCCCCGCTCGCGTCAGCGGGCACCGGCCGGGCCGCCGGTGTCGCTTCCCCCGCTGCCGGTCAGCCTGTTCCCCGACCGGACGGTGGACGGCGCCCTGGCCGACCTGCGGCGCGACTCGATCGCCATGGGCTTCGACCTGCCCCGGGCGATGGTGGAGGAACTGGTGGAGTTCGCCACCCATTCCCCCCTGCAGCGGCGCCTGCGCGGCGAGAGGATGTTCTACCGCCACGACGTCCGCGACGGCAGGCTGGAGGACGGCTCGCCCGCGGTGATGGGCATCGTCCCCGACCCGCTGGACTGTCCGGCGGTGCGCCGGGTCTGCCGCGATCCGCTGCTGATGGACTGCGCCGGGGCCTTCCTCGGCTTCCGCCCGACCAAGATCATCCCGCGCCTGTTCTGGAGCTTCGTCACCGACGCCACCGACGACGAGCGGCGGCAGCTGGGCCAGACCATCGACTGGCATTACGACGTCCATGACTTCCACTTCTGCTCGGCGCAGTTCTACCTGACCGACGTCGGCCCCGGCGCCGGGGAGCATGCGCTGGTCCGCGGCAGCCATCACGGCAAGTCGCTGCGCATGCTGCTGGGGTCCGCCAACGCCCGCGACGAGGAACTGTTCTCCCGCTTCGCCCGCGACCGCATCCTGGTGGTCGAGGGGCCGGCCGGCACCGGCTTCATCGAGGATACCTCCTGCTACCACCGCGCGATGCCGCCGACCAGCCGCGACCGGCTGATGCTGCAGCTCTGGCTCAGCTGAGCTAGACTATGCCGCAGCGCCACCACGCGTTGCGGAGCGAGAGCATGGATATCAGGGAGGGCCTGCGCACCGTCGTCGGCCTGATGAGCGGCACCTCGATGGACGGCATCGATGCCGCACTTCTGCGGACCGACGGGCGGGACCGGGTGGAGGCGTTGGCCTTCCTGACCATCCCCTATGACGACGGCTTCCGCGCGGCCTTGCGCGGTTGCCTCGGCGGGATCGGGCCGGTCGAGGCGGTTGAGCGGGCCCTGACCGACGCCCATGCCGACGCGGTGGGCCGCCTGCTGCATCAGGCCGGGGCGGCGGCGCGCGACATCGACCTGATCGGCTTTCACGGCCACACCATCCTCCACGATCCTGACAACCCGGACCCGGGCCGGCGCCGCACCTGGCAGATCGGCGACGGCGCCCGGTTGGCGGCGGCGACCGGCATTGCCGTGGTCGACGACTTCCGCAGCGCCGACGTCGCCGCCGGCGGGCAGGGGGCGCCGCTGGTCCCGCTGTTCCACCGCGCGCTTGCCCACGGGCTGCCGCGTCCTCTGGCCGTCCTCAACATCGGCGGCGTCGCCAATGTCAGCTGGATCGGCCCGGAGCCGGCGGAGGGGGAAGAGGCGGAGGGAAGAGGGGAGGCCGGGGTGGTGGCCTGCGACACCGGGCCGGGCAATGCGCCGATCGACGATTGGGTGTTGCGCCACGGGCTCGGCCGCTTCGACGCCGACGGGGCGCTGGCGGCGGCCGGACGGGTCGACGGCCCGGCGCTGGCTGCCTTGATGGCCCATCCCTATTTCGACCGCCCGGCACCGAAGTCGCTCGACCGCGACGCCTTCGATCCGGCACCGGTGGCCGGCCTGTCCGCCGCCGACGGCGCCGCGACCCTGACCGCCTTCACCGCCTCGTCGGTCGCCCGAGTCGTCCCGCATCTGCCGGCCCCGCCGGTGCGCTGGCTGGTCTGCGGCGGCGGGCGGCGCAACTCCACCTTGATGCGGATGCTTGCCGACCGTCTGGGCGTGCCGGTCGATCCGGCCGACCTCGTCGGCTGGGACGGTGACGCGCTGGAGGCGCAGGCCTTCGGCTATCTCGCGGTGCGCAGCCGGCTGGGGCTGCCGCTGAGCCTGCCGGCCACCACCGGCGTGCCGGCGCCGACCTGCGGGGGCGCTTTCCATGTGCCGGGACCGAACATTTAGCGTTCGGTTCAGCCGGTCGCCGCCTCCAGCAGTTCCGCCAGCGCCGCTTCCTGGTCGACGCAGCGGAAGTCCGTCTTGCGCTCCATCGCCGCGGCCAGCCGGCGCCGGTAGTCGGTGCGCGGAATCTCGATGGCGCCGAAGCGGCAGAGATGCTCGGTCACGAACTGGGTGTCGAGCAGGGCGAAGCCGGCGGCGCGCAGGCGGGCGACCAGATGGACCAGCGCCACCTTGCTGGCGCCGGTCTCGCGGCTGAACATGCTCTCGCCGAAATAGGCGCCGCCGATCGACACGCCATAGAGCCCGCCGACCAGCCGGCCGTCGCGCCAGCACTCGACGCTGTGGGCGAAACCGGCGTCGAACAGCTCGGCATAGAGGCGGACGATGTCGTGGTTGATCCAGGTCTTCGGCCGCTCTTCCGTCGCCTCGGCGCAGCCTTCGATGACGTCGCGGAAGGCGCTGTCGAAGCGCAGCTCGAACGGACCGCGGCGCAGGGCCTTGCGCAGGCTGCGCGGGACGTGGAAGTCGTCCAGCGGCAGGATGCCGCGGCGTTCCGGGTCGAACCAGTGGAGTTCCCGCGATTCGGCACTCTCGGCCATCGGGAAGATACCGGCGGCGTAGGCGCGCAGCAGCATCGGGGCGGACAGGGTGAACATGCCGATCACTATACCCGGTGGTGGAACGCCCGGCGACAGGCAGGCCTGGCCGAATGCCCGGCCGAATGATAGTGGCGTCGAGACCCCGCGACAGCAACCACCTTCCATGGTATGCAACGCTGGGAAGCATATCGTCAGGAGATATCGTGATGTGTCGTGTCGTTTCCGTCCTCCTATCCGTCCTGGTTGCCGGACTTTTCGCTGCGAGCCCCTCCTGGGCGCAGAGGCGGGCGGAGCCGGGCGTCTTCGACTACTACATCCTGTCGCTGTCCTGGTCGCCGACCTACTGCGCCCGCGACCGGAACGGTCCCGATCCCGACCAGTGCGGCGAGAGGAAGTACGGCTTCGTCGTCCATGGCCTGTGGCCGCAATACAATGACGGCAGCTATCCGGCCACCTGCTCGCGCGACCGCAACGTGCCGAAGGCGGTGGTGGACCAGACCATGGCGGTGATGCCCAGCGTCGGGCTGATGATGCATGAATGGCGCAAGCACGGGACCTGCTCCGGCCTGAACGCCACCGACTATTTCGCCGCCCTGCGCGCGGCCGCTGCCAAGGTCGCGATCCCGGAATCACTGAAGACCCCCGGCCCGACCGTGCCGGCGACGCAGGTGGAACGGCTGTTCCTGGAGTCGAACCCAGGCCTGACGGCGGAAGGGGTGGCGGTCGTCTGCTCCCGCCGCGACCTGGCGGAGGTGCGGGTGTGCCTGAACAAGGATCTGGGCTTCATGGCCTGCGGCCAGAAGGTGGTCGACCGTTGCCGCGACCGCGATGCCGCCCTGTCGGCGGAGGTGGCGCCGTCGCAGCCCGCCCGCCGCGACGCGCCGGCTCCGGCCGCTCCGGTGCTTCCGCCGGCTCCCGCGTCCGCTCCCGCTCCTGCCGTCCCGGTTCGCTGAGGCGGGTCAGCCCGTTCCGCTCTCCGCCAGGGCGGCCATCGCCGCCGGAATCTCGGCCAGCAGTTCGCGGGCGAGGAAGCCGAGCGGCCCGATCCGGCGGCTGAGGCGGTTGCCGGCCTCGCCATGCAGATAGACGCCCCAGATGGCGGCCTGCTCCGGACCAGCGCCGCGGGCCAGCAGTCCGGTGACGATCCCGGCCAGCGTGTCGCCGGAGCCGGAGGTGGCGAGCCCGACCGTGCCGCCGCGATAGGCCCAGGCCCGGCCGTCGGGCGAGACGATGCGGGTGCAGCCTCCCTTGAGCGCCACCACCGCCTTCAGCCGGGCCGCCGCCCGCCTTGCGCAGCCCAGCGGGTCGGCATCGACCTCGCTCCGCGCGCAGCCGAGCAGACCGGCCATCTCCCCGGCATGCGGGGTGACGACCAGACGGCCCTCGTGCCGGTGCAGCGGGGCGGGATCCCGCGCCAGCCCGGCCAGTGCGGCGGCATCCAGCACGAAGCGCGGGCCTCCCTCCTCCGCCGGGCCGAGCCGGGCCAGCAGGTCGGCGACCAGGGTCGCCGTCGCCGCTTCCTCCACCATGCCGGGACCGATCAGCACGGTGTCGCAGCGGGAGGCGCGGTCGGCCAGCATCACCGCCGACGAGGCGGCGATGCCGCCGTCCGGCGTTTCCGGCAGCCCGACGACCAGAGCCTCCGGCAAGGCGAGCCCCAGATGCGGGGCGATGCCTGCCACGGTGGCGATCTGCAGCTTGCCGGCGCCCGCCCTGAGTGCGCCGAGCCCGGCCAGCAGAGCGCCGCCCGGCACGCCGACGCTGCCGGCCACCACCAGCACCCGGCCGCGGCTTTCCTTGTCGCCGTCGCCGTCCGGCTGGGGCAGGGGCATCCCGCGCAGCAGGCCGGGCGTGACGGCGGTCTCCTCCGGTGCGTCCAAACGATGTCTCCTCAGCGTGTGACTTTCAGCGTGCGGCGATGGCGGCGTCCGGCTCGGCGGTGACCGCGGCCCCGGCTTCCTCCAGCGGGGCGACGACATTGTAGCGGTGCAGCAGCAGCCCGCCGCGCGCCCCGGCTCCGGGATCGAACCGGTATTCGGTGACCGAGCAGTTGGCGACGTCGCCCGCGGCGTCGATGGCCAGGATCCCGTCCTCCGTCAGGTTCTCCAGCAGATAACGCAGGCACAGCACCACCACCTGATGCCCGACGATCAGCACCCGCCGGCCGCCATGGTGCAGGCTGACGGTGTCGAGCGCGCTGCGCAGCCGCAGGATCACGTCGCACCAGCTCTCGCCCCCCGGCGGGCGGTGGTAGAACTTGCCGAGCAGCCGGCGGAACTCGGCCTGGTCGGGGAATTCGGCCTCGATGCCGTGGCGGGTCAGCCGGTCGAGCACGCCGAATTCCTTCTCGCGCAGCCGCTCGTCGATGACGAAATCGGCCGGGGCGACCGGCAGGCCGCCCGTCCGGTGCAGCCGCTCGGCCGTGCTCATCGCCCGCCGGTAGGGGGAGGTGAGGACCACGTCCGGCCGCTCCTCCTCCGGCATGGCGGCGAACCAGCGGCCGAGCGCGTCGGACTGCCGCTCGCCGAGCGGGCTGAGCGGCACGTCGACGTCGCGTTCGGCGATGTCGATCCGGGGCAGTCCGGCCGTTTGCGCGGCGTCGCGGGCGACGTTTCCGGCGCTTTCGCCATGGCGGACGATCCACAGTCGGTCGGGCCAGCGCTGCTGCATCGGCGATTCCCTAGGTTGGATGAGCGAATCTGTCGGGAATAACCGACGGGCGGACGGAAAGGTCCCGGCAGGGCGGAAGTCGCGGTATGGCAGCCATGCTGCCCGTTTGCGCACTGCGGCATGCGGGCGCCTTGCCGGTTGCCGGCGCCGCGCCACACTCTTGTTCCAGCTTCCAACCATCAGAATGGATCGGACAATGACCGAGAGCCAGGACGCGGCCCCCCTGTTCCAGCCGGTAGGCATCGGCCGCTACAGCCTGCCGAACCGCATCGCCATGGCGCCGCTGACGCGCAGCCGCACCGACAACGTCACTGGCGTTCCGACCGCGATGAATGCCGAGTATTACGCCCAGCGCGCCGGCGCCGGCCTGATCATCGCCGAGGCGACCCAGATCTCCCCGCAGGGCAAGGGCTATGCCTATACCCCCGGCATCCACAGTGCCGAGCAGGTGGCGGGCTGGAAGCTGGTCACCGACGCGGTCCACGCCAAGGGCGGGCATATCTGCCTGCAGCTCTGGCATGTCGGACGCATCTCCCACCCCGACCTGCAGCCGGGCGGCGCACTGCCGGTGGCGCCGTCGGCGGTGAAACCGAACGTCAAGGCCTTCACGCCGGACGGCTTCAAGGACATCCCGGCCCCGCGCGCGCTCGACCTGTCCGAACTGCCGGGCATCGTCGAGGATTACCGCAAGGCCACCCGCAACGCGCTGGCCGCTGGATTCAATCTGGTGGAGGTGCATGCCGCCAACGGCTATCTGATCGACCAGTTCCTGCGCGACGGCACCAACACGCGCACCGACGCCTATGGCGGATCGGTCGAGAACCGCGCCCGCTTCCTGTTCGAGGTGCTGGACGCCGTGGTGGCGGAGGCCGGGGCCGACCGCGTCGGCATCCGCCTGTCGCCGCTCAGCCCGTCCAACGACGCGCAGGAAAGCGACCCGGCCGGCACCTTCGGCCCGGTGATCCGGCGGCTGAACGATTACGGCCTCGCCTACCTGCACATGATCGAGGGGGTGACGCGCGGCCCGCATCCCGGGTTCGGCGGCCTGCTGGCCGACCTTCGCGGGCTCTATAGCGGGCGCTACATGGCCAACAACGTTTATACCCGCGCCATGGCGATCGAGGCGGTCGCCGGCGGCCATGCCGACATGGTGGCGTTCGGCCGTCCCTTCATCGCCAATCCCGATCTGGTGGAGCGGCTGCGCATCGACGCTCCGCTGGCGGAGCCCGACCAGGCGACCTTCTATGGCGGCGATTCCCACGGTTATACGGACTATCCGGTGTTGTATCCGGCGGCTGGTTGACCGGCAGGCTCGCGGTGTGCGTGCAAAACTCTCCCGAGTCGCATCGCGGAGGGGCGGGCGGGTGCCGGGCGGTGGCGGGTGGACGGCACTTCGGTGCCGTTTCCTTTCCACCGGGGCGCCAAGCGTGAGCCAGGGATGGGGCAATTAGCGGCGATTTGGTCATCTTGCCTTTGGAAGGCTTGACCTGGGACCGGAACCCTGTGACAAAAGACTTTCGGCACACTCTATGAGCTTGAAGACACATGTTCGACCGCCCGCCCCGCCAGGGCTTCCGCGCTCCCGAGATCACCAAGTCCAATGTCACCGCCACCGTGAAGTGGTTCAACCCCACCAAGGGGTTCGGCTTCGTGTCGCCTGAGGACGGTTCGCCCGATGCCTTCCTGCACGTCTCTGCGGTTCAGGCCGCCGGCTATGACGCGCTGGACGAAGGCACCACCATCACCTGTGACCTGGCCCGTGGGCCGAAGGGTCCGCAGGTCGCCTCCATCCACACGGTCGATGCGTCGACCGCTCAGCGTTCGGCCCGTCCGCGGACCGGCGGCTTCGACCGTGGCGGTTTCGACCGCGGCGGCTACGATGCCGGCGGCAGCGCCGGCGGCGAAGAAGTCGACGGCACCGTGAAGTGGTTCAATGCCGACAAGGGCTTTGGCTTCATCACGCCCAGCACCGGTGGCAAGGACGTCTTCGTCCACGTCAACGTGCTGCGCCGTTCGGGCATGCAGACCCTTCAGGAAGGCGATCAGGTGCGCGTCACCGTTCGTCAGGGCCAGAAGGGTCCGGAAGCGGGCAAGGTCGAGTACCTCTAAGGTCCGGGACTCCCGGGCCTCGGTCGGTCGGCGCATGTTCGATTGAACCTGCGCCCCGCCGGCTGGCTCCGCTGGCTTACATATGGTCTGGGGCCTGATGCCGTTTGGTGTTGGGCTTCCCGGTGAAAATCCGGATCTCTATCGCACGGTGCTTCCTTTACTGGGGGCGCCGTGCGTTCTTGTCTTTTGCGGTCCTGGCTCGTGAGTGATCCGGCCGTGCCCTGGTTCGGCCCGGCTGCAGGTTGCGTGTGTCTTCCGCTCCCTAATTTCCTATCCTATGCCCAGCGTCCATGCGCCGCCCCTTTCGGGGCGGCCGGCGTTTCTCCCGTACTTTCCGCAGCACCGGCAGGGCAGCGCCGCCGCCATGCTGCCGTCAGCCGTGGTACCGTCGGCGATGGCGCTGCCGGCGATGGCGCCTCAACGGTCGGGGAAGCGAAGCCGTCATGACGATCAACCACAGCAACCTGTCGGCGGAGGATGCGGCCGCACTGCGCGCCATCCCGCTGTTCGCCAAGCTGTCCGACCGGGCGGTCGCCCTGTTGGGCGGGGTGGCGATCGTACGGCCGGTGACGCGCGGCACCACCCTGTTCCTCCAGGATGAGCCGGCCGACCGCTTCTTCGTGCTGCTCGACGGCTGGGTGAAGTTGTTCCGCCTGACCCGCGACGGGGCGGAGGCGGTGGTCCATGTCATCGGCCCGGCGGAGAGCTTTGCCGAGGCCGCGATGTTCGCCGACGGAAAATTCCCGGTCTGCGCGGAAGCGGTGACCGACGGCCGGATCATGACCCTGACCGCCGACGGCTTCGCCCGCTGCCTGCGCGAGGATGATCGCATCGCCTTCGGCATGTTGGGATCGCTGTCGGTCCGCCTGCGCCATCTGGTGACGCAGATCGAACAGCTCCAGGTTCAGCCGGCGCCGCAGCGGGTCGCCGCCTTCCTGCTGCGCGTCTGCCCGCCGGGCGACGGGCCGGCGCAGTTCCAGCTTCCCTTCGACAAGGCGCTGATCGCGCGCCGCCTGGGCATGCAGCCGGAAACCCTGTCGCGTGCGCTTGCCAAGCTGCGCCCGTCGGGGGTGGAAACGCAGGGGCTGAGCGTGAGCGTGGCCGACCGTGCCGCCCTGCGTGTCCTGGCCGAGGCGGGGGAAGACGAGTGACCGCCAACCGTTGGGCCGGCGCCTGTAACAGCGTCGGCGAGGCAGTCAGACCGGATTGACGGCGCCGTCCCTCCGTGCGAGTTTGCACCCCTCCCAGTACCGGGTTTGTTCAGGATTTCGAGGCAGTGATGGGCGACAGCAAGACGGTGGCGGCGGCATCGGATCCGGTGCGGGATCTGGTGGCTTTCGCCGGCGACCGGCGCTTCGCCACGGTGATGGCGGACCCGCCCTGGCGCTTCGTCAACCGCACCGGCAAGATGGCGCCGGAGCATCGCCGCCTCTCCCGTTATGGCACCATGACGGTGGAGGATATCTGCGCCCTGCCGGTCGCCGACATCGTCGCTCCCACGGCCCATCTCTATCTGTGGGTTCCCAATGCCCTGCTGCCGGAAGGGCTGCAGGTCATGCGCAGCTGGGGGTTCGAGTACAAGACCAACCTGATCTGGCACAAGGTGCGCAAGGATGGCGGGTCGGACGGGCGCGGCGTCGGCTTCTACTTCCGCAACGTCACCGAACTGATCCTGTTCGGCGTGCGCGGCAAGAAGGCACGCACGCTTCCCCCCGGGCGCACCCAGGTCAACCTGATCGAGAGCCGCAAGCGCGAGCACAGCCGCAAGCCCGACGAACAGTATGAACTGATCGAAGCCTGCAGCCCTGGCCCCTTCCTGGAGATGTTCGCCCGCGGCGCCCGTCCCAATTGGTCGGTCTGGGGCAACCAGGCCGACGACAGCTACGAGCCGACCTGGAAGACCTACGCCTTCAACTCCGCCACCGACCGCGAGGCGACGGCGGAGTGATCGGGCGGGAGTGAGATCGGCCGGTGGGGAGCCTACAGCAGCCCCACCGCCTCCAGGTCGCGCCGCAACGCTTCGGCGCCGAGGAACAGGTGGGCCGACATGCCGACCGACTTGGCCGATTCGACATTGTCGGGATTGTCGTCGATGAAGAAGCAGCGGTTCGCTTCCAGTCCGTAACGATCCGTCAGCAGGTGGAAGATCGCCGGGTCGGGCTTCACCAATCGTTCCCGCCCCGAAACGATGATCCCGTCGAAGCCGTTCAGGAAGTCGAAGCGCCTGCAGGTCAGGTCGAACTTGTCGGCGGAAAAGTTGGTGATGGCATAGACGGGGGCGCCGCGTGCCTTCAGCTCCGCCAGGATCTCCGGGGTGCCGGGGATCGGGCCGGGGACCATGCGCTCCCACATGTCGTCATAGGCGCGGATCAACTCGGCACAGTCCGGATGCTCGGCGGCCAGTTGTGCGACCGCCTCGCTCCAGGGGCGGCCGCGATCCTGCTCCAGGTTCCAGGCGGGGCTGCAGATCCGTTCGAGGAAATCCTCCATCAGGTCTTCATAGCCGTCGAACAGCTCGCGGTAGAGATGCCGCGGATCCCATTCGATCAGCACCTGCCCGATGTCGAACACGACGATGGACGGCGCCGTTCCCCCAGTCATTCCGGTCCCCTATTTGTTCCGGTAATCGAACGATCCGCCTCAGCCCTTGGCGCGGACGGCATCGGTCAGCCGCTTCATGTCGTCCAGCTTGATGGCGCCGGGCACCAGCTCGTCGCCGAAGACGAAGGCCGGGGTGCCGCGGATGTTGAGCTTCTCGGCCAGCGCCTGGTTGGCGGCGATCACCTTCAGCACGTCCGGCGACTCCATGTCCTTCTTCAGCCGGTCGGTGTCGAGCCCGACCGACTTGGCGAGGCGCATGATCACGGCCTCGTCCAACTGGCCGCGCTGGGCCATCAGGGCGTTGTGGAGTTCCATGTATTTGCCCTGGGCGCGCGCCGCGAGCGCCGCCTTGGACGCGACCAGCGACGCCGGGCCGAGGATCGGGAATTCCTTCAATACGAAGCGCAGCTTGGGATCGCTCTTGATCAGCGCCTGGGTGTCGGCCTGCACCGCCTTGCAATAGCCGCACTGGTAGTCGAAGAACTCGACCACCGTGACGTCGCCCTGCGGGTTGCCGGCCACCGGGTCGGCCGGGCTGCGGGTCAGCTCGGCCCGGTTCTCGACCAGCGCCTTGCGGGCCTGTTCGGCTTCCGCCGTCTTCTGGCGCTCCTGCATGGCGTCGACGGCCTGCAGGATCACTTCCGGATGCTCCATCAGATAATCGCGGACGATCTTCTCGATGGCCGCCTTCTGGCTGCCGTCGAAACTTGCCGATTGCGCGCGCGCCGGGGCGGCGGCGGACAGCGCCAATGCCGCGACGGGCAATGCCAGCAGGGAGGCCCGCAGGGCGGAACGCAGGAACGGCAGGACGGGGCGCATGGGGACGGTCTCCGAAACGCAAGGGAAAATTGAGCCGAAGGCCGTCCACACTGGACCGGCAATCGTGCCCGGACAAGCGCAAAGCGCATGTCCGGGCATCGCTGCCGCCTGATCGCCGCACCGGATCTCGGCGTCCGAACTCAGCGGGCGCGCAGAAGCTCGCCGACCGCCAGCAGCGCCATCTCGTCGCCGTCGGCCTTGCCGATGCTCCGGCCGGTCGAATAGGGGAGGTTGTTGTCGTTGACGACGACGATATGGTCGGCATCGACGATGTTCACCCCCTCCGGCCCCAGATGGGGCATGACGAAGCGGCCTTCCGGCGCCTGTCCGGCGCGGGCCTTGTGGTCGGGATCGGCGATGTCGGTCAGGTCGATGTAACCGACCTTGCGGACGAATCCGTCGGCGTCTGCCCCGGCGATGTCGATCTTGTAGATGCGCTTGAAGGCGGCCGGTGCGTTGAAGCAATCGGGCTTGGCCTCGCCCTGGCAGGCCTGGGTCTTCGCCCCTTCGCTGGCGTCGTCGCGTTCGATCACCAGGGCGCTGCCGGCGTCGATCACCGCCATGTCGGCCACCACGTTGGCGTTGTCCTCCAGCCGGTATTTCCAGGACCGGCCGGTGTAGCTGCGGCTGGCGACGTCGAATTCCATGATGCGGGTGTAATAGCGGCCGTCCTTGCCCTCGAAGCCGTTGGCGGCGGCGTTCCACAACGGGCCTTCCAACGACGGGTAGAGGGTCTTGCCGTCCGGCGAGGCGCCCATCGGCTCGAACCCGCGGGACCGGCGGACCTCGAAGGCGACCGCGCCGGGCACCGGCGGCAGGATGCCGTTGCGGTAATGGTCGGGCGAACGGGCCGGCTTGCCGTCGACCATTGTCTCATGCACCGCCTGCACGATGCCGTCGCGGCTCAGCTCCAGGATGTAGGGGCCGAACTCGTCGCCGATGAACAGGCGGTCGTCCCGGACCACCAGCGATTCCGGATCGAAATCGGCGCCGGTCAGGTAGCGGGCGGTGCTGTTCTCGTTGACGATGGCGAAGGGAACCTTGCGGTCGGGATCGCGCAGGAAGATCGTCTCCAGCCGCTGCAGGGCGCCGCTCTGCCAGTCAGGCTTGACGCGATGGACCATCAGAAGCGCATCGGTCGAATTCACCTTGCTGCCGAACCCGTTGTCGGTCAGCGCCAGGAACTCTCCGTTGCCCTGCGGAACGACGGCGGAGAAGCCCTGCACCGCCTGCCCGGCCACCGGCAGCATGATCTCGGTCGTGCGCGGGACCTTGGGGTCGGACGCGAAGGAGGTGGCACGGATGGTGCCCACGGCGTCGACGCGCTTGCGGTCGGCATTGGTGAACTTGCCGGCGGTGGCGAACAGCGGGCCGGCATCGGCCGGCGCCTGGACCAGCGTGTCGGCCGGCAGCATGGCATGGCCGGCGAGCGTGGCGGGATAGCGTTTCGCCTGCTGCTCCTGGGCATGGGCGGCGCTGGTCAGGGCCGTGGCCAGGGTGGCGGACAGCAGCGCGGCGGAGACGAGCAGGGCGTCGCGCCGGCGGGACGGGCGCCATGAGGACGGGTGGGCGGACGACATGGGCTGTTGCTCCGTGGACGAGACGGCGGCCCTGGCTTGCAGCCGGACGCGCCCGATGTCCGCGGAATAGCAAGTGGCGATGACGCGCCGGGGTCGGTTCGGTGACCGTTGCGTGACCGGAAGGATGCTTTGGTCATATGACCTATCGTCATCCCAGCTCCGGTTGTCCCGCTCAGCGCGGTTTGTCGCCGCCGGCACCGCCGGTCTGGCCGCGGATGTCCTGGGCGCGCAGCCAGCCGGGCGAGCCGGCGGGCAGCATCTTCTCCGCCCGCTCGGCCTGCGCCTTGGCCATCGGCATGTCGCCTCTGGCCAGCGCCTCCTCCGCCGTGGCATAGGCGACCATGCCGTCGTTCTTCTTCATGCTCCAGGCCTGGGCGGTCAGCCGCCACAGGAAGGCCGACTGCGCCTTGCCCTTGGCGGCGATCTGCAGATTTTTCAGGGCCTCGTCCGCCAGACGGGGGTCATGCTGCTCCAACAGAGCATGGGCGAGGGAGACACGGATCGTTCCGGCTTCAGAACCAGCCAGCTCTATGGCCTTTCGATACGGGGGCACCGCATCCGGCGCGCGACCGGTCTGCAGCATCAGGTCTCCCTTCATCTCCTGCAAGTAGGGGTTCTTCGGCTCCTGGGCGATCAGGCCGTCGATCAGCGGCGTGGCCTGCCTGATGTCGCCCTGACGGAAATAGGCATAGGCGCGGCCGTAGCGCGCCGCCACAGACGGGTCGTTCGCCTTGTAGCGTTGCAGGGCGCCGCGCGGGTCGAGATAGCCGTACAGCTTGGCCTGGATGCGCCGCAGGTCGGCCTCGGTCGCGGCGGGCAGGGGCGCATCGGCATAGCGGGAGCGGGCGACGAAGGCCTTCACCGCCTCGATGCGCTCGCGCGTCAGCGGGTGGGTCATGCGATAGCCGGCGTCGCGGTCGTTCATCAGCGGCTCGCCGACGCCCAGCTTCTCCAGGAAGGCTTCCATCCCCTTGGCCGAGATGCCGGATTGCTCCAGGAAGGACAGCCCGGCCTGATCCGCCGAGGCTTCCTGCGTTCGCGAGAAGGACAGATAGTTCCGCTCGGCCAGATGCTGGCCCAGCATGACGCCGGCCGCCCCCGCCCCGGCATTGCCGGAGGCCAGGCCGCCGACGATGCCCAGCCCCATGCCGAGCAGCGATGACAGGAAGGCGTTGTCCATCGCCTCGGTCCCGCGCACCAGATGCCCGCCGGCGATATGGCCGGTCTCGTGGGCGATGACGCCCAGCAGCTGTTCGGCGTTGTCGACGGTCAGCAGCAGGCCGGTGTGCAGGAAGATGTTCTGGCCGCCGGCGACGAAGGCATTCACCGACTGGTCGTTGACCAGCAGGATCTGGACCGAGTCGGGATCGATGCCCGCCGCCTGGAAGATTGGCCGGGCCATCTTGCGGATGATATGGTCCGTTTCGGCGTCGCCGAGGATCTGCATCTCCGCGCGGCGCTGCGCACTCGCCGGTGGCGCTCCCCACACCAGCGACACCAGACATACGGACAAGATGGCGACGACCGAAACCAGCCTGCTGGGCTTGCGCACCGTGACGACCTCCGGCTTGGAACAACGGACCCCCGCGCACGACCGGCGGAACTCCGGGCCGCGATACAGTCGCTTGGGAATCTGGCGACGGTTGGGCGCGGTTGCCATAGCTGCATCACTGCTGACCGGTTGCGTCAACACCAAGTTCAAGACGGACGCGACGGTGCAGAGCTTCGTCGTCGCCGACGAACCCTATGCCGCCGGCATCGGGCGCGACATCATCACCCAGGGCGGCCGGGCCGGCGACGCGGTGGCGGCGATGGCGCTGGCGATGACTGCCAGCCTGCCGTCCCGCGTCGGGTTGACCGGCGGCGGCGTCTGCGTGCTGTTCGACGCCGCGGCGAAGCAGGCCCGCACCATCGATTTCCTGCCGCGTCCGGCGGGGGCGGGCAGCGTGGCGATGCCGGCCATGCTGCGCGGCCTGTACGCCGTCCAGGCCTCGGCCGGGGTGATGCGCTGGGAGCAGGTGGTCGCGCCGGCCGAACAGATGGCCCAGTTCTCCCCCGGCCTCAGCCGTGCGCTGGTGCAGGATCTCGGCAGCTTCGGCGGGCGTCTGGCCGCCGATTCGGACACGCGGCGCCGCCTGCTGGCCGGCGGAGCCCCCGTGGTCGGCACGGTCGCAGCCCAGCCTGAACTGGCCGCGACCCTGTCGGTCCTGCGCCGCCAGGGTGTCGGTGCCTTCTACAGCGGGCCGTTGGCAACGACGGTCGCCCAGGGCATGGGGCTGGATCCGGCGCAGCTGCGCGCCTACCAGCCGCGCGTCGCCGGGACGCTGACGGTGCCCTTCGACATCACCGACCTGCATGTCGCCGATGTGGGTGGGCCGGAGTCGGGCGCCGCCCTGATCCAGGCCTGGAAGGCGGTGGCCGGCTTGCCACCGGCCGAGCGCGCCACCCGCGCCGCCCAGCTTCTGGGGGCTGGCGGCACCGGCGCCACCGCGGCCGGCGCCGGGGTGATGGTGATCGATCCCTATGAGAACGGCGCGGCCTGCGCTTTCACCCAGGGCGCCCCCTTCGGCACCGGCCGCGGCATTCCCGGCACCGGCATGCTGGTGGCGCAAGGGGTCGACCGCGGCGGCTTCGGCGCGCCGGCCCTGATCGCCAACTCCATCGTCGGTCGCACCCTGTTCGCCGGGGTCGGCACCTCCAACGGCGACGACGGCCCGGCCGCCGGCCCGGCGGCGCTGCTGTCGGTAGCCCTGCCGTCGGGGCTGGACGAGAAATCGACCGCCCCGCAGATCCAGGCCACCCGCCCGCAGTCCATTCCGGGGCGGGTCAGCTTCGTCGGCTGCCGGGTGTCGTCGGAGGATGGAGTCCGCTATTGCCGGACGGCAGCCGACCCGCGCGCCAACAGCCTGGCGCTGACGGTCGAGAGCGAACGCGAGCGGAACTGAGGATGTGCCCGGACAGGGTTCCAACAGGGTTCAGAGACGGACGATCATGAGCAAGCAGCCCACAATGCCGAAGCCCAAGGTTTCCAAGCGGGGGGCGATCCCGCCCTTCTTCGTGATGGAAGTGATGCGCGCCGCCGCCGAGCGGGAGGCCGCCGGGCTCGAGGTTCTTCATATGGAGGTGGGCCAGCCGTCCACCGGCGCGCCGAAAGGCGTGGTGGAAGCCGCCGCCGCCGCCGTCGCGGGCACCGACCCGCTCGGCTACACCGGGGCGTTGGGAATCCCGCCGCTGCGCGCGGCCATCGCCCGGTGGTACAAGGACCGCTACGGTGTCGAGGTGCCGGAGCGGCGGGTGGTCGTCACCACCGGCTCGTCCGGCGCCTTCCAGCTCGGCTTCCTGGCCGCCTTCGATCCCGGCGACCGGGTGGCGATGGCCTCGCCCAGCTATCCGGCCTACCGCCACACCCTGACCGCGGCCGGCGTCGTCCCGGTGGAGCTGCCAACCGGGCCGGAACACCGCTTCCAGCCGACGGTGGCGTTGCTGGAGGCGCTGGAGGAGCCGGTGCAGGGGCTGATCGTCGCCAGCCCGGCCAACCCGACCGGCACGATGCTGAGCCGGGAGGAGCTGACCGCGCTGTCCGACTGGTGCCGCGCCAACGGCGTGCGCATGGTATCGGACGAGATCTATCACGGGCTGACCTATGGCACCGACGCGGTCACCGCCGCCGAGGTGAACGACGAGGCGCTGGTCGTCAACAGCTTCTCCAAGTATTTCTCGATGACCGGCTGGCGGCTCGGCTGGATGATCGTGCCGGATGATCTGCTGCGTTCGGTCGAATGTCTGGCGCAGAATTTGTTCATCTCCGCGCCGACGCTGAGCCAGGTGTCGGCGGTCGCCGCCTTCGACTGCACGGAAGAGCTGGACGGCCATGTCGCCCGCTATGCCCGCAACCGCGCGCTGCTGCTGGAGGAGCTGCCCAAGGCCGGCTTCACCAAGATGGCTCCGGCGGACGGCGCCTTCTACATCTATGCCGACGTGTCGGATATGACCGACGACAGCGAGGCGCTGGCGAAGCGGATCCTGGAGGAGACGGGCATCGCCTGCACCCCCGGCATCGACTTCGACCCCGCCCGCGGCCGCCGATTCCTGCGCTTCAGCTTCGCCGGGGCGGAGGAGACGATCGCAGAGGCGGCGCGTCGGCTGATCGCCTGGCGGGCTGGGAGGTAGGGGCCTTTTGGGGAGGGGTGCGGCCATGGTGCCCCCTCCCTAACCCTCCCCCTCTTCGAGGGAGAGGGGACTGCCGCCGCTTCGGCAGCCAAGTCATACCGACAAGCGTTTTACCCCCTCTCCCGCGAGAGCGGGGGAGGGATGGGGAGGGGGCAGCCGCCTCCTCAGAACAGATGCTGACCGCCGGTGATGAAGGTCTCCGTCCCGGTCACGTAGGACGAATCCGGGCCGCAGAGGTAGAAGATCACCGCGGCGACGTCCTCCGGCTTGCCCATGCGCTTCAGCGGGATGCGCGGGATCAGCACGTCGTATTCCGGGCCGGTCATCGCCGTCTCGATCTCGCCGGGGGCGACGGCGTTGACGCGCACGCCGATCTCGGCGAATTCCACCGCCATCTCGCGGGTCAGGCCGGACAATGCCGCCTTGGAGGTCGAATAGGCAGAGCCGGCGAAGGGGTGGACCGAATGGCCGGCGATCGAGGTGACGTTGACGATCGCCCCCTTCGCCCGCGACAGCGGGGCGGCGAAGCCGCGCGCCAGCACCAGGGGGGCGAAGAAATTCAGCTCGAACACCCGGTGCCAGCCCTCGATCGAGCCGTTCAGGCAGCCCAGCCGCTCCTTGATCGGGGTCTTCGGTGAGATGCCGGCATTGTTGATCAGCGCATGCAGCGGCGCGCCGTCCAGCGCCTTGTTCGCCTCCTCCACGAAGGCGGCGCGGCTGGCGGGATCCGACAGGTCGGTCGGGATATGGTGGGTCCAGTTGGGATCGCGCCGGCAATGGGCCGGCACATCCTCGCGCGAGCAGGAGATGACGCGCCAGCCTTCGCTGCTGAAGCGGGCGACGGTGGCGTGTCCGATACCCCGGCTGGCGCCGGTGAGGATGACGGTCTTGCGGTGCGGCATGGGGGCTTGCGCTTCACGGATGATTGCGGTCGGCGGGGAGCGCGGGCGCCCTGGGATCGGCCTCGGGGGATGCGGATGCGGCCGTCGAAGGCCCATCATCCGCCGCAGGTCCACCGCCTGACGCCGATCCTACCCGTCGCCGCCGGTCCTGTCATCCGCCAGCCGGCATCCCGCCCGCGCCCAAGCAGATGCGTGGCGAGCGGCCTTGACGCGGCCGAACGACGCAATCCGCTGCGGCGTCCATTGACGGCGGGCGGTGCAGGCCCAACCTTGGCGCAATCCCCGCACCGCCGGAGGTCGCCTTGCCGCGCCAGCCCGTCCGTTCCGTCGCTCCCATCCTGCGCATGCGTCTCGCATCCCTGGTCCTCGCGGCCCTTGCCTTGGGTGCTCCCTCCGCCCGCGCGGAGGATGCCGCGCGCATCGGCTGCGTGCCGCCGGGCGTCTGGGCCGACGGCACCGGGACGGCGATGGAGCCAGTGCCGCTGCTGCGTCGGCTGGCCGAGGCGCCGGTGGTCCTGCTGGGCGAGCAGCATGACCGGCAGGATCATCACCGCTGGCAACTCCATACGCTTGCCGGGCTGCATGCGCTCAATCCGGACCTTGCCGTCGGGATGGAGATGCTGCCGCGCCGGCTCCAGCCGGTGCTCGATCGCTGGGCGGCGGGGGACCTGACGGAGGCGGAGTTCCTGAGGCAAACCGATTGGCGCTCGGTCTGGGGATTCGACCCGAACTTCTACCTGCCGATTCTGCAATTCGCACGGCTGCACCGGCTGCCGGTGGTGGCGCTGAACGTCGAACGGTCGCTGATCAGCCGCACCGCCCGCAACGGCTGGGCCGCCATCCCCGAGGCGGAGCGCGAGGGCGTCGGCACGCCGGCCGGCCCGTCGGAGGCCTACCGCAGCCGGCTGGCCGAGACGCTGGCCGCGCATGACCGCCCGGCATCGCAGGCCGGCTCTGCCAACGGCGTCACCCCGACCGATGCAGCCGCACGCTTCATCGAAGCCCAAAGCGTCTGGGACCGCGCGATGGCGGAGAAGATCGCCGAGACCCGCCGCGTCACCGGCCGCGCGGTGGTCGCCATCCTGGGCGAGGGTCATGCCGCCCATGGCGACGGCGTGCCGCACCAGCTTGCCGACCTCGGCATTACCGGGACCGCCGTGCTGCTGCCCTGGGACGCCGACCGCGATTGCGACGAGCTGGATGGCAGGATCGCAGACGCCGTCTTCGGCCTGGGGCCGTCCATTGCCGAGGCCGAGCCGCCGCGGCCGCGGCTGGGCGTGCAGCTCGATCCCGGTCCGGACGGAATCTCGGTGGGCGCCGTCAGTGACGGCAGCGTGGCGGCTGCCGCGGGCCTGCGGAGCGGAGACCGCATCCTGGCCGCCGCCGGCAATCCGGTGCGCGCGCCAGCCGATCTGGTTGCCGTCATCCGCCGTCAGGCCCCCGGCACCTGGCTGCCGCTGACCATCCGCCGCGACGGCGCGGACCGCGAACTGGTGGCGAAGTTTCCGGCGGAACCGCTGCCTGGGCGTTAGGGGATTCGCCGTCCGCCTACAGCATCCGTTCCCAGCGGGCGAGCGCGTCGGGGGTGGGATTGACTGCGGGAGCGCAGTCGTCGTGGCCCAGCCGCTCGCGATGTTCCCGCAAGGCCCAGACGACGGTGGGGAAGGCCAGCTCGGGCCAGGGAATCTCCTCCCAGGCGAACAGGCCGACCTCCAGGCTTTCCGGGCCGGGCTCGACCTCCGGCGACAGCAGGCGGGCGCGGAAGATCATCTGCACCTGGCTGATGCGCGGAATGTCGTAGATCGCCAGCAGATGGTCGATGGCGATGCGGGCGCGCGCCTCCTCCCACGCCTCGCGGGCGGCGCCGTCGCGGGTGCTCTCGCGCTCCTCCATGTAGCCGGCGGGCAGGGTCCAGAAGCCCTTGCGCGGCTCGATGGCGCGGCGGCACAGCAGGATGCGCCCGTCCTCCCAGGTCGCCACCGCTCCCACCACGATCAGCGGGTTCTGGTAGGCGATGTAGCCGCAGTCGGGGCACATCAGCCGCTCGCGGTCCTCGCCGGGCGGGATGGCGCGGACGCGGGGGCCGCCGCAGTCGGGCGCGCAGGGAGGGGTGCTGTCGGCGGCGTTGACGGTGGGGAGCGTGTCGTCGGGCATGGCCTCCGATATGGCGCGGTATCCTCCGTTGGGCAAGCGGAGAAAGAGCGGGCGCGGCCATCGCCCGGCTGTGTTTCCCCGGCCGCGCCCTGGCTGCTCCGGATCCATCCGTTCGCGGCCTGTTCCAATTCGCGTTTCGTTCCGATAGGCTGTGCCCTTCTTCGATGTGGGGGAGCGGGTGTTGACGCAGTTCGCGGTGAACGGGATTGCGGTGGACGGGCTGTCGTTGGTGGCCGGGCTGCTGGCCGGCCTGCTGCTGGGGGTTGCCGTCGCCTGGGCGGTGCTGCGCGCCGCCGCCGGCCGGGCCGAGGCTGCCGCCGCCGCCCTGCATGCGGAGTTCGCCACCCGCCTGGATCTCGCCGAACGGACCGAGGACGATCTGCGCGAGGAGATCGAGGCGCGCGACCACCAGATCGCCCGGCTGCACGGCGAGACCGCCGATGCCCGCGAAACCCATGCCCGGCTGTCCACCCGGCTGGACGCCGAGCGGGCGGCGGCTGCCGAGAAGCTGGCCCTGCTGGAACGGGCGCAGACGGTGCTGACCGATAGTTTCAAGGCGCTGTCGGCCGAAGCCCTGCACCGCAACAACCGCAGCTTCCTCGATCTGGCGCGCGAGACGCTGGCCGGCTTCCAGGAGCAGGCGAAGGGCGACCTCGATAAGCGCCAGACCGCCATCGCCGCCATCGTCGATCCGGTGCGCCAGTCGCTGGAGGCGATGGACCGCCAGATCCGCGACCTGGAGAGCACGCGGGCCGGCGCCTATGAGGGGCTGAAGCAGCAGGTGCTGTCGCTGGTCGAGACCCAGGGCCAGCTGCGGGCGGAGACCGGCAACCTCGTCCGCGCGCTCCGCACCCCGGCGGCCCGCGGGCGCTGGGGCGAAATCCAGCTGCGCCGGGTCTGCGAGATGGCGGGGATGCTCGACCATTGCGACTTCGTCGAGCAGGCGTCGGTGGAGGGTGGCGCCGTCGGGCCGGGCGGCGGCAGGCTGCGTCCCGACCTGATCGTCACGCTGCCCGGCGGCAAGACCATCGTGGTCGACGCCAAGACCCCGCTCGAAGGCTATCTGGACGGCGTCCAGGCGGTCGACGACACGGCCCGGCGCGACGGCATGGCCCGCCACGCCCGCCATGTGCGCGAGCACATGAAGCAGCTCGGCGCCAAGGGCTATTGGGACCAGTTCGACGACAGCCCGGAATTCGTCGTGCTGTTCCTGCCCGGCGAGAATTTCTTCTCCGCCGCGCTGGAGCAGGATCCGGCGCTGATCGAGGCCGGCATCGACCATCGCGTCATCCTGGCCACCCCGACCACGCTGATCGCCCTGCTGCGCGCCGTCGCCTATGGCTGGCGGCAGGAGCGGCTGGCCGACAACGCCCGCGAGATCAGCGCCCTGGGGGCGGAGCTGTACAAGCGGCTGTCCGACCTGGGCGGCCATATGGAGCGGCTGGGCGGCCAGCTCGACAAGGCGGTCGGCTGCTACAACAGTGCGGTCGGCACGCTGGAATCGCGGGTGCTGGTCAGCGCGCGCCGCTTCCGCGACCTGCATGCCGCACCCGAGGGGGCGGAAATCCCGCTGCTGGAGCCGCTCGACCACAGCCCGCGCCGCCTGCAGGCGGCGGAATTGCGGGCAGAGGAATTGCGGGCAGTGGATTTGCGGGCAGTGGATTTGCGGGTTGGCGGCGATGCGGATTGAGGGCGGCTGTGCTATGGATGCGGCCGGGCCGACGGCCTGCCTCCCCTTCTTGCCGACATGAGACGACCGATGACGGACCAGACCGTCCGCTGTGACCGCTGCGACCACCGCTACCCCGCCACTGAACAGGGCTGCCCGCGCTGCCGGTCGATCCGACGCACCAATGCCGTGATCGTGGTGCTGCTGGTGATGCTGGTGATCCTCGCCCTGGGCGGCTGGATCGGCATCCAGATCCTGACCTGAGCCTGCCGCTTCCGGTGAGGCTCGTGCAGACGCTGCACAATTTGGGGGCGAATCGCCTAGCGAAACATCATTTCGCTGAGACCCGATAATCGAGCAAGTTTTTTGCTTGTCACAAATGGGACAATTTGAGAAGCAACCCTTCGCCGTCGTCTCTGCGCAAGGGCACATCATGCTGAAGACTCTCAGGATCGCCGCGCTCACCAACCTGTTCGGCGTGGTGGTCACGCTTGGTTTCCTGGCGGTCGCCGTCACCGGTGCGCTGGCGATCCGTGAGTTGAAGGTGGGCGGTCCGATCTACCAGCGCATCGTGCTGGGCAAGGACGTGATCGCTGACATCCTGCCCCCGCCGGAATATGTCATCGAAGCCTATCTGGAGGCGACGCTGGCGATGAACGACCCGGCTTCGGCCGGCCAGCGGCGCGGGCGTCTGGCTCAACTGCGCAAGGACTATGACGAGCGGCATGACTATTGGCTGAAGGAGAGCTTCGAGCCCACGATCCTGGAAACGCTGACCAGGACCTCGCACGCGCCGGTGATGCGCTTCTGGACTGAGGTCGAGACCGTCTTCCTGCCTGCGCTGGCCCGCAAGGACGAGGCGGCGGCAAGAGCCTCCTACAAGATCATCGCCGATGCCTACGCCGCCCACCGTGCCGTCGTCGACCGGATCGTGGAGGCCACCACCCGCTACAACAGTGAAACCGAGGTCTATGCCGCCGACCGCGAACGCCTGTTCATGACCGCGGTGTGGGGCGTCTCGGCCCTGGTGTTGGCGGTGGTGGTGGTGGGCGTGCTGGGCATAAGGCGGCGCGTGGTGCGGCCGGTGGGCGAACTCACCGCGGCGATGCGCACCCTGGCCCAGGGCAACCTCGCCGTCGCGATCCCCGGCGCCGACCGCAATGACGAGATCGGGGCGATGGCCCGGGCGCTCCGCGTCTTCAAGGAGAATGCGGAGGAGGCCGAACGGCTGCGCAGGCTGCGCGAGGAGGAACGCGAGCGGTCCGAACGCGAAAAGCAGGCCGCCCTGCAGCATATGGCCGAGACGGTGGAGACCGAGGCGTCCAATGCAGTGGATGTGGTCGCCAGCCAGACCGGCCAGATGGCCGGCAACGCCACCCGAATGGCCGAATCGGCCCGCGCGGTCAGCGACAACAGCCAGAGCGTCGCCGCCGCCGCGACCCAGGCGCTGTCCAACGCCCAGACCGTGGCCGCCGCGTCCGAACAGCTCAGCGCTTCGATCCGCGAGATCGCCAGCCAGATCGCCACCGCCACCGCGATGACCGGCGAGGCGGTGGAGGCATCGGCCCGGGCGGAGGAGACGATCCAGCGTCTGTCCGATGCCGTGACCCGGATCGGCGAGGTGACCGGCCTGATCAACGACGTCGCCGGCCAGACCAATTTGCTGGCGCTGAACGCCACCATCGAGGCGGCGCGGGCCGGGGAGGCCGGCAAGGGCTTCGCCGTCGTCGCCAGCGAGGTGAAGCTGCTTGCCGGCCAGACCGCCAAGGCGACGGAGGAGATCGAAAGCCAGATCGCCGCCATCCAGGCCACCACCGCCGAGGCGGTCGAGGCGGTGCGCGCCATCGCCGGGCGGGTGCGCGGGGTGGAAAGCGTGTCGGCCAACGTCGCCGCCGCGATCGAGGAACAGGAGGCGGCGACCGGCGAGATCGCCCGCAACGTCGTCCAGACCTCCAACGCCGCGCAGGAGGTGGCGACCCGCATCGCCGCAGTCTCCCAGGAGGCGACGACCACCGGTGAACGCGCCGTCGAGGTCAACGCCCTGTCCGGCCGGGTGGCGACCAGCATCGACCAGCTCCGCCGTGTCCTGGTGGAGGCGATCCGCACCGCGACGCCGGAGGTCAACCGCCGGTCGGCGCCGCGTTATCCGCTGAACCGCCCGGGCCGGCTGGGTATCGGGCTGGAGGGCGGGCGCGAGGTGCCGGTCACGGTCGACAACGCCTCCGAAGGCGGGGCGCAGCTCAGCGGCCTGCCTTCGGAGCTGTGGGCCGGCCTGGCCGAGGGGACCGTGCTGCGCGTCGCCCTGCCGGGGCTGGAGCCGGTCCCCGCCGCCGTGCGTGGACTCGAGCCGGGTCCCGGCGGCCGCCTGCATGTGACCTTCACCCTGGCCGCTGCCGACCGCGCCCGCTTCGCCGAACAGTTCCGCCGCACCGTCGCCGGCCTGACGCCGCTGGAGCGGGCAGCCTGACCGCGAATCGCCGGATTGGCGCCATTGGAGGCGGGAATTTCGGAGATGACAGGCATTTCATGACGATTGGGCGGTGCGAGGGTCCAGAATGACCGCGTCCAGGGGCCTATGGCCCGCGTCGAAAGCCTGTCCGCCATGGTCGACACCACAGCCTGCCCCTACTGCGGCTCCGATTACGGGCATGGACCCGACGACTGCCCGTTGTGCCGGTCGGCCCGGCGCAAGGATCTGGTCGTGCGCCTGCTCATCGGGCTGATGTTCGTCATCCCCATCCTGACGCTGCTCGCCACGGCTCTGCTGGATGGCGGAGTTGGGGAGACGCTGCTGTCGCTTGGGGGGTGAAGTGAGCGCAACGCGGGCGCTGCGGCCGTGATGCCGCGGCGCCCTCCTTATAGATGACCCGTCCGCGCCGATTGCTCCAGCGCCTTGATGTGCGACAGGCCAGGCAGGATCTCCGACTTCACGAATTCCATGCGGCGGTTGGGTCCGCCGCCGCCGCGGGCGAAGCGGTGTTTCCACAAATCCATCTTCACGGCCAGACCGCACAGCACGCCGCCGATGGTGACGTGGTGGGAGGAGATCAACTCGCGGATCGTCCGGAAGGTGTCGGCGTTGATGTCGCTCCAGAAGTCCTTGGAGCGGTTGTCAAAGCTCTCGAACCGGCCGGTGATGGAGGTGGAGATGTCGGTCAGGTCGCGGGCGATGTCGTCGAGCATGCGCATCTGGCGGGAATCGCGCTTCACCTCGGCGGAACTGCGGATCTCGCCCATCCAGGTGACGAAGCGCTGCACCTCCGGCACGATCTCGTCCAGGCATTTGCGGAAATAGGCCAGCGACAGGAAGATGTCGCCATACTCCTCCAGGAACTGCGGGATTTCGCCCAGTCCGATGTCCAGCCGGTCGGCCATCATGCGCAGGTTGCGCAGCGCCTCGTCCCGGTTGGGATTGGCGAACAGCTGGATGATGTCGGTGACGTCGGCGACCTGCACCTCCTCCGTGCCATAGACATATTCCATCAACGGGCGGGTGAAGACCCGCATGTAGTTGGTCAGCTCCGCCTTCTTGCGGTCGGACAGGGTCAGCGACTCGACGCTGTTGACGTCGATGTTCAGCCGCCGCAACTCGATGCGCGAGGAATAGACGTCGAAGCTGGACGCGGCGCCGATCTTTTCCAGCTTCACCAGATCGCGTTCGATCTCGTCCTTGTGGGATTCGAAATAGGCGGGGAGGTGGCGGGCGGTCACCTGGCCGCTGCCGGTCTGGGCGTCGCGGAACATCTCCACCACGGTCTGCAACCGGACGTTCTTGATCAGCCGGGAATGCTGAAGACCGGGAGTTTCCAGCGGGATGGCCGACAATGGCAGGATGTGCAGCGAATCGCGGGCCTCGTCGTCCCAGGATTTACGCTTTTCGGTATCTGCCGCGGTTCTTGCCTCTGCCGCGGTATCGCTTTCCCCGCCATCCACCCGGCCGTCTCCCGATGCGTTTTTACGCCTGCATCAACGATTATCGCAGAGCGCACCTTACAACAGGAGTTAGGGCTGACAAGGATCGAGATGCTGCTGTCTGCGACGCGAAAGCGACAAATCGAAGCGGGCAGCCAAGCGACTCGCGCTTGTGAACCACTGCCCTTGCTGCCGGACACGCCGGCTGCCGCCGGCGCATCCGTTCCGCAACGGTCAGTGGACGCTGACCGGTTCCATGTCGTTCTGCACGATGGCGGCGAAGGCCAGGTCGCGCTCGGCGACGACGCTCAGCGGCGTGCCGTCGGCGGCGTGGATCGCGAAGGCGAGGGTGCCGTCCACCTCGACGTGGCGGACATAGGCGACGTCGCCAAGGCCGAAGCCGGCGAAATCCTGGGGCGACAGCTGGCGCAGCTGGCTGTGGGTGTCGTTGATCATCATCATGGTCTCCCGGCGGCTCCCCTTATGGGCGGTCGCGCGTGCAGAGTATCGGGAACGAGATGTGCAGGGAACGGAATGCGCATGAAAATCCGGCTGCCGGAATCCGGTCGTCGATTCAGCCGTCCCTGCCGTCGGCGGACACGTCGATGGTGCGGGGCGCGGCACCGGCGGCCTTCTTCGGCTGCTCGATCTTGATGGTGCGGACCTTGGGTTCCGGCATCGGGCGGGTCAGGTCGATGTTCAGCAACCCGTTGTCGAGCGAACAGCCCACCACCTCGATCCCCTCGGCCAGCACGAAGCTGCGCTGGAACTGCCGCGCGGCGATGCCGCGATGCAGGTAGATGCGCGACTTGTCGTCGGTCTGGCGGCCGCGGATGACCAGCTGGTTGTCCTCGATCTGGACCGACAGGTCCTCGGAGGTGAAACCGGCAACGGCCAGCGTGATGCGCAGTCCGTCGTCGCCGATCTGCTCGATGTTGTAGGGCGGGTAGCCTTCGGCCGAATTCTTGGCGATGCGGTCGAGCGTCCGCTCGAACTGGTCGAACCCGAGCAGGAGCGGACTGTTGAAGAGCGAAAGGCGAGTCGTCACGACGCATCCTCCTCACGACGGGAGCGAGTTGCGGGAGATGGGCCCGTTTCCGGCGCCCGGCGGATCGGCGGCCCAGCACATGCCGGCGCCGCCATGCCTATAGATTGGGAGGCGGGATGCCGCGATCAAGCATCTTGCAGGCCTCATCCATGGTTAAGGAAGTCAGGGGGCTCGCCCAGCTCCGAAGCCACCCTGTCGGCGATGGCGAGGCAGGAGGTCAGGCCCGGCGATTCGATGCCGAACAGGTTGACCAGCCCGTCGATGCTATGGGCATCCGGCCCCTGGATCAGGAAGTCGGCCTGCGGCTGTCCCGGGCCGCTCAGCTTCGGCCGCACGCCGGAATAGGCCGGCACCAGCGCCCCGTCGGGGAGATCCGGCCAATAGGCGCGCACCGCGCCGTAGAAGGAGTCGGCGCGCACCGGATCGACGGCGTAGTCGACCGGCTCCGTCCTGTCGCCCAGCCATTCGACGTCGGGACCGAAACGGGCCTGTCCGGCGAGGTCGAGCGTCAGGTGGACGCCCAATCCCCCCTCCACCGGCACCGGGTAGACCAGCCGCGAGAAGGGAGAGCGGCCGGCGGCCAGCGCATAGTAATTGCCCTTGGCCAGCACCCGCGGCGGCACATGGGCGGCATCCAGCCCCTCCAGCCCGCGGGCGACGGCCCAGGCGCCCAGCCCGGCGGCGTTGACCAGGGTGGAGCAGGCGATCCGCATCGGCTCGGCCCCGCCGACCTCCAGCTCGAAGCCGTCCGCGCTGCAGTGGGAGCGCTCCAGAGGGCTGAGCAGGGCGAGCATCGCCCCGGCCTCCTCGGCGTCGCCCAGCAGGGCCAGCATCAGGCCGTGGCTGTCGACGATGCCGGTGGAGGGCGACAGCAGCGCGCCGACGGTGCGCAGGTTCGGCTCCCATGCCCTTGCGGTGGCCACATCGATCTCCTCCAGGTCGGTGACGCCGTTGGCGGCGGCCTGGGCACGGATCGCCGCCAGCTTCGGCAACTGGTCCTCCTCCGTCGCGACGATCAGCTTGCCGATGCGGCGGTGCTCCACCCCGTGGGCGGCGCAATAGTCATAGAGCGCGTCGCGGCCGGGAACACACAGCCGGGCGCGCAGGCTGCCGGTCGGGTAATAGATGCCGGCATGGATGACCTCAGAGTTGCGCGAACTGGTGCCGGTGCCGATGGCGTCCGCGGCCTCCAGCACGATCACCTCGCGCCCGGCCCGCGCCAGCCGCCGCGCCACCGCCAGCCCGACCACGCCCGCCCCGACGACCACGCAATCCACCCGTTCCATCGCCTTCGTCCCACCGTCATGCCGTTGCCGGCAAGGGGAGCGCAAAAGCATGGGCGCGCGCAAGAGGGAGCGGGCGCCGGGCCGCATCGCCGCCATGTTGCCCGGCTTCGCAATGCCCGGCCTTGCAATGCTTGACTCCGGAGCGCCAATGGGTATTGTGCGCGCCTTCACCTCCTGGGAACGCGGGCGCGCGCACTCTTTTGCGCCCCGTCCGTCGCCTGCAAGGGCGGCCGGACCTACCGGGACAACATCAACTCGTGTCCAACGAGGCCTGAGAGCTATGAGCAAGCGTCAAGAGTCCAAGTACAAGATCGACCGCCGCCTCGGCGTCAACCTGTGGGGCCGCGCCAAGAGCCCGCTGAACAAGCGCGAGTACGGCCCGGGCCAGCACGGCCAGCGCCGCAAGAAGCCGTCGGACTACGGTCTGCAGCTGATGGCCAAGCAGAAGCTGAAGGGCTACTACGGCAACATCGGCGAGAAGCAGTTCCGCCGCATCTATGCCGAGGCCGTGCGCCGCAAGGGCGACACCGGCGAGAACCTGATCGGCCTGCTGGAGCGCCGTCTGGACGCCGTGGTCTACCGCATGAAGTTCGCGCCGACCCCGTTCGCCGCCCGTCAGCTGATCAACCATGGCCACATCCTGGTCAACGGCCGTCGCCTGAACGTCGCCTCGGCCCGCATCAAGGACAACGACACCGTCGAGGTGCGCGCCAAGTCCAAGCAGATGGCCCTGGTGCTGGAAGCCGCCGCTTCGGGCGAGCGTGACGTCCCCGACTATCTGGAAGTCGACGGCGGCGCGCTGAAGGGCCGCTTTGTCCGCGCTCCCCTGCTGGCCGACGTCCCGTACCCGGTCCAGATGGAACCGAACCTGGTCATCGAGTTCTACTCGCGCTGATCGGTCGGCTCCCGCCGAACGCGAAAGGCCGCTCCCTCGGGGGCGGCCTTTTTGCTTTGGGGCTGGCGGTTTCTCAACCTCGTCGGGTCAGCAGCAGCGCAGTCAGGTCGTCGTCGATCGGGCCGGTGGCATGCAGGTCGTCGAGCAGGCCGGACAGCAGGCGGGCGCCGTCGCCGCTGCCGCCGCCGTTATCGACGTTGTCGCCGTCTTGCAGGCGGCGGGCGAGCAGCAGGGCGAGGCCGTGCTCGTCCAGCACGTCGTGCGAGCCCCCGTCCAGCCGGATTTCGATGGCAGCATCGGAATAGAGGAACAGGCGGGAGCCCGGCGGCATCGGCAATTGCCGGCAGTCGTAGGTGGCCGACGGCAGGAGGCCCAGCGGCAGGCCGCTGCCGTCGCCCAGCCGCGGGGCCTCGTCGCCGGGCAGCCATACCATCGGCGCCGTCGACCCGGCGGAGGCGTAGTGGAAAATCCCGGCCGCAGGGTCGATCAGGCCGGTCAGCATGGTGGCGAACTGCCCGATCGGCAGCAGGCCGCACAGCCGGCGGTTCACGGTGCACAGGAACTCCGCGGGGGCCAGGGCGGTGCTGCCGATCTGGCGGCAGATGGCGTCCAGCCGGAAGGTGTTCAGCGCGGCGCCGACGCCATGGCCGGAGAAATCGACCAGATAGACGGCGATCCGGCCGTCCGGCAGATGGTCGATCCCCCAGAAATCGCCGCCCAGTTCGGAAGACGGCTCGAAATGGGCGTGGATGGCCACGCCGGTCGCCTCCTCCAGCGCGGCCAGCCGCTCGGGGCCGGGTAGCAGGCGTCCCTGCATGGCGCGGGCCAATCCCAGCTCCACCTCGGTCCGGCTGCGATAGCACTCCAGGTCGCGCAGCATGGCGCGCTTGACGAGGTGGATGCGGACACGGGCCATCAGCTCGACGGCATTGATCGGCTTGGTGACATAGTCGGTCGCCCCGGCGGCGAAGGCGCGGGCGCGGTCCTCCGCCCGGCTCAGGCTGGATTGCACCAGCACCGGCAGCGATGCCCAGCGCGGATCGGCGCGCAGCTGCCGGCACATCTCGAACCCGTCCATCTGCGGCATCATCAGGTCGAGCAGCACGATGTCCGGCTTGAACCGCTCCATGCGGGCCAGGGCGTCGTGCCCGTTCTCCGCCTGTTCGATCAGGGTGATGCCGCCGCGCTCCAGCACCGCCACCAGCAGGTGACGATTCATCCGGTTGTCGTCGACGATCAGCACCCGGGCATCGGCCAGCCCGTCCGGTGCGCTGCCCGTCCCGGTCGGCGGAAGGTCCGGGCCGTCGCTCATGGCGCTCTTCTCATGTCGGGGCCTTCCGCTCGATCCACAGAAGCGCGTGGTCGCCGCCGCCTGATGCCTCCGGGGCTTCCGGGGCGGCGACGGCACCGAGCGCCAGCACGGCGCCCGGCGGCAGGTCCATCGCCTCGGCACGGTAGCGGGTCCCGGGAGCGACGCCGATCGGCAGGCCGGTGGCGGTGCCGAATTCCGGCACGCCGCGGCCTTGCAGGATGTCGTTGCGCAGGATCATCGGCGGCGTGCCTTCGGCGGAGGCGTGGGTAAAGCGCCCGGCCTCGCCGTCGACCACGCCGTAGGTCATCGTCGCCTTTTCGCCCGGGGCCATCATGTCGGAGGCGCGATCGTTCAGCACGGTCAGCAGTGCGGCGGCGTCCTCGCCATGGATGGGGCCCAGTTCCTGCAGCAGCGTGTGCAGCCGGAAAGCATTCAGCGAGGCGGACACGCCCTGGCCGGCCACGGTCAGCAGATAGACGCCGAATCGCCGCCCCCCGAGCGGCAGCAATCCCCACAGGTCGCCGCCAAGATCGGGGGAGATCACGGTGCGGGCGCGCAGCGTGCAGCCGGCGGCTTCGCCGACCGCGGCGCATTGGGCGGGAGTCGGCAGCAGATGCTCCTGCATCGAGCGGGCGATCGCCAGTTCCGCCTCCACCCGCGCGCGGTAGGCCAGAAGGCTGCGGATCAGCAGCCGGCTTTCCAGATGGATGCGCACGCGGGCCAGCAGCTCCGTCCGCTCCAGCGGCTTCGTCACCAGGTCGGTGGTGCCGGCGGCGAACGCGCGGTTGCGGTCCTCGCCCGACGACAGGGCGGTCTGCACCAGGATCGGCAGGTCTGCCATCTCCGGCATGGCGCGCAGCCGCCGGCAGACCTCGAACCCGTCCATCCCCGGCATCATGATGTCCAGGATCAGCAGGTCGGGAGCGCCGGCTGCGGCGATCAGGTCGAGCGCCTCCCGTCCGCCGGAGGCGAAGGACAGCTTGCGGAACCCGGCCTCGGCCAGCAGGGCGCCGACCAGCTTGCGGTTGGACGCGGTATCGTCGACCACCAGGATCGGGCAGTCGAAGATCTGGCAATCGGAACCCCGGTCCTCCCGGCCGCCGTTGGGGCCGCTATCCTGGACATGTCCGCCGATCACAGCCGGAACCTCAGGCGGATGCGGCGACCGCCGTCGACGATCTCCAGCTTCTCGGCGATGGTGCCGATCAGATCCAGGCCACGGCCCGAGGCCCCGCCGCTGCCGGGGCAGCCGCCGCGCGGAGCGGGGACGAAGCCGGCACCCTCGTCGGAGATCTCCACCGCGGCGACCGTCCGTCCGTCCTCCGCCGACTCGGTCCGCACCAGGATGACGACGCGGCGGGCGGCCAGCACCGGGTCGCCCAGCCGGTCGCGGAGGTCGCGGGAAAAGCGTTCGAGCTCGACCGCACTCAACTCCTTCATGCCGGCGACGCCCAGGTTGCCATGCACCAGCGCGTTGCTGACGGCCTCGTGCAGGGCCAGCTCGATGTCGTTGCGGCGGTCCCCGGCGAGCGGATGGCGAGCGGCCAGGGCGGCCAGCAGCCGGGCGCCGAGCTGGAGGCCGTGTGCGGTGGCGGTGGTCAGGTTGACGTAGAGATCGGCGGATGAGGCCTCGGCGAGCAAAGGGGCCAGTTGGGGCGCCAGCGCGGCGGCCCCTTCGTCGGGGCCGGGGCCGGCGGCCGGCTCGATCCAGGCCGCGACCGGAGGCAGCCACAGCGCCGGCGCGTCAGGGTCGGAGTCCTCCGCCCCGGTTCCCTGCGTGCCGGCTCCCCATGCTCCGGTCAGCACGGCGGCCAGCGGGCCGTCCGCAGGGCCGGAGCCGGCCGGGACCGCGGCCGGATGCAAGCCCAGCGCCCCGGCCAGCGGGTCCAGGCGGTCGGAGGACAGGCCCGGCCCGATCAGGCCGGCGAAGCGGGTGCGGCTTCCGGAAGGAAGGCAGGAGGGAACGGTCGTCCCGTCGGTCAAGCCGGTCAGTCCTCGATCTGGACGATCTTGGCGATCTGCGCCACGGTCAGCACCCGCTTCACCTGGCCGGTGGCGGCACGCAGCATGAACTGCTTGCCGGTGTTGGCCATCTCCTCGCGCGCGATCAGCAGCATGCCGATGCCGGCCGAATCGACGAACTCCAGCGACGACAGGTCGAGCACTTGCCGCTTCGCCGCATTCTGCGCCATTTCGCCGATCAGGACGCGCAACTTCGCGTGATCGTTGAAGGTCAGGCGTCCGCGCAGACGGACGACCGCCTCCTGATCGCGCAATTCGATACCGTAATCCATGACATCCGTCTTTCCCGAAAGATGGTTCATCCTACAAGCGACGGCTGCGGCACGCTAGAAAAGCTCGATATCGCCGCTGGAGCTGTTCCCCTTGCCGGCGTCGAGGTCGAGCACGCCGTTCTCGTCCAGCGCGGTGCCCTCCAGCAGCAGCTTGCGCACGAAGCGCTCGCGCATTTCGCTCAGCGTGAAGCGGTCCAGCAGCTGGTTCATCCACTCCTGCGGTTCGCGCGCGCCGACGCCGGCGGGCACCTGGGCGCGGATGCGGGTTTCCAACTCGCCCAGCCCGGCGTTCATGATGGCGAGGCTGTCATTGATCGCCTCGATCCGCTGCTTGGTCAGATCCTGGAACTGCATGCCGGTGATGACGTGGGCGATGGTGGACGACATGTCGGACGACACGTTCGCCGCGGTCTCCAGCACCGACTGGAAATGGGTGGTCTGCGCCACCAGGCTGTCCATCGTCTTGTCGACGCGTTCCTTGGCCAGCATCTGCGGCGACATGTCGGTGTTGGCGATCTGCCGCAGGATGTCGTGGCCGTTGCGCACGCCCTTCACAACCGCGGTGACCTTGCTGCGCATGCGCTCAGCCAACTCGCCGGTGGAGCGGGACAGATGCCGCACCTCCTGTGCCACCACCGCGAAGGTGCGGCCGGCCTCTCCGGCGCGGCTGGCCTCGATGGTGGCGTTCAGCGCCAGGAAGTTGGTCTGGCGGTTGATGCCGTCGATGTCGCCGATCGACTTCTCCAGCTCGCCCACGTCCTTCTGCACGTCGTCCAGCAGATAGACCATGCTCATGGCGTGGCGCGACAGGTTGACGATGTTGGTCACCATGTCGGTGATCATGTCCTGCATGCCGACGACCAGCGTGTCGAGCGGCATCCGTTCGCCGTCGATGTCGACCGTTCCGGCCATGGCGACGATCTGGGCCACGCGCTCCGACTGTTCCAGCGCCTTCTCCGCCAGCTCGCGGAAGCGGTTCGACAGGTCGAGCGTGGAGGTCTCCACATGGTCCGAGGTCCGCGTCAGCTCGCTCTGCACGAGGTCGAGCGTACGGCGCTGCACATCGGCGAAGCCGAGCCAGGTCGACAGCAGGTCGGTGGTGACCGAGACCTTGGCGTCGGGACCGTCACCGCTCGGGCGATCGGTCGCCGGAAGCGCGGCATCGGGGATATACATGCTGGTACTCCTTGAAACTCGACCCTGATACCCGGACATGTCAGGCGGTGCGGGGGTGTTCGCCGATGGCGTCGAAGGCACGCAGCATTTCGGCAGGAATGGTGGCAAGCGGCAACTCTATCCTGACTGCGCCGTTCTCCCTGGCGGCGCGTGGCATGCCGTAGACGACGCAGCTCGATTCCTGCTCGCCGATGGTGAAGGCGCCGGCGTCGAACATCGCCTTCATGCCGATGGCGCCGTCGCGGCCCATGCCGGACAGGATCACGCCGACCGCATTGCTGCCCGCCGCCTTGGCGACCGACGCGAACAGCACGTCGACCGAGGGGCGGTGGCCGCTGACCGCCGGCGTGTCCTGGATGTGGCAGACGAAGCCGGCGGTGTCGCGTGCGATGGCGAGATGGCGGTCGCCGGGGGCGATCAGGACCAGCCCCTGGGCCGGCCGGTCGCCATGGGCGGCGACCCGGACCGCAGGGGCCGACAGCCGGTCGAGCCGGGCGGCGAAGCTCGGCAGATAGCTCGGTCCCATATGCTGGGTGATGACGATGGGCGGGCAGTCCGCCGGCATGGCGGCCAGCACGTCGCGGATGCGCTCCACCCCGCCGGTCGAGGCACCGATGGCGATCAGCCGCTTGCCCGATCCGGAACGCCGCGGCGCCGGCAGGACGCCGTGGGCGACAAGCGGGCGCCGCATTGTCAGACGCGCGGTGGCGGCGACGCGGATCTTCGACACCAGCTCCAGCGCCGTCGCCTCGAACCCCAGCCCGTCGGAGCCGCCGGGCTTGGCGAGGCAATCCACCGCCCCCAGCTCCAGCGCGCGGATGGCGGCGTCGGAGCCCTCGCGCGTCAGGGACGAGACCATGATCACCGGCGTCGGCCGCAGGGTCATGATCTTCTCCAGGAAGGACAGGCCGTCCATCTTGGGCATCTCGACGTCCAGCGTGATGACGTCGGGATTGGTGGCCTTGATGACGTCGCGCGCCTCGAAGGCGTCGCGGGCGACGCCCGCGACCTCCATCCCCGGTTCGCGGGTCAGGATGTCCTTCAGCATCTCGCGCATCAGGGCGCTGTCGTCGACCACGACGACGCGGATGGGCCTGGGCATCGGTCAGCTCCCTCCCGAATGCGGCGGCTCGAACAGGTCCACCCCGCCCTCCACCGGCTCCCGGTGCAGGCGGGTGATGAAGTGCCGTTCGATGGTGACGGCGTCGGCCGCCGCCTCCGGTCGCAGCAGGCGGCGGAACGCCCGTCCGTCCTGCGGGAAATAATGGATGCGCCGGGCCGACCCGCCGCCCAGATCCTGCCCGGCCAGGGTCAGCCCCTCCGTCCGGACATAGTCAAGCGCGAAACGGCTGTTCAGCCCGCCGATGTCATAGCTGGACTCGATGACCCGGCCGCCGCCGAACAGCTTCACCTGCAGCCGGGCGCGTTCCGCTCCCCCGGCCAGCAGCGCGTCGATCAGCAGCTCCATGGCGACCGAGCCGTAGCGCGCGGCGGCACCGTCGCCATCCAGTTCGCTGGCAGGCACATCCGGCAGCATGAAATGGTTCATGCCGCCGATGGCCCGCACGGGATCGTGGATGCAGGCCGCCACGCAGGAGCCGAGCGTCGTCGCGATCATCAGGCCGGCGATGTCGCTGACCGACTGCTGGCCCAGCCCGATCTTGACCGTCTCGGCCCCGAATTCCGGGTTGTAGTACCGGCCGCTGCCCAACGGGCGGGCCGTGACCGACGGGGGGCCGTCATGGCGGAGGGGGATGGCGTCCATCGCTCATTCCCTCCGGTAGATCGTCGGGCCGGCCTGGCGGAACAGGTTCGACACGCCATACAGGCTCTCCGAATGGCCGAGGAACAGATGGCCGCCAGGGCGGATCATCCGGGCGAAATCCTCGATCACCTTGGTCCGGCCGCGGCGGTCGAAATAGATCAGGACGTTGCGGCAGAAGATCGCGTCGAACGGCCCGGACATCGGCCAGTGTTCCAGCAGATTGAGCGGCTTGACGGTCACCAGCCGCTTCAGCTCGTCGCCCATCGCCACCGCCGGTTCGCCGTCGAGCCGGGTGTCGACGGTGAAGCGCTGGCGGATGGCGGGCGGGATGCCGGTGGTGCCGGACAGCGGATAGATGCCGCGCCGGGCGGTTTCTACCATGTGGGTGTCGATGTCGGTGGCGAGGATGCGGGCATCCCAGCGGCGCAGGTCGGCCCCCATCGTCGAGACCAGCACCATCGCCATGGTGTAGGGCTCCGGTCCCGAGGAGCAGCCGGCCGACCACAGCCGCAGCCGCGGCCGCGACGCGCCGGCGTTCCGTTCCCGCAGCTGCGGCAGGACGACGGAGGCCAGGAAATCGAAATGGTGCGATTCGCGGTAGAAGCTGGTCAGGTTGGTGGTCAGCGCATTGACCAGAAAGCCGATCTCGCATTCCCCCCCGTCACTTTCCAGCAGGGCGCAATAGGCGTCGAAATCCGGCAGTTCCAGCTCGCGCAGGCGCCGCGCCAGCCGGGCATAGACCATCTCGACCTTGTGGGGAGCGAGAGCGATGCCGGCCAGCTGATAGAGCAGGCCGGCGATCAGGTCGAAATGGTGCCGTTCGAAGCGGAACTCGCGCGCAGTGTCGAACACCGCGGCCGGCGTGCGCCGGGGTGTCGCGGTTTCGGTGGAGAGGATGGTCGACCGGTCGGTCATCGTGCTGCCGCCGCCATGATCAGGCGGGCTCCCGCTGCCACCGGGGGGCGTCGCCGACGAAGGCGGCGTGCGCCTGGGCGCCGCGGTCCAGGGTGAAGAAGGTCATCTGCTGGCGCAGCTGGTCGGCCTGATCCTCCAGCGAGCGGGCGGCGGCTGTGCTTTCCTCCACCAGCGCCGCGTTCTTCTGGGTCATCTCGTCCATCTGCGCGATGGCGATGTTGACCTCGTCGAGCCCGGAGGCTTGTTCGGAGGTCGCCCGCGCGATCTCCGACACCAGGTTGGCGACGCGGCCGATGCCCGACACGATCTCCGTCAGCGCGCTGCCGGCGGACCGGACGAGGCCGACGCCCTCGCGCACCTGCCCGCCGCTGTCGAGGATCAGCGCCTTGATCTCCTTCGATGCCTGGGCGGAGCGCTGGGCGAGTTGCCGCACCTCCTGCGCCACCACGGCGAAGCCGCGGCCGGCGTCGCCGGCGCGTGCCGCTTCGACCGCCGCGTTCAGCGCCAGCAGGTTGGTCTGGAAGGCGATCTCGTCGATGACGCCGATGATGTCGGAAATCTTCTGCGACGACTGTTCGATCCGGCGCATCGCCTCGACGGCATTGGTCGCCACCTCGCCGCCGCGGGCGGCGGCGGTCCGCGCCTCGGTGGCAAAGCCGTTGACCTGCTGGGCATTGTCGGCGTTGGACCGCACGGTGGCGGCGAGCTGTTCCATGCTGGCCGCGGTCTCCTCCAGCGAGGAGGCCTGCTGCTCCGTCCGCTCCGACAGATCCATGCTGCCCGCGGCCACCTCGCGGCTGGCGACGGCGATGGAGCCGGTGGCGTGGTCGATGCGCCGGACGATTTCCGACAGGCTCTCCACCGTGCGGTTGAAATCGTCCTTCAGCCGCTGGAACACCCCTTCGTAGTCCTTGTCGATGCGGCGCGTCAGGTCGCCCCGCGACAGCGCCTCCAGCATCGTCGCCAGTTCCTCGGTGACGCCGGCGATATTCGCGGACAGCCGGTTGATGCCCTCGCTGACCAGCCGGAAGAAGCCGGTCTTGCCGTCGAGCGCGATGCGGCGGCTGAAGTCGCCGCGCACGGCGTTCTCCACCATCGCGCCGATCTCGGCCTCGATCGCCAGCTCCTCGGTCATGTCGCGCCATTCGATGACGGTGCCGAGCTTCTCGCCATGACGGCTGACCACCGGGTTGGCGATGACCTGGAAGCTGCGGCCGCCGGCCCTGGCCCAGCCGCGGTGGGTCTGGGTCAGGTCGGTCAGCAGGCGGCGCTGGTGGCCGGGGTC
This sequence comes from Azospirillum thiophilum, assembly GCF_001305595.1. Classification (NCBI taxonomy): domain Bacteria; kingdom Pseudomonadati; phylum Pseudomonadota; class Alphaproteobacteria; order Rhodospirillales; family Azospirillaceae; genus Azospirillum; species Azospirillum thiophilum. The sequence goes on from NZ_CP012401.1 coordinate 1,562,843, forward strand.
GCGGTGGAAGACGTCGAAGTTCCGGCCGACGAGGGTGCGCGAATCGAAATCGGGCAGGGCGGTGCGCAGGTCGGCCTCGGCGTGGCGGAACATCGTCATGATCGAGTCGTTGGCGTAGAGGATGCGGCCGTCGGTGTCGGCCATCATGATGTTGGCCGACACCCGCTCCAGCGCGATGCGCGAGCGCACCGCCTCCACCGCCTCGTCCTTGAAGGCGGCGACGGCGCGGGCCATGTCCCCCAGCTCGTCCCGCTGTCCGGTGTGCGGAACCGCGACCGACAGCTTGCCGGCGGTCAGATCGGCCATCACCCGGCGGATGCCGCTGACCGGCCCGATGATCGAGGCGGCGATGCGGTTGGCGGCGACGACGCCGATCACCAGCGACAACAGTCCCAGCCCCAGGGTCAGGCGGATGGCGAAGCCCGCCTCCTGTCCGGCCTCGGCCTCGGTCGCCCTGGCGCCTTCGGCGATGGAGCCGACGATGGCGTCGATGGCGTGGTTGATCGCGGTCGCGGCGGCGGCGAGGTCGTCGGTGCGCCGGCCCACTTCGTCATTGACGGCGACCACCTCGCGGAAGGCGGTGCGGTAGTCCCGGGCGCGGGCGTCGATCTCGCGCAGCCCCGCTGCGATCTCCGCGGCCTTCTCCGCCGACTGGCCGCCGTCGCCGCGCAGGCTGGCCAGCAGCCGGACGATGCCGTCGGCCATCGCCTTGCCCGCCGCCTCGACCTGGGCGGCGGCTGCGGCATCGCGCAGCCCGATGGCCCGGTTGGCGGCGAAACGGGTCATCAGCCAGCGGTTCTCGATCTCCTGTATGCCGAAGGCGATGTCCCTGTTTCCGGAAGCGTCGCCGGATGCGGTTGCCGCGGCCACGGCATCCTGCAGCCGTTTGGTCAGCTCGGCGCCCAGCGGGTCCATGCGGTCGTGCAGCGTGCGGTCGGCGCGCTCGCGCATCGCGCGCACCACATCGAACCGCTCATGGTAGGTGCCGTGCAGCGTGGCCAGCCCGGCGAAGGCCGCGGCCTGGGGCGAGCCCTTCAATCTGGCCTGCCGGTCGGCCATCGCCGTATCGAACCCGCCGCGCAATGCGCGCAGACGCTCCAGCGCCTCCGGCGTGCCGAGGTTGATGTATTCGCGGGTCTGCAGCCGTTCGGCGGCGAGTCGGTTTTCCAAATCCTTGGCGAAGACGGCGAGGTCGCCGGACGAGATGACGCCGTCGATGCGGCGGTTCAGCCCGTCCAGTCCGAACATGCCGATGCCGGACTGGGCAGCGATCAGCAGCAGCAGTAGCCCGAAGCCCAGCCATAACCGCTTGGCGATGCGCATGTCGCTTAGGAATGTTCCGGTTTTGGTGATCGTCCCGTCGGTGGCCATTTTTGACGCTTCCCCTTGCAGTGGCTTCTTGTTCTGGCTGGCGCAGGGCCCCGGCGGGAACCGTCGGACCGGTTCGAGGCAGGGTCGGGTTCAAGGCAGGTCTCCGGCTTCCGCCCACGAATGGGCGGATCGGCAGAGCCCGCGAAATCATCGGGTCGGCAGGTTCCTCCGGGCCGGACCATGGCATGGCCCGGTCCGGAGATGCCTGCTTCGGGTCAGACCGTTTCCCGCACCGCAGTGAGCGGGGCGGCGTCCTGCTCGGCATGTTCGCCCACGAACAGCTTCCCGACATTGAGCAGGGTCACCATCCGGTTGTCCGCGGTGTAGAGACCGCTCAGATACTCGGCGTCGATCAGGCCGCTGTCGACGTCGGGCGGCGGCTTGATCTCGTCGTGGCCGATGGCGAGGATGTCGGAAATCGCGTCGACCAGGATGCCGCGCGTGCGTTCCCCCACCTGCATCACCACCACGACATGCCGCTTCGTCACTTCGGTCGGGCCACCGCCGAAGCGGGCGCGCAGGTCGAAGATCGGGATGATGATGCCGCGCAGGTTGATCACGCCGCGGACATAGTCGGGAAGGTTAGGCAACCGGCTTTCCGGCGTCCAGCCGCGGATTTCCCTAACTGCGAGAATGTTGACGCCGTATTCCTCGCTGCCGACGGTGAAGGTGACGTACTGCTCCTCCGTCCCGTTCGCGCCGCCGGCAGGCTGGAGATCGGTGCGGGAGCTGACGGGGGCGATCGCGGTGGAACTGCTCATCGCTGGACCTCAAACCGTTTGGCGTTGACGCTGGTCGGACCTGTCCGCCGGGGCGGCCAGGGGAATGGCGGTGGTTGGAATGCCGGTGGCGGGGGCTGCGCCGTGGCGGCTCATCTCGCGCAGGCCTGCGACGTCAAGGATCAGGGCGACCCGGCCGTCACCCAGGATGGTCGCGGCGGCGACCCCGTCCAGCCGGCGGAAATTGGCCTCCAGGCTCTTGATCACGACCTGCTGCTGGCCCAGCACCTCGTCCACCACCAGCCCGAGTCGGGAGCCGTCCTCCGTCTCCACCAGCACCACCAGTCCGCGGGTGGCGTCGTCGATGGCCTTGGGGATGCCGAACAGCCGGTGCAGGTGGACGAGCCGCACATATTCGCCGCGCGCCATCATGACGTCGCACTTGTTGACCAGCCCGTGCAGGTCCGCCGGCTTGGGACGCAGGCTTTCCACGATGTTGGTCAGCGGCAGGACGAAGCGCTCGTCGCCGACCGAGATCACCATGCCGTCCAGCACCGCCAGCGTGAGCGGCAGCGACAGGACGAAGCGCGAGCCCTCGCCCGGCGCCGAATAGACGCCGATGCGCCCGCCCAGGCTGGAGATGTTCCGCCGCACCACGTCCATGCCGACGCCGCGGCCGGACAGGTTCGACACCTGATCGGCGGTGGAGAAGCCGGGCAGGAAGATCAGGTTGTCGATTTCCTCGTCCGACAGGCTGGATCCCGGCTGGACGAGCCCCTTTTCGATCGCCTTGGACAGCACCTTTGCCCGGTTGATGCCGCGCCCGTCGTCGGTCACCTCGATGACGATTCGGCCCGACCGGTGGGCGGCCGACAGATGCACGGTGCCGGCGCGCGGCTTGCCGGTCCGCTCGCGCTCCTCCGGGCCTTCCAGCCCATGGTCGATGGAGTTGCGGATCATGTGGGTCAGCGGGTCGACGAGGTTTTCCACCACCGTCTTGTCGACCTCCGTCGTCTCGCCCGAGGTGACCAGCATCACTTCCTTGCCGGTGGCGGCGGCGCATTCGCGCACCAGCCGCGGCATGCGCGAGAAGACGCTGGAGACCGGCTGGGCGCGGATGGACATCACGTTTTCGCGCAGTTCGCGGGTGTGCTGGGCGAGGCTTTCCAGCCCTTCCAGCAGTTCCTGGAACTGGCCGGGCGGCAGGTCGCGCACATGCTCCGCGATCATCGCCTGGGTGATGACCATCTCGCCGACCATGTTGACCAGCCGGTCGATCTTGTCGAGGTCGACGCGGATGGTGTGGCTGGTCGGCCCGGCATGGTCGCCGCCGTTGCCGCGCCTGGCGCCGTCGGCGGCCTTCCCAGGGCCGGCGGCGCCGGACGTGGTGGCGGCCGGCGTGGCCGGTGGCGGCGGAACGGCTTTGTCCTGCAGATCGGCGCCGGGCGCCGGGGCCGCGTTCTGAAGCGCCGGGGGACCGGCCCCGGGGGGAATTGCGGGTATGACGGCTGGAGGCGGCGCCTCGGCGCTGATGCGGATGTCGCAGTCGTCGGCGACGAACTCGAACACGTCGTCGATCCGGGCGCGGTCCACCTCCGGGCCGGCCAGCAGGGTCACCGTCCAGGACAGATGCAGCAGTTCGGCGTCCAGGTCGCGCAGGCTCGGCAGCCGGTCCAGGTGGCAGACGATCTCCGCCTCGCCCAGCCGGCGCAGGGCGCGCAGCATGTAGGTCGGCTCGTTGCCGGACAGCAGCAGCTCCGCCTTGGGACGGAAGACGACGGTCCAGCGGATCTTCCCGTCCGGAACGGCGTCCGCCGCCGGGGTCGCGGACGGCCCTTGGTCGTCGCGGGCGGCCTGGATGGCGGCCAGCGCGTCGCCGAAGATGCCGGCCTCGTCGTCCTCGTCGTCGGGGTGGAGCGTGGCGGCGGGCTCCGGTGCCGGCTCCGGCTGGCCGGGGACGGCCTCCGCCTTGCCCAGGAAGCGGCGAAGCGCGGCTACGGTGTCGTCTGTGGTTCCCTCCGGCGCCTCGGTTCCATCGGCGGCATGCGAGAGCATGCGGGCCAGCACGTCGTTCGCGCGGATGAGGGTGTCCACCAGCCCGGTGGTGATGGGAATCTCGGCGTTGCGCACGCCGTCCATCACCGTCTCGAACTCGTGCGCGAAGGCGACGAGACCGGCGAAGCCGAAGGCGCCGCCGCCGCCCTTGATCGAGTGGACGGCGCGGAAGATCGCATTCACCTCGTCCATGTCGATCTCGCCGGGGGCGAGGCGCAGCAGTCCGGCCTCGGCGACGGCCAGCAGTTCGGCACTTTCGTCGAAGTAGGTCTGCTTGAAGCGGCTGAGATCGTCCACGGCGGTTCCTTAATCTTGCTGCCGAACGCGGCTGCCGGCTTGCGGTCAGCCGCAGACCTTCTGCACCACCGACACCAGCTTGTCGGGGTTGAAGGGCTTGACGATCCAGCCGGTTGCCCCGGCGGTGCGGCCCTCGGCCTTCTTCTTCTCGTCGGCTTCGGTGGTCAGCATCAGGATCGGCAGCGTCCGGTGGGCCGGGATGGCGCGCAGCCGGCGGATCAGCGTCAGCCCGTCCATATTGGGCATGTTCAGGTCGGTGATGACCAGATCGACCTTGGTGGTGGCGATGGCGTTCATCGCCTGCTGGCCATCGGCGGCCTCGACCACCTCGTAGCCGGCCCCGCGCAGGGTGAAGGACACCATGTCGCGCATGGTGCGCGAGTCGTCCACCGTCATCACTTTCTTCTTCACGCTCGGCTCCATTGCTTCAACCAGGCGGCGAGACCCAGATCCTCGCACGCTTCGGACAGGACGTCGGACGGGCGCAGGATGGCGAAGGCGGCTCCCCGCTCCGCCGCGTCGCGCGCAGCAACCACCAGCGCCTGGATGCAGGCGGCGCTGATCCGCTCCACCGCATCGGCCTGGGCGGTGACGTCGGCGGATGCCTTGAACGCCGCCCGCAGGCTGTCGAGCAGCGGCTGCGCCATCGGCAGGTCCAGGTCGCTGGGCAGGCCCAGGCGAATGCGTCCGTCATCCTCCTCGGTCCACTTGATCAGCGACACGTCACCCTCCGTCGAAAGCCGGGCCGCTTCAGCGCATTCCGGTTGCAGCAGCGACGTTGCCAGAGCCGCCATAAGGATTCGTTAAGCGCGAGTCTGGGGCCGAAGGGCATGAGGGAAGAAGTTGGGGATAACCGCAATCAAAATTGGGACAAGCAAATTTGGGACAAGGAGGCGGAGTGGCGGGCAGCCGGGCGGCGCGACGGGTGATCAGCCTCTCGGCGCCGCGATCAGCGGGCGGAACTCCGCCAGGACCGATTCGTAGACCGGGCGCTTGAAGGCGACGATCAGGCCGGGCAACTCGTCCGCATCGACCCATTTCCAGGCGTCGAACTCCGGATGCGCGGTGTCGAGCCGGATGTCGGCCGCGGTGCCGGTGAAACGGGCCAGCATCCACATCTGCTCCTGCCCGCGCCAGCGGCCCTTCCACACCCGGCCCAGCAACTCGTCGGGCAGGTCGTAGCGGTGGGGGGCGGCGGTCATGGCGATGAAGTCCGCCTTGGCGGTGCCGATCTCCTCCTCCAGTTCGCGGAAGGCGGCGGTGCGGGCGTCCTCGCCCTCGTCGATGCCGCCCTGGGGCATCTGCCAGTCGGCTTCGGATCCGCAACGCTTCGCGACGAACACCTCGCCGCGGTCGTTCAGCAGCATGATGCCGACGCAGGGACGATAGGGCAGGGCGTCGCGGTCGAGGGTCTTCTTGGACATGGCAGGAGGGCTCCAGTCGGGCGTCAGGGCGCGGTTCAGCGGTGGTTCAGGTCTTGGTGACGAAGAAATAGACGGTCATCGCCGCGCCCACCAGGATGACGGCCTTGCGCAGCAGGGGCGGGGGGATGCGGCGGGCGACCGAGGCGCCGGCGTAGCCGCCGGCCATGGCGGCCACCAGCATGATCAGCGCCTCCGTCCAGTAGACGGCGCCGCCGGCGACGAAGGCGGCCACCGCCACCGCGTTCAGGCAACCCGACACCAGCGACTTCAGCCCGTTCATCGCATGCAGGTCGGTCAGGCCGAAGACGCCCAGCGTCGCCAGGATCAGGATGCCGATGCCGCCGCCGAAATAGCCGCCATAGACGGCGATCAGGAACTGGACGGCCAGCACCGTGCCGTGGCCGATGGTGAAATTGCGGCGGACCCAGGCCGACGCCGTCGGGCCGATGGCGAACAGCAGCGTTGCGAACAGCAGCAGCCAGGGGACGATCGCCTCGAAGGTGCGCTGCGGCGTCCACAGCAGCAGCAGCGCGCCCAGCAGCCCGCCGAGCAGGCTGATGCCGAGGAAGGAGGGCAGGTGGATTTCGCGGATGCGGCCGAGCTCCCGCCGGTAGCCATAGGCGCTGGCCAGCGCGCCCGGCGACACCGCGACGGTGCTGGTGGCGTTGGCGTTCAGCGGCGGCACCCCGGCCAGGATCAGCGCCGGGAAGGTCAGGAAGCTGCCGCCCCCGGCGACGGCGTTCAGCACCCCGGCGAAGAAGGCGGAGACGATCAGCAGCAGCGTCAGCATGTCACCCCACCCGATATTCCGGCCCGGCCCCTGCCGGCTCGGCTCCTGCCGGCTCGGCCCTTGGGGGGTGCGTTGCGTTTTGCACACGCCCGCCCCTCCCGCAACGCCGAAGTCCCACAACCGCGCGGCTTTCGCAACCCCGAACAATTCGTTAAGGTCGTCGTCCCTTCAACGGATAGAGTGTCTGGAGACCTCCATGTCCGCCCTGCTCGACACCACCGACGCCCTGCACGACCAGATGATCGCCCTCGGCCGCGCCGCCCGCGCCGCCGCGGCCGCGCTGGCGACCGTGCCAGGACCGTCGAAGGACCGGGCATTGAGGGCGGCGGCGGCGGCCATCCGCGCCCGGGCGGCCGATATCAAGGCCGCCAACGCCGAGGATATGGCCAACGCCCGCGACCTGTCCGGTCCCATGCGCGAGCGGCTGATGCTGGACGACGCGCGCATCGAGGCGATGGCCAAGGGTCTGGAGGACATCGCCGACTTCCCCGATCCCATCGGCGGCGTGCTGGCCGACTGGACCCGGCCCAACGGCCTGCGCATCCAGCGCGTCCGCGTGCCGCTGGGCGTGGTCGGCATCATCTATGAAAGCCGGCCCAACGTGACCGCCGATGCCGGCGGCATCTGCCTGAAGTCGGGCAACGCCGCCATCCTGCGTGGCGGGTCGGAGAGCATCCGCTCGTCGCGCGCCATCGCCGACTGCCTGGTCCAGGGCCTGCGCGAGGCAGGGCTGCCGGAAGCGGCGATCCAACTGGTGCCCACCACCGACCGTGCCGCCGTCGGCCACATGCTGACGATGCGCGATTATATCGACGTCATCATCCCGCGCGGCGGCAAGTCGCTGATCCAGCGCATCGCCGACGAGAGCCGGGTGCCGGTCATCAAGCATCTGGACGGCAATTGCCATGTCTATGTCGATGCCGCCGCCGACCTGGAGGCGGCGCGCAAGGTGGTGCTGAACGCCAAGATGCGCCGCACCTCGATCTGCGGCGCGGCCGAGACGCTGCTGGTCGACCGCGCCATCGCCGGCACGGCGCTGCCGCTGCTGGTCAAGGATCTGCTCGACGCCGGCTGCGCCGTGCGCGGCGACGAGGCGGTCCAGGCGGCCGATCCGCGCGTGACCCCGGTGGCGGCGGCGGACTGGGACACCGAATATCTCGACGCCATCATCGCCTGCGGCGTGGTGGACGGGGTGGATGCGGCAATCGACCACATCAACGCCCACAGCTCCCACCACACCGAATCGATCCTGACCGAGGATCCGGCGGTGGCGGAACGGTTCCTGGCGCGGGTGGACAGCGGCATCGTGCTGTGGAACGCCTCGACCCAGTTCGCCGACGGTGGCGAGTTCGGCATGGGGGCCGAGATCGGCATCTCCACCGACAAGTTCCACGCCCGCGGCCCGGTGGGTGCGGAGCAGCTGACCAGCTACAAGTATGTCGTGCGCGGCGATGGCCAGACGCGGCTGTAAGGGGGAGGGAACCCGTTCCAGGTCGGAGAAGGCCCCTCATCTCTATTCCGGTCCTCTCTATGCCGGCCTCACCGTCGGCATTCTCGGCGGGTCGTTCAATCCGGCCCATGACGGGCACCGGCACATCAGTCTGTTCGCGCTGAAGACGCTCGGCCTTGACCGGGTGTGGTGGCTGGTCAGCCCGCAGAACCCGTTGAAGCCAGCTGCGGGCATGGCCGCGCTCGACGACCGGCTGGCCGAGGCGCGCTCGGTCGCTGCCCATCCGCGTATCGAGGTGACGGCGATCGAGACGGCGCTCGGCACCCGCTTCACCGCCGACACGCTGGCCAAGCTGCAGCGCCGCTTCCCGAAAACCCGCTTCGTCTGGTTGATGGGGGCGGACAATCTGCGGCAAATTCCGCGCTGGAAGCTTTGGACACGAATCTTCGAGTCGGTGGCCGTTGCGGTTTTCGCCCGTCCGACCTATTCTCTTGGGGCGCTGAGCGGCAAGGCCGCCCAGCGTTACACCCGTCGGCGGGTGTCCGTGTCGGGGGTCAAAGGGCTGGCGCGCCGCAGGCGGCCGGCCTGGGCGTTCTTACGCAATCCCCTGCACCCGGCCTCGGCGACGGCGATCCGGCAGGCACGGGCCGCCGGATCGTGAAACCGTTGCAAGAGGTTGGAGCCATCACCACGCACACCGAAACGGCCGCGACCGCTCCGCGGCCAGCCGCCGTTCCCCAGATCCTGGAACCGCAGGAGCTGAAGGCGCTCATCGAGGCGTCGCTTGACGCCGACCAGGCGGATGACGTGACCGTCATCGATCTCGCCGGGAAAACCACCTTCGCCGATTACATGGTCGTGGCCTCTGGCCGCAACACGCGGCACATCGCCGCCATGGCCGTGAAGCTGGCCGACAAGTTGAAGCAGGCCGGCGTCCGCGGCGTCGAGATGGAGGGCCTGACCCAGAGCGACTGGGTTCTGGTCGATGCCGGCGACGTGATCGTCCACCTGTTCAAGCCGGAGGTCCGGACCTTCTACAACATCGAGAAGATGTGGGGTCTTGACCTGCCGACGCCGTCCGACACGGCGCGGCTGAGCGCCTGACGGGCCGGGGGCGGAGGGCCGCATCATGCGTCTGTGGCTCGCCGCCGTCGGGCGGTCGCGGGGTGGACCGACCCGCGACCTGTTCGACGAGTATGTCGGCCGGCTCGTCTGGCCCTTCACCCTGAAGGAGGTCGAGGTGAAGAAACGCCTCTCCTCCGACGAATTGAAACGGCAGGAGGCCGAGCTGCTGCTCGCCGCCGTGCCGGCCGGCGCCATCGTCGTGGCGCTGGACGAACGCGGCAAGGCGCTGCCCAGCGAGGCCTTCGCCGCCAGGATCGGCGATTGGCGCGACCGCGGCGCCGGCGATCTCGCCTTCCTGATCGGCGGTGCCGACGGCCATGGCGACGCGGTGCGCGCGCGGGCCGACTTCCTGCTCGCCTTCGGGCCGATGACCTGGCCCCACATGCTGGTGCGCGGCATGCTTGCGGAGCAACTCTATCGCGCCCAACAAATTCTTGCCGGCCACCCCTATCACAGATCCTGATCCTGAGCGTCGCATCCGGCGCCAACCGACGCGCCGGAGCGGAAAAACACGAAACTCCGAGACCACAACCTTTCGAGAAAGGTAAGCGCGATGACCGAGACCACCCGACCCCGCCCTGTCGTCCTCTGCATCCTGGACGGCTGGGGCTATCGCGAGGAGCGGTCCGACAACGCGATTGCGCTGGGCGAGACCCCGAACTGGGACCGCCTGTGGTCGGCCGAGCCGACGGCCTTCCTCGACGCCAGCGAGGAGGAGGTCGGGCTGCCCAAGGGGCAGATGGGCAATTCCGAGGTCGGGCACATGAATCTCGGTGCCGGCCGGGTCGTCATGCAGGATCTGGTGATGATCGACCATGCCATCGTCGAGGGCGAGCTGGAGCGCAATCCGGCGCTGAACGACCTCGTCAAGACGATGCACAAGACCGGCGGGCGCGTCCACCTGATGGGGCTGCTGTCGCCGGGCGGCGTCCATTCGCACCAGGACCACATCGCCGCGCTGGCCGGTGTGCTGGCCCGCGAGGGCGTGCCGGTGGCGGTCCACGCCTTCACCGACGGCCGCGACGTTCCGCCGCAGAGCGCCAAGGACCAGCTCGCCGAGTTCATGGCCGACGTCCATGAGATGGCGGGCGTCGAGGTCGCGACCGTGATCGGCCGCTATTACGCCATGGACCGCGACAAGCGCTGGGACCGCGTCGCCAAGGCCTATGCCGCGATGACCAAGGGCGAGGGCGAGCGCGCCGCCGACCCGATGCAGGCGATCGAGCAGAGCTATGCCACCGGCAAGCATGACGAGTTCATCCTGCCGACGGTGATCGGCGACTATGCCGGCATCAAGGACGGCGACGCCATCCTGATGGCGAACTATCGCGCCGACCGCGCCCGCGAGATCCTGGCCGCCTATGTCGACAAGGATTTCGACGGCTTCCCGGTCGACGGCGCGCCCAAGCTGGCCGCCGTGGTCGGCATGGTCGAATATTCGTCGGCGCTGGCCAAGCTGATGACCACCATCTTTCCGCCGAAATCCCTGACCAAGGTGCTGGGCGAAGTGGTCAGCGAGGCCGGAATGACGCAGCTGCGCATCGCCGAGACGGAGAAATACCCCCACGTCACCTTCTTTTTCAACGGTGGCGAGGAGCGGGTGTACGAGGGCGAGGACCGCATCCTGGTGCCGTCGCCGAAGGTCGCCACCTACGATCTGCAGCCGGAGATGTCGGCCGCCGAGGTGACCGGCAAGCTGGTCGGCGCCATCGACTCCGGCAAGTACGACCTGATCGTCGTCAACTTCGCCAATCCGGACATGGTCGGCCACAGCGGCATGCTCGATGCCGCGATCAAGGCGGTGCAGGCGGTCGACGGCAGCCTGGGCCAGGTGGAGGCCGCGGTGCGGCGTGCCGGCGGCACCATGCTGGTCACCGCCGACCACGGCAACTGCGAGCTGATGAAGGATCCCGAGACCGGCGGCCCGCACACCGCCCACACGCTGGACAAGGTGCCGCTGGTCCTGGTCAACGGCCCGGCCGGCGCCCGCATCGCGAGCGGCCGTCTGGCCGACATCGCGCCGACCCTGCTGGGCCTGCTGGGCCTGCCGCAGCCGGCCGAGATGACCGGCCGCAACCTGCTGGTCCGCACCGCCGCCCGCGCGGCGGCGGAGTAACGGATGGCGCCGGGCGGTCCCTTCGCCCTTGAATCCCCCTCTCCCCCCCGGGGAGAGGGTCGGGGTGAGGGGGGGGCGTGGCGTGGAATCGCAAGAGGATTGGGGCGCAGCCCGGTTTTTCGACTTGTGTCACGCACTGCATCCCCCTCACCCAGCCCTCTCCCCGGGGGGAGAGGGTATTTGTCGGGGAGAGGGTATCCGGGGCGGGAGAGGGATTGCTTGCAGGCTTCGTTGTCATCGCCGGACTGATCCTCGTCCAGCCGGCGAATGCGCAGGGCGGCGCCCAACCCGACGCACCCAAGGACACGCTGAAGCGGGTCGAGCAGCAGCTTCAGACCGGCAAACAGCGCCAGCAGCAGCTGGAGCGCCAGTCCCAGGCCCTTCAGACCGAACTGGACGATCTGCGCGGCCGGTTGATCGGGCTGGCCGATCAGGCGCAGGGGCAGGAACAGGCGCTCGACCAGCTCGAAGACTCCCTGACCACGCTGGAGGCGGAGGAGCGCGAGCGTTCCGCCAGTCTCGACGGCGAACGGCAGCAGATCGCGACCCTGCTGGGCGCTCTGCAACGGTTGGCGCGCATCCCGCCGGAAGCAGCGCTGGCCCGGCCGGAAAGCCCGGTCGATACGCTGCGCTCCGCCCTGCTGCTGCGCGACGCCGTGCCGGCGCTTCGCGCGCGCGCCGACGCGCTGGCCCAGGCGCTGACCGCACTGGCCGACACCCGCGGCAAGCTGGTCGACCGGCGGTCCAAGGCGCTGGCCGCCAGGGTGGCGCTGGCCGAGAAGCAGGGCGAGATGAACCGCCTGATCGCCCGGCGCGAGGAGCTGTCGCGCCAGACCGAGGAGGAACGCGTCCAGGTCGGCCAGCGCATGGCCAACCTGTCCGGGCAGGCCGTCGACCTGCGCCAGCTGATGGAACGGATCGAGGCGGAACGCCGCGCCGCCGCCGAAGCCGCCGCCCGCCGCGAAGCGGAGCGGATCGAGGCGGAGCGCAGGGAGGCCGCCAGGCGCGAGGCGGAAAAGCGCGAGGCCGAACGCCGCCTCGCCGCCCGGAAGGAGGCGGAACGCAAGGATGCCGAACGCAAGCTTGCCGACCTGCGTGCCGCCGAGCAGAAGCTGGCGGAGCAGAAGGCTGCGGAAGAACTGCGCGCCAAGGAGGAGGCTGCCCGCGAGGCAGCGCGCGAGCGAGATCTCGCGGCGCGTGCCCCCAACCGCGCAGCCGATGGCCCGCCGGCGGTCGCCGGCATGGTGCTGCCCGCCGCCGGCAGGCTGACCACCCGCTTCGGCGAGGCCGACCGCTTCGGCGCCACCAGCCGTGGCGTCACCGTCCAGACCCGCGCCGCCGCCGCCGTGGTGGCGCCGCGCAGCGGCACGATCGTGTTTGCCGGGCCCTTCAAGGGCTATGGCCTAATCTTGATCGTGGAACACGGCAACGGATATCATAGTTTGATTGCGGGTTTGGGCCGGATCGACACGGCCGTCGGGCGTAAGGTGGCCAGCGGGGAACCGCTGGCGGTCATGCCGCCGGACGGCAATCCGGATCTCTATTTCGAGCTGCGACGAAACGGCCAGCCGATCAACCCGCAACGCGGGTTCGGCGCCCCGGAGGGGAAAGGACAAGGGTAGATGAGGATGATCAAGCGCGCCGCCGCAGCGGCTGCTCTGGTGTTTCTGGGAGCCGGCGTCGCCACCGTCACCGCACAGTCCAGCAACTCGTCGGACACCTACCGGCAGCTGAACCTGTTCGGCGATGTCTTCGAGCGTGTGCGCGCCGAATATGTCGAGCCGGTGACCGATGAACAGCTGATCGAAGCGGCGATCAACGGGATGCTGACCTCGCTCGACCCGCATTCGAGCTATCTGAACAAGAAGAGCTTCCAGGACATGCAGGTCCAGACCCGCGGCGAGTTCGGCGGGCTGGGCATCGAGGTGACGATGGAGAACGGCCTGGTGAAGGTCGTGTCGCCCATCGACGACACCCCGGCCTTCCGCGCCGGCCTGCAGCCGGGCGACCTGATCGTCCAGCTGAACGGCGAGGCGGTGATGGGCCTCAGCCTGAACGAGGCGGTCGAGAAGATGCGCGGCCCCATCGGCAGCGAGCTGAAGGTCACCGTCCGCCGCGGCGAGGCGGGGGAGCCCTTTACCGTGTCGCTGACCCGCGCCGTCATCAAGGTGCAGTCGGTCCGCTTCCGCACCGAGGGCGAGATAGGCTATGTCCGCGTCACCAGCTTCAACGAGCAGACGCAGAGCGGGCTGGAGAAGGCGATCGCCTCGATCCAGCAGCAGCTGGGCGACAAGCTGAAGGGCTTCGTGCTGGACCTGCGCAACAACCCGGGCGGCCTGCTCGACCAGGCGGTTTCGGTGTCCGACACCTTCCTGGAGAAGGGCGAGATCGTGTCGACCCGCGGCCGGCGGGCGGAGGAGGGCACCCGCTTCAACGCCAAGGCGGGCGACCTGATCAAGGGGCTGCCGCTGGTGGTGCTGATCAACGGCGGTTCGGCCTCGGCGTCGGAAATCGTCGCCGGCGCCCTGCAGGACCACAAGCGCGCGATCGTCATGGGCACCCAGAGCTTCGGCAAGGGATCGGTCCAGACCATCATTCCGCTGCCCGGCCACGGCGCCATGCGTCTGACCACGGCGCGCTACTACACGCCGTCGGGCCGCTCGATCCAGCAGCTGGGCATCACCCCGGATATCGAGGTGCATGTCGCCAAGGTGGAGGATCTGGACAGGAACATCGTCCGCCGCCGCGAGGCCGACCTGAAGGGCGCGCTGGTCAACCCCGACGCCGCCAACCAGAACCGGGCGCCGCGTCCGGCCACGACCAACCCGGCGGCTCCGGGCACTCCGGCGGCCCCCAACCCGGCGGCGCCCGCCCCCGGTCCGGGTGCCGGCGCTGCCCCGGCGCCGGGTGCGGCACCAGCCGCGCCTGCTGCTCCCGGGGCAACTCCGGCTGAGGGTGCGGCGGCGGAGGGTGCCGAGCCACCCTTCGACTTCCAGCTTGCCCGTGCGCTGGATCTGTTGCGGGGCGTCGCCCTGTTCCAGCAGCGCGCCGCGGCGCGCTGACCGGAGCGGCGGACGGTGAAGGTTCCAGCCTTGCTCGGTCGTCTGCGGTTCGATGTCCGGGGCCTGCGCCCCGGCCTCGGCTGGCTGCGTCGCCTGCGCCGCACCGGCGATGGGGCGGGCCGCGGGCCGCGCAAGCCGCTGTCGAAGGCCCTGCTGGGCGCCGCCGTCCTGACGGCGGTGGCCTATGCCGGGGTGGCCGGCTGGCTGGCGCTGAACGCCGCCGCGACCCGGGAAGCGTGGCAGGCGGAGATTCCGGCGGCGACGGTGGCGGTGGCCGCGTTGCCGCCGCCTCCCATGCCGAAGGCGGCGGCGCCCGCGACGGCGCCGCTCCCGACCGATGCGGCGCCCTTGCCCCTGCCGGGCGTGCCGGGAGCGGCGGTCACGTTGACCCCGGCCCCGGTGCCGGGGCTGGTGGAGGACAGCCGCAACGGGCCGCTGCCGCGCATCGCCCAGGACGGGCGCAAGCCCTGGCAGGTCTATGCCCGCCCGTTCCCGGCCACCGACAAGCGGCCTCGCATCGCCATCGTCATGTCGGACCTCGGGCTCAGCGGGGTGACCACCGGCAACGCGTTGGCCAAGCTGCCGCCCGGCATCACGCTGGCCTTCCTGCCCTATGCAGAGCGGTTGGACGACTGGATCGAGCGTGCCCGTACCAAGGGGCACGAGGTGATGCTTTCGGTGCCGATGGAGCCGCAGAACTACCCGCGCGACGATCCCGGCCCCAACGCGCTGCTGACCATGCTCGGCCCCGACCGCAACATCGAGCGGCTGGAATGGTCGCTGGGCAAGGCGGTGGGCTATGTCGGCATCACCAGCACCACCGGCAGCAAATTCACCGCCAACCCGGCGGCGATGCAGCCGGTGATCGACGCGCTGAAGGCCCGCGGCCTGCTGTTCGTCGATGCCCGTCTCACCCCGAAGAGCGTGGCCGGACCGCTCGCCAATCTCGCCGGCGTGCCGCGGGCGCTGGGCGACCGGGTCATCGACCGCGACCTGTCGCGCGGCGCCATCGACGACCAGCTGCGCGAGTTGGAGGAACTGGCCAAGACCAACGGCGCCGCCGTCGGCTTCGCCTCGCCCTATCCGACCACGATCGAACGGATCAATCTGTGGATGACCGCGCTAGCCGACCGCGGCATCGCCCTGGCTCCAGCGTCAGCCGTGGTCAACATCCAGAAGTGACGCAATCCGGAAGTGAGGCAGCAGGGCCTGCGCGCGCGGCCCTGGGCATCCCGCAGGCCGCGCAGATGGCGGGCCGGACGCTGGACTGAGCGGATGGAGGGGCGGCGCCTGCCCTCAGCCGCAGAGCGCATCCCAGTCGAGCGAGGCCGGATCTTCGACCAGATGGTCGACGGCGTCGAAGATCACGGCCGGGTGCTGGGGCCAAGCGATGGTCAGCATGCCGGCGGCCTTGGCGCTGCGGGCGCCGGTCGGACTGTCCTCGATCACGGCGCAGGCGTCCGGGGGCAGGCCCAGCATCGTCGCCGCCAGCAGGTAGGGCTCCGGATGGGGCTTGCCGTTGGCGACGTCCTCGCGGGCGATGCTGAAGCGGAAATGCGGGATCGACATGGCGCGCATGTTGGCGTCGACGATCATGCGGCCGCCGTTCGACACGCAGGCCTGCGTCAGACCGCGGGCGGCGAAGGCCTCCACCAGGGCGAAGGCGCCGTCGCGCGGCCGCACCCGGTCGACGTTGGCGACATATTGCGCGTTGATCTCGTCGGCCCAGCGCTTCAGGTCGACGGGAAAGGGGCGGCGGGCGTGCAGGGCGGCGTAGATCTCGCGGAAGGCGATGCCATGCATCGTCCGGCAATCCTCGTCGCTCAGCTCATGGCCGTAGCCGCGGCAGATCTCGACGGTGATGCGCTGGTGCCAGGGCTCGCTGTCCATCAGCGTGCCGTCGATGTCCCACAGGATGGCGCGGATCGGGGTGCGGGCAGAGGGGGGGATGTCGGCGGTCATCGCACCACCAGATCGTCGCGGTGAATCATCTCGTCGCGCCCGTGATAGCCCAGGATCTCCTCGATCTCGGTGCTCTTGTGACGGAGGATCTTGCGGGCGTCGTCGGCGCTGTAGGCGACGAGGCCGCGCGCCAGCTCGCGCCCGTCCTGGCTGCGGACGATCACCACGTCGCCGCGGTCGAAGTCGCCCTGGACGGCGGCGACGCCGGCCGGCAGCAAGCTGGCGCCGTTGGCCAGCGCCCGCTGGGCGCCGTCATCGACCACCAGCACGCCCGATGCGTTGACATGGCCGGCGATCCAGGCCTTTCGCGCCTTGGTCGGCTCGGCCGACGGCAGGAACCAGGTACAGGGCGCGCCGCCATCCTCCGGCCGCGCTTCCAGCGCCGCCAACGGGTTCATGCGCTTGCCCTTGGCAATCACCATGCGGCAGCCGGCCGACAGCGCAACGCGGGCGGCGGCGATCTTGGTCACCATGCCGCCGCTGCTGTAGCCGGGGGGCGGTTCGCCGGCCATGCCCTCGATCTCCGGCGTCAGTTCGCGCACTGTGGGGATGTGGCGGGCATCCGGATCCTTGCGCGGGTCAGCGGTGTAGAGGCCGTCGATGTCCGACAGCAGCACCAGCGTGTCGGCGCTGACCATCTGCGCCACCCGCGCCGCCAGCCGGTCGTTGTCGCCGAAGCGGATTTCGGCGGTGGCCACCGTGTCGTTCTCGTTGATGACCGGGACGGCGCCCAGCTTCAGCAGCGTGTCGATGGTGTTGCGGGCGTTCAGGTGGCGCCGCCGTTCCTCGGTGTCCTCCAGCGTCACCAGCACCTGGGCGACGGTGACGTCGTGGCGGGCCAACGTCTCCTGATAGGCGTGGGCCAGTCGGATCTGGCCGGTGGCCGCCGCCGCCTGCTTCTCCTCCAGCTTCAGCGCCCGGCCGACGAGGCCGAGATGCTCGCGTCCGCAGGCGACGGCACCGGAGGTGACGATCACCACCTCCTGCCCGCGCCTGCGGCAGGCGGCGACGTCGTCGGCCAGCGCGTCGAGCCAGGCACGGCGGATCTGCCGGGTTTCACCATCGACCAGAAGGGCCGAGCCGATCTTCACGACCAGCCGGCGGGACTCGAGAAGGGTAGGGGCGTCAAGCGCCATGGCGGGAGGTTCCGTCCGTATCGTCGTCCGAGCCGTCCTCTTCGCCCTCCGGCTCCTCCCCGTCAAGTGCCTCGTCCCCTTCGCCTTCCAGCTCGGCGCCCTCTTCGAGATCGCCCTCTTCGAGATCATCCTCCTCGAAGCCGGCCTCCTCGCCGCCGACCCATTCGCCGGCCTCGTCGTCCCACTGCATCTCGCCGTCGTCGGGCAGCTTCTGGCCGACCGGCGGGCGCGGGATGGAGCGGGTCGCGGGGGCGTGGATGACCTCGGGCTCTTCCTCCTTCGATTCCTTGATGACGGTCAGCAGCCGGAACAGCACCTGCTTCACGCCCTGGCCGGTGGCGCCGGACAGCACCATGACCTCGGCGCCCGACGCCTCTTCCAGCGCCGCCTTCTTCTCCTCGATCTCCTCGTCGAGCAGGGCGTCGGCCTTGTTCAGCCCGATCACCTCCAGCTTGTCGGCGAGGTTGCCGCCATAGGCTTCCAGCTCGTTGCGGATCGTCCGGTAGGAGGCGACCACGTCGTCCGCGGTGCCGTCGATCAGGTGCAGCAGGATGCGCGACCGCTCGACATGGCCGAGGAAACGGTCGCCCAGCCCATGACCCTCATGCGCACCCTCGATCAGGCCGGGAATGTCGGCGATGACGAATTCCTCGTCACCGGCGCGGACGACCCCCAGGTTGGGGGCCAGCGTGGTGAAGGGGTAGTCGGCGATCTTGGGCTTGGCCGCGGTGGTCGCGGCCAGGAAGGTCGATTTGCCGGCGTTGGGCAATCCCAGCAGTCCGGCATCGGCGATCAGCTTCAGCCGCAGCCACACCCACTGCTCCTGCCCCGGCCAGCCGGGGTGGAACTTGCGCGGCGCGCGGTTGGTCGGCGTCTTGAAATGGGCGTTGCCGTGCCCGCCGTCGCCGCCGCGCAGGAAGACCCGGCGCTGGCCGGCCTCGGTCAGGTCGCACAGCACGGTCTCCTGATCCTCGTCGAGGATCTGGGTTCCCACCGGCACGCGCAGGACGACGTCCTCGCCGCGCGCGCCGTTGCGGTTGCTGCCCATGCCGTGATGGCCGCGCTGCGCCTTGAAATGCTGTTTGTAGCGGTAGTCGATCAGCGTGTTCAGGCCGTCCGCCGCCTCGATCACCACGTCGCCGCCCCGGCCGCCGTCGCCGCCGTCGGGACCGCCGAACTCGATGTACTTCTCGCGCCGGAACGCCACGGCACCGGGGCCGCCGTCACCGCTCTTCAAGAACACCTTGGCCTGATCGAGAAACTTCATCGGGGGACCTTGCCCGTAAACGGAAGGAAAGCCGGCAGCGGGACAGTGCCGGACTCAAAAACGAAAATCGGGGAGCCGGTCGCCCGGTCCCCCGATTCTATCCCACAAGCGTGCAGGCCTGCGACACAGGCCGCGCAACGACCCGAAGAGGTTACTCGGCAGCGATGGCCGGAACCTGGTCGTTGGCCGGAACGACGTTCACGAAAGTGCGGCCGTTCGAGCTGTGCTTGAAGTAGACCTGACCGTCGGCCATCGCGAAGATGGTGTGGTCGCGGCCGAGACCGACATTCTCGCCCGGGTGGAACTTCGTGCCACGCTGACGGACGATGATGTTGCCGGAGACGACGTTCTCGCCACCGAAACGCTTCACGCCGAGACGGCGGCCGGCGGAGTCACGGCCGTTGCGGGACGAGCCGCCTGCCTTTTTGTGTGCCATGGGGTGTTGCTCCTAAAACTGAAGGACGCAGAATGCCTTGTCCGGAAGAACCGGATCAGGCCGCGCCGTTGATGCCGGTGATGCGCAGGACGGTCAGGTCCTGGCGGTGGCCGTTCTTGCGGCGGTAGTTCTGGCGGCGCTTCTTCTTGAAGACGATGATCTTCGGGCCGCGATCCTGGGCGACGACCTCGGCGACGACCGAGGCGCCCGCCACGGTCGGGGTGCCGATGGTGGTGGTGCCGGCGTCGCCGACCATCAGCACGTCTTCGAGCGTGATGGAGGCGCCAGCATCGGCCTCGAGCTTCTCAACACGGATCACGTCGCCATTGGCGACCTTGTACTGCTTGCCGCCGGTGCGGATCACTGCAAACATTGTCGTCACTGCCTATGTCAAAACAAACGGCGGGCTTCTCGCCCACCGTTCGATGCGCAAGCCCGTTCATGGGAGCGACGATCTATACGCAGGAGGGGCTCGGAGTCAACAGGGATGCGGGCTGGAACACGCGCATTTTTCTGCAAAAAAGGCTTGCACGGCCGAAAGCGTTTATATAGGTTCCGCGCACCCCGCCAAACGGGGCAGCGGATGGGTGGCAGAGCGGTTGAATGCACCGCACTCGAAATGCGGCATACCCTCACGGGTATCGGGAGTTCGAATCTCCCCCCATCCGCCATTCTCTCTCTTGAGAGGATAAGCTTCAAGCGCCAGCCGCAGGGCTCGGCGCTTTTTTCTTGTCCGGAGCGTGGCGCCGCCGCGATCCGTTGCCGCGATCCGGCCGAACGAGCCTCCCCTTTTGCGCCGGACGGCCCCGATGGCCGTTCCCCCTGCTGGTTTGTTGGTCATTCCATCACCAACGCCCAGATCCCTTCGGCGCGATCCGCCAGGGATACGACCGGAAGGGGCCGCCGCCATGAACACGCTCTGCCGCCACGATGGATGCCTGCGATTCTCCTATGTGGCCGAGGGCGGTTTGAGGGTGGAAGGCACGCATGACCCGGCGGAACAGGTGCTGCTTCTGAAGGTGACCGCACCAAGGGGCCGGGTTCTGCATGTGGATGCGGTCCCCTGCGACGATCCGCGCGTCATCCTGGCCGCGCTGCGCGAGTGGGGCGAGCCGCCCGCCGAGGTGCGCGACGCGCTGCCGGCGCTCGGTGGCAACGCGATCCTGCTGGAGACGCGGCTCGGCGACTCGGTGCGCGCGTCGGTGCGGCGGCACGGCATGAAGGTGGAGGTGCTGTTCCTCGATGCCGACGGACGGCGGGTGGCGGAACTGCGCGCCGGCAGCCTCGATGCGCTCGACGCGAAGGCGGGGACGTTGCTTCGCTTGTCGCAGCGGACCCGCGCGGTGCTGAGCGCCTGGCTGTCGGCGGAACCGCTGTGGCTTGCGGCGCTGCTGCTGGGCGGCCCGTTCCTGGGGGCGCTGCTGATGACGGGATTCGGGGCGCAGCTTCCGCCGGAACGGGTGCTGCTCACCGCCTATGCCGGTGCCGCCGGGCTGGTCGCCGCCTATGAGTTGCTGCGCGCTGGCTATGCGGAGTGGGTCGTCGCCCCGCCGGAGAGTTTCCCGCTGGGCTGATCCGCAGCCGCAGGCCGCCACGGTAAAGGCAATGGAAAACAGCGCCCCGGAAGCTTCCGGGGCGCTGTTCCGATGTCTGCCTGTCGGACGTCTGCCGGCCTTGCGTCCGCTCGTCGCGGACGCGCCGGTCGGGATGTTACGCGGCCCGCTGGGTCAGGGCCGGGGACTGGGTGGGCGCACCCACCTCCACCGCGCCGCTGCCGGTGGTGCCGGCGATCGGAATGCTCCGCGGCTTCATCGCTTCGGGTACCTCGCGCGCCAACTCGATGTGCAGAAGGCCATTCTGAAGAGACGCGCCATTGACCTTGATGAAATCGGCAAGCTGAAAGCGGCGCTCGAATGCGCGGCCGGCGATACCCCGGTAGAGGAATTGGCCGCCGGGCTCGTCCTTCTTAGCTTTACCCGTGACGGTCAACGAATTCTGGTGGGCGGTGATGGTGAGGTCATCGATACCGAAACCGGCGACGGCCATGGTGATCCGGTACGAATCCTCGTTCATCTTCTCGATGTTGTAGGGCGGGTACGAGGCCGCCTCGTCACCGGTGGTCGCGGTCTCCAGCAGGCGCGACAGGCGGTCGAAACCGACGGTGGAGCGGAACAGGGGCGAAAGGTCGTAGCTGCGCATGACATATCCTCCGAAAGAGCGATACGGCCGCTGAAGACCACGGAGTCCGTCGGTCCTCTGGGGCGGTGGTGGTGGCGGACCCCGTATGGGCATCCGCTGGACGAGCGAGAGATAATCGACGCTTTTTCCTGTTCAAGAGGGTGTCCGTACGCATGCCCGGCCGAACCCGCTTGGGGTTGTCGGATAATGCCCGGTCACCAATTGTTAATCAGTTGCGGCAAGGCTCACGCTAGGGCCGAAAGTCCGCGGGAGGGGGCCGAAGACCATGACTTCGCACAGTTTCTTCTTCAACGGTCCCTATGACGAGACCATGGCCCTCTTGATCGAGGCGCGGAATTACATCGCCTATCATGATGCGGCCGAGCATCGGAAATTGCCGCCGCAGGTTCGTCTGCAGATTTCCTACGAATCGATGCGGGTGACCAGCCGCCTGACCCAGGTGATGGCGTGGCTGCTGGCGCAGAAGGCCGTCCATGCCGGCGAGATGACGAAGGAACAGGCGGCGAGCGAAGATTTCGCGCTGTCCGGCGGCGAGATCTGTTCCGATCCCAGCGGTCCCGACAATGAGGAGTTGCCGGCCGGCCTGCGCAGCCTGCTGGAGCGCAGCCACAGCCTCTATATGCGCGTCGACCGGCTGGACGCCATGGTCCGTGCCGATGTGGAACGCGCCGCCGCCGTGGGGTGAGGACGGTGGGCTGAGGCTTCGGTCTTCGGCTTCCGTCTTTGGATCTGCGGACATGCGAAAAGGGCGCCCGACCGGATCGGGCGCCCTTTTCGGGTCGGCAGGATGGAAGCGCGAGAACCGCTTACTTCTTGAGGCCGAAAGACGCGAAGCGCTTGTTGAACTTGGCGATCTGCCCGCCGGTGTCCAGCAGCTTCTGCACGCCGGTCCAGGCCGGGTGCGACTTCGGGTCGATGTCGAGACGCAGCGTGTCGCCCGGCTTGCCCATGGTGGAGCGGGTCGTGAACGAGCTGCCGTCGGTCATGACCACGGTGATCTCGTGATAATCGGGATGGATGTCAGTCTTCATGGCCGGGAGTTCCTGCAAAGCGAGCGGCGTCTATACCAAAACACGTCCCCCCGCGCAACCCCGGAAACGAGTGCGCCTGCAATCGGGTTCCAGGCCCCGATGGGCGGCGGCTCGCCTTGTTGGCGTCGCCGCCCCACGCTATATGGCAGCGGTCCGCAGCAATAACCCCAACCAACCAGCGGGAACAGCGTGGCTCGCCAATCCTCCCCCGACCTCATCGCCGCCTCATCCCGTGGCGAGGCCGATGCCCGCCGCCGCGACCTCGGTCCGCTGCGCCGGCTGATCCCGTTCCTGCTGCCCTACCGGTGGCACATCCTGGGCGCGATGCTGGCGCTGACCGTGGCGGCCGGCACCGTGCTGGGGCTGGGGCAGGGGATGCGGGTGCTGATCGACCAGGGCTTCGCCGGCGGCGACACCTCGCTGCTCGACCGGGCGCTGCTGGTGCTGCTGGGGGTGATCGCGCTGATGGCGGCCTCCACCTACGGCCGCTTCTTCCTGGTCAGCTGGATCGGCGAGCGGGTGGTCGCGGACATCCGCCGTGCCGTCTACGACCATGTGCTGACCCTTTCGCCGGGCTTCTTCGAGACGACCAAGACCGGCGAGATCCTGTCGCGCCTGACCACCGACACCACGCTGCTGCAGGTGGTGGTGGGGTCGTCGGCCTCCATTGCGCTGCGCAACGCGCTGCTGTTCCTGGGCGGCACCGGCATGCTGCTGGTCACCTCGCCCAAGATGACCGGGCTGGTGGCGCTGGTGGTGCCGCTGGTGGTCGCCCCCATCGTCTTCTTCGGCCGGCGGGTGCGCAAGCTGTCGCGCGACAGCCAGGACCGCATCGCCGACGTCGGCTCCTTCGTCGAGGAGACGCTTGCCGCCATCCGTACCGTCCAGGCCTTCACCCACGAGGCCATCGACCGCGCCCTGTTCGGCCGCCGGGTGGAGGAGGCGTTCGACGTCGCCATCCGCCGCGTGCGGGTGCGGGCGCTGATGACGGTGATCGTCATCGTCCTGGTGTTCGGCGCGGTCGGCATCATCCTGTGGATCGGCGGGCATGACGTGGTGGCCGGACGGCTGACGCCGGGCGAGCTGTCGGCCTTCGTCATCTATTCCGTCGTCGTCGCCGGATCGGTCGGCGCCATCAGCGAGGTGATCGGCGACCTGCAGCGCGCCGCCGGCGCGACCGAACGCCTGTTCGGCCTGCTGTCGATCGAGTCGGAAATCCGTGCGCCGGCGCTGCCGAAGCCGCTGCCCAGCCCGGCGGCCGGCGCGCTCGCCTTCGACGCCGTGCGCTTCCACTATCCCTCGCGCCCCGACTGGGCGGCGCTGGAGGGGTTCTCTCTGGATGTGAAGCCGGGCGAGCGGGTGGCGCTGGTCGGTCCGTCGGGGGCGGGCAAGTCGACGGTGTTCCAGCTGCTGCTGCGCTATTACGACCCGCAGGCCGGTTCGATCCGGCTCGACGGCGTCGAACTGCGCGAGGCCGATCCGGTGGATGTCCGCCGCCGTTTGGGCCTTGTCGCGCAGGATCCGGTCGTCTTCTCCGCCAATGCCTGGGAGAACATCCGCTACGGCCGCCCCGACGCGACCGATGCCGAGGTGCGGGCAGCGGCCGAGGCCGCCCATGCGCTCGACTTTCTCGATGCGCTGCCCGAGGGCCTGGGCACCTTCCTGGGCGAGAAGGGCGTGCGGCTGTCCGGCGGCCAGCGTCAGCGCCTCGCCATCGCCCGGGCCATCCTGCGCGACCCGCCGGTCCTGCTGCTCGACGAGGCGACCAGCGCGCTCGACGCCGAGAGCGAGCGCATGGTGCAGGACGCGCTCGACCGGCTGATGCATGGCCGCACCACGCTGATCGTCGCCCACCGGCTGGCGACGGTGCTGAACGCCGACCGCATCGTCGTGATGGACAAGGGCCGCGTGGTGGAGACCGGCACCCATGCCGAACTGGTGGCGCAGGGCGGGCTGTATGCCCGGCTTGCCGCATTGCAGTTCGACCGGGCGGATGCGGCGGTGTAGGGAGGAAGGCTCCGCCGCCGTCCCGCGCCCGAACGTCCCATCGCCGGCAAGGCCCGGCCGCGCTACCCTTGCGTCCATGCGTCCCGGTTCGGGATGATCGGCGCGGAGCGGTGCGATGGCGCGGATATCGGTGGGCCGTCTGATGGCGGTGATGGTCAAGGAATTCATCCAGATGCGGCGCGACCGGCTGACCTTCGCCATGATGGTGGGGGTGCCGATCCTGCAGCTGATCCTGTTCGGCTTCGCCATCAACTCCGACCCCAAGGGGCTGCCGACGGCGGTGCTGGTGGCCGATTCGAGTCCCTTCGCCCGGACCCTGTTGGCGGCGATGGAGAATTCCGGCTATTTCGCCGTCACCCGGGCAGCCGGGTCGGAGGCCGACATCGACCGGCTGCTGGCGGAAGGGACGGTCCAGTTCGCGGTGACGGTTCCCGCCGGCTTTGCCCGCGACCTGCAGCGCGGCACCCGCCCGGTGCTGCTGGTGGAGGCCGATGCGACCGATCCGGCGGCGACCGGCAACGCGCTGGCGGCGCTGACCACCATCGCCCGGCAGGCGCTGGCCCCCGACCTGACCGGGCCGCTGGCGTCCCTGCGCACCGGGCCGGATCCCATCGACCTGCGGGTCCACCGCCGCTACAATCCCGAGGGCATCACCCAGTACAACGTCGTGCCCGGCCTGATGGGGGTGGTGCTGACCATGACCATGGTGATGATGACCGCGCTGGCTGTCACCCGCGAGCGCGAGCGCGGGACCATGGAGAACCTGCTGGCCATGCCGGCCCGCCCGTTCGAGGTGATGCTGGGCAAGATCGTGCCCTTCGTCGTCGTCGGCTATGTCCAGGTCGTGCTGATCGTGGTGGCGGCGCGGCTGCTGTTCGACGTGCCGGTCGTCGGCAGCCTGGGGCTGCTGTCGGCGGTGCTGATCCTGTTCATCGCCGCCAACCTTGCCGTCGGCTTCACCTTTTCCACCCTGGCGGCCAATCAGCTCCAGGCGATGCAGATGTCCTTCTTCTTCTTCCTGCCGTCGATGCTGTTGTCTGGCTTCATGTTTCCCTTCCGCGGCATGCCCGGCTGGGCGCAGGCGGTGGGCGAACTGCTGCCGCTGACCCATTTTTTGCGCATCGTCCGCGGCATCCTGCTGAAGGGAAACGGCCTGGGCGAGATCCTGGCGGAGGTGCTGGCGCTCACCCTGTTCCTGGCGGTGGTGACTGTGGTCGCGCTGAAGCGCTATCGCCAGACCCTGGACTGAGCCGCAACCGCCGCCTCCGGCCATCGGGTACACTCCGGATGGGTCCCCCCGATGGACAGGGCCGGTGCCTGTCGGTTCGGTTGTGCGTCGGTGACGCCTCCTCCATCATTCCTTAACCGCGACTCCGCTATAGCCGACTGGATGGCGGTGCTGGGACGGTGGGGGACGATATGGGGCGTCTGTCATTTGGGGGCCGGGTCTTTGGGCTGATCGCGTGCGCCGGCGTTGCGGTCGCCCTGCTGGCTGCCGGCGAGGCCGACGCCAAGCAGCGCAAGAGGAAACCGGAGCTGATCCCGGCCTATGCCACCAGCGTCGCCTGGGGGGCGGTGTCCGGCCCGTCGCTGGGCGCGCCGCAGGCCATCGGCGGCTATGCCGCCGGCTGCATCGCCGGCGCCCGCGCCTTGCCTCCCGAAGGAGTCGGCTATCAGGTCATCCGCCTGTCGCGCCAGCGCAATTACGGCCATCCCGTGCTGGTCGACATGCTGCGCGATTTCGGCCAGCGCGTGGCGCTCGCCGGGCTCGGCACCGCGCTGATCGGCGACATGGGGCAGGCGCGCGGCGGACCGATGCCGTCGGGCCATGCCAGCCACCAGATCGGCCTGGATGCCGATGTCTGGCTGCGGCTGGACCTGCCGCCGATGGGGCGGGCCGGCCGCGAACGGCTGGACGAGATCAAGTATGTCGATTACGACCGCATGCGCGTCACGGAGGATTGGACGGACCGGCAGGCCCGCATGATCCAGATCGCCGCCGCCGATGTGCGGGTCGCCCGCATCTTCGTCAGCCCGGCGATCAAGCTGGCGATGTGCCAGCGCAGTTGGACCGACCGCAGGTTCCTGAACAAGCTGCGGCCCTGGCATGGCCATGACGGGCACATGCACATCCGCCTGACCTGTCCGTCCGGCAGCCCGCTGTGCGAGCAGCAGACAGCCCAGCCGGAGGGCGACGGCTGCGACGACGAGCTGATGTCCTGGCTGGCCAGCGCGTCCCCGGCCATCGAACGTCCGCCTGGATACAAGCCGGAGCCGCGGGTGGTCCGCAAGATGCCGGCGGCCTGCCGGCCGGTGCTGAACGCCGCCGGCACGCGCATGGCCTCGCTGCCGGCCTCGCTGCCCGAGCCGGTACCGCTGCCGGCCAAGGCCTCACGCTGATCTTCGGCATCGCCGCAGGGCGGGCGATCGCGTTACCGCGAAGAAATTTTTCCACTTGCATGCAATTAGCGTCCGTCTAACCATGAGGCCCGACGGATCTTGCGAGTGGCGTGCTGCGACGGCACAGGGCAACCGCAGGTTTGGCACGACGCCGGCTGAGGGCTGCCGGTGGCGGCGGCATCGATTGGCCGATGGTGTACGACGTGGGGTACGGCGGCGATGGCGGACAAGGACGAATCGTCTGGGCATGGGCCGAGCCTGAAGACGCGGCTCTACGCGTGGTGGGAAGGCTATGACCTGTCGGGCATGAAGGCGAAGAAGGGCGAGGAGTCGCCAACGTCTTCGACGGGCGAGGCACAGCAGCCTGCCGGCCCGGAACCCGGCATGAACCGATGGGGCAAGCCGCTGTGGACCGCGACTCGCATCGAGGTGGCGGAAAAGATGTGGGGCGAGGGGTTCAACACCCCCGGCGGGGCCGAGCATATCCCCTATCTGGTCAAGCCGCTGGGGCTGAATCCGGCGATGAGCGTGCTCGACCTCGCGGCCGGGCTCGGCGGCACCAGCCGCACCATGGCCGGCAAATACGGCTGCTGGGTCACCGGGCTGGAGGCGTCGGACCTGCTGGCGAAGGAAGGCATGGTCCGTTCCTTCAAGATGGGACTCGAGAAGAAGGCGCCGGTCGAGACCTTCAACCCAGAACATTTCGGCTATCCCAAGCGCGTCGACGCCATCGTCTACAAGGAAGGCCTCTTCTCCGTCCGCGACAAGGAACAGATGTTCGACGGGATGGAGCTGGCGCTGAAACCGCGCGGCCATCTACTCATCACCGACTACATCGCCGAGGCCGACGTGCTGGGCGCCAAGGCGGTCCAGACCTGGTGCGACAAGGAGCCGCTGGCGCCCAACCTGTGGCCCAAGGACCGCATGGCCAACGCCTTCGCCCAGCGCAACCTCGACCTCCGCATCGCCGAGGACATCACCGACACCCATCGCGGCCTGATCCTGTCCGCCATCCAGGGACTGGTCGAGCATCTGGAGAAATTCCAGCTCGACACCCCCACCAAGCTGGCGGTGATGGAGGAGGTCGAGCTCTGGGCCCGCCGCGTCGCCGCCATCGAGGCCGGCATGCGGGTCTACCGCTTCTATGCCATCAAGCCGGCGGAGTAGGGCGGCAAGCCGGCGCCGGGGAAAAACTTTTGCGCAGTTGCGTTTTTTCTCTTGAGCGCGGCGCCGGCTCTGGGTACATAGAGCGCCCCGCGTGACCCCAAGACACGCGGACGCGCTTGTGGCGGAACTGGTAGACGCGCTAGGTTCAGGTCCTAGTGGCTGAAAGGCCGTGGGGGTTCGACTCCCTCCAAGCGCACCAATGTGGGGCCATAGCTCAGCTGGGAGAGCGCTACAATGGCATTGTAGAGGTCATCGGTTCGATCCCGATTGGCTCCACCATTTCTTCCCGCTGTCGGGGCGGAGCATCCCCGATACTTCCCGTTGTTTTACAACACCCACATTGTGGCTTTCCGGTATCAGGAGGGCGCAGCCAGGGTGTTACCCCCTTGGGGCGCATGGCCGAACGGGTGCCGCGCACGGATAATCGCTTCTGTCGATCCGCCCGCCATTCCGATTTATTTCCGGAGCGCCCGCCATGTCCACACGGATGGAACACGGGATGAGGACGCTTGTCCTCTCCCTCTATGATGAAGCTCTATTGACGGCAGCGGCCAAGGGGCTGACCGGGCTTCTGGCCGAACGGGCGGCCTTGTGCGAGGTGGCGAGCCTCGCCGCCGGCCCGGCCCGCCGCGCAGTGTCCGAAGAAGAGGTGTTGCGCATCGTGCTGTCCGCGCGCCGGATTCGGCGCCTGGGCGCGGCCCCCGTCCCTGCCTCCGCCCGAGACGGCGTGGCGACCCTGGTGCCCGGCTTCACAGCCGTCCCGCCGGCGGCATCCGTGGCGGTCGCGATGAAGCCGCGGCGCGGCCGGCTGGCCCTGTGGGCCTTGCGGTCGCTCGCCCGTCATCCGTTGGCATCACTGATCTGATCCCCCGCTGCGGGCCGCTGCGGTCGTGTGCCGCCGCGGCCCGCCGGAAGGTCCGCAACGGTCCAGGAGCATTTCGGGCGGCAGCATTCCGAACGGGGGTGATATCGCGGATGCGCGCTGGCGCACCGCGGTCAGGCGCGATAGTAGATAAGCAGGGCCGTGTTTGCACCGCAACCATCCGCCCCGGTCCCCGCTCTCGTGCAAGTCCGGCCCCAGGCCGGGGGCCGTCATGTCTATGCATGTCTCTAGGATTGGCCTCCTCCGGAGTGGACCGTTGACCAGCCTGCCGCCCGTCATCCCAGCCATTCATTCCCGTACCCCAGCGGAATTGCCTGCGGCGCCTGCTCGCGCGGCCTCCCGCGCGGCCGGCCGGACCTGATCGGGGCGGATCGGACGTCATGCGCAGGACGACGATGAAGCCGCGGGCGGACTGGCGCCCGGGCCTTCGCAAATATCCCTACGGTGTGCGTGCCATGTCGGCCGGGGCCAGTTGGCGTGAGGACACCGTCTATGAATTCACCGCTTCGCAGATCGACCTGATCGAAAGCGTGGCGGACGAACTGCACAGCATGATCGGCGTCGCCGTCCGCCATGTGGTGGAGCACAAGCTGTTCGCCGCGCTCGGCATCCGCGGCGACATGGGGAGGCTGCTGGAGGCCTCGTGGGCCGATTATTGGGCCGGCGGGCGGCGCAACGAACGGGCGGGCGGTCTCGCCGGCCGGCTGACGCTGGCCTATGACGGGCGCGACAGCGTCAAGCTGCTGGGATGCAACTACGACACCGGCGAAGGGCTGTTCGCCGCCTCGCTCGTTCAGCGCAACTGGCGGGAGGCCATGGCCCCGGACGCCAACCAGTTCAACGGCCTGCACGAGGCGCTGGTCGAGCGGTGGGAGGAGCTGGCGGCCGGTCTCCCCGGCCGTGGGCGCATGCACGCGACCTGCGCAACCCCCGATCCGGTGCGCGAGGGCGAACTGGTCTATCTGGCCGCCACCGCGGCGGAGGCCGGCATCGACACGCGCCTGCTGCCTCTGCAGTCCATCGCCTGGGATGGCCGCCGCTTCATGGACGACGAAGGGCAGCCGATCTCCTGGCTGGCGAAGCTCTATCCGTGGGACGGGTTGGCTGACGACGCCTTCCTGCAGCGGCTGCGCAGCAGCGGCATGAGCGTGCTGTCGCCGCTGTGGTGCTGGCTGTGGTCGAACCATGGGCTGCTGGCGGTGCTGTCGCACCTTTATCCGCGCCATCCCAACCTGTGCCGTGCCGCGCTCGACCCCGGCGGGGTTGCGGATGCTGATATGGTGACGGTGCGTGCGCTCCATGGGCTGGACGGCGCGCCGACGCGCATCGTCGAGCAGGGGGCGGTGATCGCCGACGATGGGCCGGCTGTCGGCGCTGACGTGGCGGCGCAGGGGGCGGTGTGGCTGGAAACCCCGTCCGGATTCCGCGAGGAGGACACGCGGGCCGTCCTGCACGCCTGGATCGTCGGAGACAAGTGCCTGG
The DNA here is from genome assembly GCF_001305595.1 of Azospirillum thiophilum. Taxonomy (NCBI): domain Bacteria; kingdom Pseudomonadati; phylum Pseudomonadota; class Alphaproteobacteria; order Rhodospirillales; family Azospirillaceae; genus Azospirillum; species Azospirillum thiophilum. Next base: position 1,593,222 of record NZ_CP012401.1, read on the forward strand.
GCATGGCGGTGCGGGAATCGACGGATCCGCGCGTCGGCCTGGGCATTGGCCCGGATTCGGCGACGGTCCCGCACCTGTTCAGGGGATAGCCGGCCCGGACAAGTGGATATAGAGCGCCTGTTATGGCGCGAACGGGTTCTTCAGCGCCGGTCCGAAGGTCGCCTTGCGCGCGGCGCGCCAGATGGTTTCGGTGGCCGCGTCGTTGCCGCGGTCCGCGATGGCCATGCCGGCCACGCCAGGCTGATGGTCCAGCCAGTCGCGCAGCCTGTCCTCGAAACGGGTGGTTTCCCGCGGGTCGTCGCTGGCCAGGGTGATCGAGACGGTCAGTTCGGTGGTCATCGTCGGTTCCTTCCTGCCGATTGGCCCGGTGCGGTGTCCGGTACGCTGGACGAGAAGATGCCCCTGTTGCGTATGATCCTCGGGCACCCCCCCTCGGTATGGAAGAAGCCTGCGCGCAGGGCTTTCCCTGGGCAATGAAAAAGGCGGGGTATGACCCCGCCTTTCGTGCCGCCCGTCTGCCGGGAACCTTTCCGAACCGACCGGCTATTTCGTGTCCGCCTTGCCTGCAGGCCGCGCGATACCGGCGATCTGCTTCTGCAATTCGTCTATCTGCTTCTGCAACTCGTCGAAGGTTGGGCCGGCCGCGGCCGCCGGGGGCGTCGTACCGGGCTGCCCGGGCGGGCGCTGGCCGGGCGCCTCGTCCGGGGCGCCGGCCGCACCGAACGGCGTGAACATCCGCATGGCGCGCTCGAACATCGCCATGTTCTGCTTGCTGACCTCGTCCAGACGGCCGAACGGGAAGATGCCGCCCAGCGTGTTCTGGAAATAGTCGCGCATCTGCTCCTGATTGCGGGAGAAGGCCTGCATCGAATATTCCAGATACCGCGGCACCACCGACTGCATGTTGTCGCCGTAGAAGCCGATCAACTGGCGCAGGAAGCTGATGGGCAGCAGATTCTGACCCTTGCTTTCCTCTTCCACGATGATCTGGGTCAGGACCGAGCGGGTGATGTCCTCTCCCGTCTTGGCGTCGTAGACCACGAAGTCGAAGCCGTCCTTCACCATCTGGCACAGATGGTCCAGCGTGACATAGCTGCTGGTGGCGGTGTTGTAGAGCCGCCGGTTGGCGTACTTCTTGATCGTGATCGGAGCGGACTTCTGGTCTTCCTTGTCGGCCATCGCGGACTCTTTCAAGAAGGGACGTGTTCCAGGCACGGTGATACAGACACGCGGTGTTCCGGACACGGGGGGCCTTGGCGGCGGAGATTGTTCCGTCATTAGAACTACTCGAAGGGATAGCAATTTGTCCAGCGTTGCGCCGCGGCATAGCGCCGCGGTTGCGGTGGGAAACCGGGCCGGACTGACGGCTGCGACGGGCCAGGACAGCCCCCCGCGATACCCGAAAGGACAGGTGGTGAGCCATGCCGCACTGGTCAATGCGGTGTCGTCCCGCCTATAATCCGGGCATGGCCGACCCGTCGCAACCAGAACCCCCATCCGATCCGCCTTCCTACGAATCGCTGGCGCGCCGCTATCTGGACCTGTGGCAGGACCAATGGACGGCCGGCGCCGCCGATCCGGAGATGGCGGACATGATGGCCCGTCTGTTCCAGATGATGGGGCAGGGAATGGCGGCCGCTCCCTTCCCGTTTGGACCGGCCGGTTTCGGTTCGGGAGGCTTCGGCTTCGGCGGAACGCCCGGCACCGGATGGGATCCCCGTCCGTCCCCTTTCCCCCACACCCTCTCCCCCCAAAACGGACGGCCTTCCGATGAGCGAGCGTCTGGCGGACAAGAGGCGGGCGGACGGCACGCCGATGCGCCGCGGGCCGCGGCCGCTGAGCCTGCACCTGACGGCGGCGCTGGGCAGCTTGCTCAGCTCCGCGGCCGGATTGCCGCTCTTGAGGAACGGCTTGCTGCCCTGGAGTCCGGCGCTGAGGGGGCGGGCGGCGGCCCTGCGGGACGACCTGTTGCAGGCCGACCGGCTGCCCGGCGGCGGCGACCGCCTGAGCCGGGAGGTTGACCGGGAGATCCGCCGTCGCATCGACGCCGTCCTGACAGGCATCGAGCGGTACCGCCGCCATCCCTATGTCCGCGACCTGCCCGATCCGCCGACGGTCTGGGCGGAAGGCGGCTCGCGGCTTCTCGATTATGGGATGGGAGCGGGCCGGCCGGTGCTGTTCGTGCCGTCGCTGGTCAACCGCGCCTATATCCTGGACCTGTCGCGCGACAGGAGCCTGATGCGCTGGCTGGCGGCGCGCGGCTTCCGGCCGCTGCTGCTGGACTGGGGAACCCCGGGGCCGCTGGAACGCCGCTTCACCCTGACCGATTACATCGCCGGCCGGCTGGAACGGGCGCTCGATTTGGTGGTGGAGTCTTGCGGACAGCCGGTTCCGGTGGTTGGCTACTGCATGGGCGGGCTGCTGGCGGCGGCGCTGGCGCAGCGTCGGCCGCGGTCGCTGGCGGGGCTGGGGCTGATGGCCACGCCGTGGGATTTCCATGCCGAGGACGCGGCCACCGCACACCGGGTGGCGGCCTTCATCCAGCCCTGGGGCCCGGCGCTGGAGCGCTGGGGCGAGTTGCCGACCGATGCGCTGCAGGCCCTGTTCGCCCAGCTCGACCCGCTGCTGGCGTTGAAGAAATTCAGCCAGTTCGCCCGCATGGCCCCCGGCTCCCGCGCGGCGGGCGCCTTCGTGGCGCTGGAGGATTGGCTGAACGACGGCGTGCCGCTGGTGGCCGGCGTGGCACGCGACGCGCTGGCCGGCTGGTACGGCCGCAATGACACCATGGCCGGTTCCTGGATGGTCGCCGGACTGCCGGTCGATCCAGCGTCCATCCGCGTGCCCACCCTGGCACTGATCCCGGAGCGCGATCGCATCGTTCCGCCGGCCTCTGCCCTGGCGCTTGCCGCCGCCATTCCCGGCGCCCGCACGCACCGGCCGCCGCTCGGCCATATCGGAATGGTCGTCAGCGCCGGCGCCGAGACCGGAGTGTGGACTCCGCTCGCCGATTGGCTTGCTGCGACAGGTTAGTGCAGCGACCTTCGGCCATCTTGCGTCCGGCCATCTGCACGTCTTAAGGTAAGAATCACTCCGAGCGTCCTACCATCGCTATAATAAAACTGTCCTAATTCGAGGAGCGTTCCATGACCGAGGTTGTCATTGCCAGTGCGGCCCGTACGCCCATCGGCAGCTTCAACGGCGCCCTCAGCGCCGTTCCCGCCCATGTCCTGGGCGAGGTCGCGATCCGCGAAGCGCTGGCGCGCGCCAAGACCGACGCGGCGGAAGTGAACGAGGTCATCTTTGGCCAGATCCTGACCGCCGGCCAGGGCCAGAACCCGGCCCGCCAGGCCGCCGTCAACGCCGGCATCCCGGTGGAGGCGACCGCCATCGGCATCAACCAGCTCTGCGGCTCGGGCCTGCGCGCCGTCGCCCTCGGCTACCAGGCGATCAAGAACGGCGACGCCGACGTCCTGGTCGTCGGTGGACAGGAAAGCATGAGCATGGCGCCGCACGTCATGCATCTGCGCAACGGCACCAAGATGGGCACGGCGGAACTGCTCGACACCATGCTGCGCGACGGCCTGACCGACGCCTTCCATGGCTATCACATGGGCAACACCGCGGAAAACGTCGCCCAGAAGTGGCAGCTGACCCGCGAGGAGCAGGACGCCTTCGCCGCCGCCTCCCAGCAGAAGGCGGAAGCGGCCCAGAAGTCCGGCCGCTTCAAGGACGAGATCGTCCCGGTCACCATCAAGGGCCGCAAGGGCGACGTGGTGGTGTCGGACGACGAGTATCCCAAGCACGGCACGACGCCGGAATCGCTGGCCAAGCTGCGCCCGGCCTTCTCCAAGGACGGCACGGTGACCGCCGGCAACGCGTCGGGCATCAATGACGGCGCCGCGGCGCTGGTCCTGATGACGGCGGAGAATGCGGCCAAGCGCGGCGTCACCCCGCTGGCCCGCATCGTCTCCTGGGCGACCGCCGGCGTCGATCCGGCGATCATGGGCACCGGCCCGATCCCGGCCTCGCGCAAGGCGCTGGAAAAGGCCGGCTGGACCGTGGACGACCTCGACCTGATCGAGGCGAACGAGGCTTTCGCCGCCCAGGCGCTGTCGGTCAACAAGGATCTGGGCTGGGACACCGGCAAGGTCAACGTCAATGGCGGCGCCATCGCGCTCGGCCATCCGGTCGGTGCCTCGGGTGCCCGCGTGCTGACCACCCTGCTGTACGAGATGCAGAAGCGCGACGCCAAGAAGGGCCTCGCCACCCTGTGCATCGGCGGCGGCATGGGCATCGCCCTCTGCGTCCAGCGCGACTGATACCGGACGGGCCGCCTTCCCTGGCGGAAGCGGCCCGCTCCGCCCGAGGCATGATGGATCCGCCGGACCTGCGGAGGGTCCGTCATACCCAAAAATAAAAAATCAAAGAAACCAACCAATCACCACTAAATCTGGGGAGAAAAACAATGGCTCGTGTTGCAGTCGTCACCGGTGGCACCCGCGGCATCGGCGAGGCAGTCGCCGTCGCCCTGAAGAATGCCGGCTACAAGGTCGCCGCCAACTATGCCGGCAACGACGAGGCGGCCAAGGAGTTCACCGCCCGCACCGGCATCCCGGCCTACAAGTTCGACGTCTCCAACTTCGACGCCTGCAAGGAGGGCATCGCCAGGATCACGGCGGATCTCGGTCCGGTCGAGGTGCTGATCAACAATGCCGGCATCACCCGCGACGGCGTGATGCACCGCATGACCTACGAACAGTGGGAGGCGGTGATCCACACCAACCTGTCCTCGTGCTTCAACATGTGCCGCAATGTCATCGACGGCATGCGTGAGCGCGGGTTCGGCCGCATCGTCAACATCGGCTCGGTCAACGGCCAAGCCGGCCAGTACGGCCAGGTCAACTACGCCGCGGCGAAGTCCGGCATCCACGGCTTCACCAAGGCGCTGGCGCAGGAAAGCGCCGCCAAGGGCATCACCGTCAACGCCATCGCCCCCGGCTACATCGACACCGACATGGTGCGCGCGGTGCCGGCCAACGTGCTGGAGAAGATCGTCGCCCGCATCCCGGTCGGCCGTCTCGGCCGCGCTTCGGAGATCGCCAAGGCGGTGCTGTATCTTGTCGACGACGACAACGGCTTCATGACCGGCTCGACCCTGTCGGTCAACGGCGGCCAGCACATGTACTGATCCCCGGAACGGGGATAAGCCGACCGACACTCGACCTTGATCGCCCCTCTCCCGCGTTCGGCACGGACCCCCGGTCCGCCGAGGGCGGGGGAGGGGTTTTTCTTTTTGAAAGCAGGCGGGCCGCACTTGACGGGCCGGCCGTCTGGTTGAAGGTTATCGTCCGTTTCGGACGTACCCTCACTCACGGACACCCCGCGATGCCTTACACTTCGTTGCGCGACTTCATCGACCGGCTGGAGAAGGCGGGGCGGCTGGTGGTGGTGAAGGAACCGGTGTCGACCGTGCTGGAGATGACCGAGATCCAGACCCGCCTGCTGGCCGAGAACGGCCCGGCGGTGCTGTTCGAGAACGTCGTGAAGGCGGACGGCACGCGTTCCGAGATGCCGGTGCTGGTCAATCTGTTCGGCACGGTGGAGCGGGTCGCCTGGGGCATGGACCGTGAGCCGCACCAGCTGCGCGCGGTCGGAGAGACGCTGGCCTTCCTGAAGCAGCCCGAGCCGCCGGGCGGCTTCCGCGAGGCGCTGGAGCTGATCCCGCTGGCCAAGACCGTGATGTCGATGAAACCGAAGACCGTCGGCTCGGCGCCCTGCCAGGAGGTGGTGCTGACCGGCGACGACATCGACCTCGGCCGGCTGCCGGTGCAGAGCTGCTGGCCGGGCGAGCCGGCGCCGCTGATCACCTGGCCGCTGGTGGTGACCAAGGGGCCGACCGGCAAGCGCGAGGACGACTTCAATCTCGGCATCTACCGCATGCAGGTGCTGGGCAGGAACAAGACCATCATGCGCTGGCTGAAGCACCGCGGCGGCGCCCAGCACCATCACCGCTGGGCCGCCAGCGGCAAGCGCGAGCCGCTGCCCTGCGCCGTCGTGCTCGGGGCCGACCCCGGCACCATCCTGGCGGCGGTGACGCCGGTGCCCGATACCCTGTCGGAATACCAGTTCGCCGGCCTGCTGCGCGGCAAGAAGGTCGAGCTGGTGGAGTGCAGGACGGTGCCGCTGAAGGTGCCGGCCCAGGCCGAGATCGTGCTGGAAGGCCATGTCAGCCTGGACGAGTATGCCGACGAGGGGCCCTACGGCGACCACACCGGCTATTACAACTCGGTCGAGCCCTTCCCGGTCTTCACCGTCACCGCCATGACGATGCGGCGCAAGCCGATCTACCTCTCCACCTTCACCGGCCGGCCGCCCGATGAGCCGTCGGTGCTGGGCGAGGCGCTGAACGAGGTGTTCATCCCGCTGCTGATCCAGCAATTCCCGGAGATCGTCGATTTCTGGCTGCCACCGGAAGGCTGCTCCTACCGCATCGCAGTGGTCAGCATGAAGAAAGCCTATCCCGGCCACGCCAAGCGGGTCATGATGGGCGTCTGGTCCTTCCTGCGCCAGTTCATGTACACGAAATGGGTGATCGTCGTGGACGACGACATCGACGCGCGGAACTGGAAGGACGTGATGTGGGCGATGTCGACCCGCATGGACCCGGCCCGCGACATCACCGTGATCGAGGGCACCCCGATCGACTATCTCGATTTCGCCAGCCCCGAATCGGGCCTGGGCGGCAAGGTCGGGCTCGACGCCACCAACAAATGGCCGCCGGAGACCAAGCGGGAGTGGGGGCAGAAGATCCGCATGGCCGACGAGGTGGTGGAGACGGTCAGCCGGAAATGGGACCTCTATGGCCTGCCCGGCAGCGGAAAGCCGATCTGGAAGTGAGAGGAATGCCCTCTCCCGAATAGGAAGAGGGCATCCGCCGCCGGCGGCCTACCGCCGGCCGGGATCGCGGCTCAGGCCCTTGGCCTGCAGTTCGGCGAGATAGTCGGCCCACAGCCGCTCCTGCTCGCTGCCGATCTCGTAAAGGTATTTCCAGCTGAAGATGCCGCTGTCATGCAGGTCGTCGAAGACGATGCGGATGGCGTAGTTGCCGACCGCCTCCACCCGCATGATGCCGACATGGCGCCGGCCGGCGACGGTCTGCTTCTGGCTTGGGTTGTGGCCCTGCACCTCGGCGGACGGGCTGACCACGCGCAGGAACTCCGCCGGGTAGGAGAAGCGGCTGCCGTCGTCGAAATCGACCTCCAGCCGCTTGTCGTCCTTCTTCAGCCGGATTTCCGTCGGCCACTGCACGGTGCCGAACCCATTGCCGGTGGACTCGCCGGAGCTCATCGCGCGGACCCCGCCTTGTCGAGGCTGCGCGCTTCATCGATCAGCATGATCGGGATGCCGTCGCGAATCGGATAGGCCAGCCCGGCGCGCTCGCTGACCAGCTCGCCGCGCTCGGCGTCGTAGCGCAGCGGTCCCTTGGTCAGCGGGCAGACCAGGATCTCCAGCAGCTTGGGGTCGACGCGGGCGCTGGTTTTCGATTCGCTGCTCTTGTCCTCGGGCGTCGCCATGTCGTGTCTCGCAGGTGAAGGGAGGGGGGGATGCCGGTGCCGCATCAATGTCTGGGCGGCGGACCGTCCCCGTCATGGCTGTCGAGAATGGCCATCTCGACCAGTCCGATCAAGAGCTTCCCGCGCTCGGCCAGGGTCGGCGCCTCCAGCAGCGCCTGTTTCTCGCTGGGCGTGAAGGGGCAGATCATCGCCAGCGAGTTGACCAGCCGCTCATCCAGCGTCGATTCGATGGATTTCCAGTCGACCGACAGGCCTTGGACGCGGAAATAGCTCTTCAATGCGCCGAGCAGGCGGCTGCGGTCGACAGCGCCGCAAGGATCATGCTCCATATCTGACCGGAAGGGGCGCCAGTCGGGAACGACGCGGCGGTAGCCGCGCGCTCCCTCGACCTCGCGTCCGATCTCGAAGCGGGCGACCCCGGTCAGGGTAATCATAAGGCGGCCGTCCTCGGCCTCGGCGAAGCTGGTGATCCGGCCGGCGCAGCCGCAGGGGTAGACAGCCGGTTCGCGAGCCCGGCAAACCGGGTCGAGCGGCTGGATCATGCCGATCATGCGGCCGCTGCCCAGCGCATCCTCGACCATCGCGAGGTAGCGCGGCTCGAAGATGTTCAGCGGCAGCCGCGCGCGCGGCAGCAGCAGGACGCCGGCCAGCGGAAACACCGGCAGCATCGTCGGCAATTGCCCGAAATCCGGGTCGAAGGGGTTTCTGGTCATGCCAATCAGATAGGCCCCCTTCGCCGGTGGAACAGCCGTCCCCCTACCGGAAAACGGTTGCGGGGGAAACGGCCTCAGCTGAACATCATCGTCGACAACCGGCGGCGGGTCTTCACCGTCAGCGGGTCGGTCTGGCCGAACGCCTCGAAGAACTTCACCAGCTGCTTGCGCGCGCCGTCGTCGTTCCAGGTCCGGTCGCGCTTGAAGATCTCCAGCAGCTCGTCCACCGCGGCCTCGCGCTTGCCGGCGGCGAACAGGGCCATGGCGAGGTCGAAGCGCGCCGCATGGTCGTTCGGGTCGTGGGCGACCTTCTCCATCAACTCCGGGATCGGGCCCGCATTGGCCGCCTGTTCCGCCACGTCCAGGGCGGCGCGGACATTCGCCAGCTCCTTGTCCTTGGCGATGGCTTCGGGCGCCTGGGCCAGCATCTGCTTCGCGTTCTCCAGGTCGCCGGCGGCGATCAGGCAGCGCAGGATCCCGGCATAGGCCTGGGCGTTCTCCGGCTCCGCCTGCATGATCTGGCTATAGATGTCGAGCGCTCCCTGCAGGTCGCCACCCTCCATCATCCCCTTGGCCTGGGCGAAGGCCTCCTCCAGCAGGTCGTCGGCCCCGCCGCCGACGCCGGCCTGCTTGGCGAGCGCCAGCAGCTTGTCGACGAAGGCCTTCACCTGCGATTCGGGCAGCGCGCCCATGAAGCCGTCGACCGGCCGGCCCTGGAAGAAGGCGTAGACGGCCGGGATCGACTGGACCCGCAGCTGCGAGGCGATCATCGGGTTGGCGTCGGTGTCGATCTTCACCAGGCGGACGGCGCCCTTGGCGGCGCGCACCACCTTCTCGATGATCGGGCCCAGCTGCTTGCAGGGGCCGCACCAGGGCGCCCAGAAATCGACGATGACCGGAACGTCGCGCGAAGCCTCGATCACGTCGGCCATGAAGGCGCGGTCGGTGCTGTCCTTGACGATGTCGGCGGCACCGGCGGCGGGAGCGGCGGGCTTCGGCGCATTTGCGGGGGGCATGGAGAACATGGCGTGTTTCTGTCCCGTTCGTGATGTCCGGCCCAATGGGATATCCTGGCGGGACATCCCATTGGGCCATGAGTTTGCCGGTCCGGCCATTGCAGACCCCGACCGCGTTCGTTGCCGACATATGTGAGCGTGCAGGGCGGCTCAAGCAAGCATTGCGTCGCTCCGGCACCCCGGCAAGGGCCGCTTCTCCGCGCAGTCAGCCGCAGTCAGCCCTCGTCCCGGCCGAACTCGACGATGGCCGGCTCGTGCCCGCAGGCGCGGATGAAGCGCAGCAGGTCGTCGGGCCGGATTGCCGTGGTGCGGTCGTTCAGCAGCGGGTGGTAGTTCAGCAGCTCATGCTCCATCATCGCCTTCTGCAGGACGACGCGCACCTTGCGGTCGCCGTCGTTCACCAGGGCGAAGGGGGTGACCGAGCCCGGCCGGATGCCGAGATGCCGCCACAGCCGTTCGGGCGAGGCGAAGGACAGCCGCGCCGATCCGATGACCTTGTCCAGCCGGTTCAGGTCGACACGGGCATCCTCCAGCGCCACCACCATCCAGTGCTGATCCTTCCTGTCCTTAAGGAACAGGTTCTTGCAATGGCCGCCGGGCAGGGCGCCGCGCAGGGCCTTGCTTTCCTCCACCGTGTGCAGCGGCGGATGGCTGTGCGTCGTGGTCGGGATGCCGAGGGCGTCGAGCCGCGCCAGCAATTGCTCCGGCGCGGTCGGCAGCGGCAGGTCCGGAGCCAAGTCCGGGGACGCGTTCGGATCGGGAGCGGGATGCGATGGGGTGTCCATGTTTGCTCTTGTAGCGGGGGCGCGGAAAATCGTCCAGCCGGTGAAAAAACCGAAACAAGGGCCTTGCATTGCGTCGGCCGATCAGTATAGTCCGCCGCACACCGCCTGACGGCACTGTCGAGGCGCCGGACGGTGGATGCGGAGCGCGGGCGTAGCTCAGGGGTAGAGCACAACCTTGCCAAGGTTGGGGTCGAGGGTTCGAATCCCTTCGCCCGCTCCAGTTTCCTTCGGCGTGTTGTCGAAGGTATGCGATTTCAAAAGGCCGGACCTTCGGGTGCCGGCCTTTCGCATTTTGGCGATCTTTCCCGTCCCCTCCCTTTCGCCATCGTCCGGTTGGGCTTGCGAGTTGCGCGGCTCCACCCTCCGATTGCAGAAAATCGAGGCTGGATCGTCATACAATTGTACGGCTCTCCCTGACCGATGCGGTGTGACGTTCCGACGGCCCAAGCCAGTGTCGGCAACGCCAGCATGGCAGTTTCCGCAAACTGCGCAGGGCTCGCAACTTTCTTATAATTTCCCGTCATTCGACATTTCTTCTTTATGACGACGCGGGAAACGGGATGAAATTTCATATGACGTATTTACAGATTGTCAACTTCCTTGCGTATGACCGCAGGAGTATATACACTTCAAAATCTAAATAATCGGATTCAAACGTTCCGGGGGTTGTGACAATCGCTGACAGTCTGCGGAAACGCGCATCGTAACCCCAAGATGTTCCCGCAGCAGGGTTTCCAGCCGGCTGCCTGCCTTTGGGCGTGGCCGGTCCATAGGATCCTCCGGTGCATCCCGCAATCGCCCGAGCCGGCACCCGCCGTCGACTGCCAGTCGCGAAATGCGGGCCAGGTGGGCATGCGCGGGGCCATGCCACGCGGAGATCATGTGAATCGCGGGCCATGAGCATCGGGGGCGATGGCCCGGCTGTGCCGGAAGCCCGCCATTTCCCCGGGCGATTGCCGCCCCCCGCCCAAACCCGCTCCAGAAACGAAAGGAAATCGCCATGGCCATGCAACGCTATCTCGTCGAATACCGTCATCTGTCGCCCCAGACCCTTGCCGTTTGGTCGTCGGTGCCCAGCAGCGTCGCCTCCGACGCCCTGAACCGCTGCCAGAGCATGGATTCGCGTATCAAGCCGATGGTTCCGGGCATGCGCCTCTGCGGTCAGGCCCGCACTGTGGTCACCATGCCCGGCGACAACAGCATGGTTCACCATGCCGTCAGCCTGGCGGAACCGGGCGACGTCGTCGTCGTGGCCGGCGGCGGCCTGGACGACGTGGCGCTGGCCGGCGAATGGGTCGTGCGCTGCTGCAAGCGCCGCGGTCTGGGCGGTCTGGTGGTCGACGGCTCCGTTCGCGATCTGCACGAGATCCGCGGCCTGGGCCTGCCGGTCTTCGCCAAGGGCGCCGTCGCCCGCGGCCCGCACAAGAATTTCGGCGGCAAGATGGACGTCACCGCGGCGATCGGCGGCGTGCCGGTCAATCCGGGTGACCTGATCCTGGGCGACGAGGACGGCGTGGTGGTGGTGCCGCTGGCCTTTGCCGACGCCGCCCTCAGCCAGAGCCTGGCCCTGCTGGAGCGCGAGCGCCGGTGGACCGAGCAGATCGAGGCCGGCGCCACCCTGGTCGACGTGCTCGGCGTCCCGCCGCTGGAGATCGTCCCCGCCGATTGAACGGAGCGGGGTGAGGGAAAGCCCCTGCATCGCCCACCTGCCGATCCTGCCCACACGGTGCCGCCTACATGTCGCTGATATTCCAGATCGTCCTGCCGATGTTCGGCCTGATCGCGCTTGGTTTCTGGGCGGCGCGCTACCGCGGGTTCAGCAATGCGATGGTCCAGGGGCTTTCGCGATTCCTCGGCATCTATGCGCTGCCGGCCCTGCTGTTCTCCAACATGGCCCGGGCGGACATTCCCGATCCCCTGGAATGGGCGGTGCTGGGATCCTTCTACATCGGGGCGGTCGCGGTCTTCCTGGTCGGCGGGCTGTGGATGCGGCTTGCCGGCCGGCGGGAGCAGATCGCTCCCATCGGCTTGGCCAGTTCCTTCTCCAACATCGCGCTGCTGGGCTCGCCGATCATCATGGAGGCCTATGGCCCGACCGTGGCGGTGCCGGTGATGCTGCTGATCGTCTTCCAGTCGCCGTTGCTGTTCACCTCGGCGACCATGCTGGCGGAAACCCAGCGTTCGGCGCGCAGCGGCCGGACAGGCCGTCCCGTGCAGGCGACGCTGGCAGCGGCCAAGGCGACGCTGGCCAGCCCGCTGGTGGTGTCCGTCATCCTCGGGCTGGCCGCCAACCTGATCCATCTGCCGATTCCGCCCATGGTGATGAAGAGCTTCACCTTGATGGCGCAGACAGTCCTTCCCTGTGCCTGCTTCACCCTCGGCGCTTCGCTGGCGCTCAGTCCGGCTTCGGGAGCGGTGCTGCCGGCCACGGTGGTCGCGCTGCTGAAGACCGGGTTGCATCCGCTGCTGACTTGGCTGCTGGCCACCCATGTCTTCGACCTGCCGCCGGTGTGGGTCGCCCCCGCGGTGACCGCCGCGGCCCTGCCCATCGGTATCAACGCCTATGTCTTCGCCGAGCGCTACAATGCCGGGCGCGAGGTGGTGTCGATGTCGTTGCTGATCTCCACCCTGCTGTCGCCGGTGTCGATCTCCATCGCCTTCATGGTCTCGGCAGCCGGCTGACGGCGGCGCGGCCGGCCCGATCGCGCAGTGTGACCATTTGTCATATCTTTGAAATTATCTCCATTCGACTTCCATAGCCTCCAGGGGAGGCCGAGGGAGAATGAACGGAATATGATGTCTCACAAGGCGGAGAGGCCGAGTCCCTCTCCATTGAAGCGATATCTAAATCCTGTTAGCCTCTAATTGTATGACCAGTGATGGAACGAGGCGACGGCTGGGCTGTGTCTTGACAGAAAAAAACACGCTAAAAGTGAGAGTGGCGCGTCCGGCGCGAACCGCATCCCATGCTTCGATGGGAAGTAAACGGGCCGTGCCCGTGATGACATATTATAGTATGTCCTCTTGTAAAGGCGGCAAGTTTGTCGATGAATCCGGCATAGAGTATGTCAGGTCGAAGACGCCGATAAATGTATGTGCGTTAATCATTGAAAAAGATTTCCCGGATGAGATGGTCCGGCGGTGCCCGCGCCGGCGGGCCGACCGCCACGGATCTCGTCCGAACGACGTATCGTGGAACGGAGCGGTGAAGGTGGAACTGGGGGCGTTGCCGATGGCGCCGCCGGTGTTCCGCGACAGCCGGCCATTCCTCCGCCCCAATGCCATGCCGGACGGTTCGCGCCTTGAACCGGCGGCCGATGCAGGTGCCCCATGACCCTCCTCAACAACTTCCACATTCCCGTCAAGATGGCCATTCCGGCGACGACGGCGATTGTCGGCATGCTGGTGATCGCGTTGCTCGGCTGGTCGGCGATCACCCAGCAATCGACGCTGCTCGACGCCCTCTTCAACCGTTCCTTCACGCGGGAGGCAGAGATCCAGGGGCTGACCGACACGCTGACGGTGGCCCATGCCGGCATGTACCGGACCGTGATCCTCAACAGTGCGAACGCCTCGCCCAAGGCGGTGGAAGAGGAGATGAAGGCCCTCAACGGACAACTCGACAAGCTGAAGGGACAGGCGGCTACGCTGAAGGGCGCCACCGCCGACACCGACGAGGAAGCCAAGTATTTCGAGCGGTTCGGCACCGATTCGGCCACATATCTGGCCAAGGTGGTCAGCTTCCTGGATCTCCTGAAGATGGGTGTCGATCCGCTCGACTTCCTGCAGGAGGTGCAGTCGGCCTATACCCGCCTGCAGGCGACCAGCCGCGACTACCTGACCTACAAGCGCAAGGTCTCCACCGACGCCTACGCCCAGGTCAACGAGTCGGTCGACCGCACCACCCAGGCCTTCATGGCGGTGGCCGGTGCGGCTCTGCTGGTCACGGTCGGCGTCGCCTTGTTCATCGGCATGAACATCGCCCGGCCGATCGTGCGCCTGACCGACGTGATGGAGCGGTTGGCCCGCGGCAACCTGGAGGCCGACATCCCGGCGGCCGAGCGCGGCGACGAGATCGGCCAGATGGCCCGGACGGTCCAGGTCTTCAAGGAGAACGCCATCCGCGTGCAGGAGCTGTCGCGCGAGCAGGAGGCGATGCGCCTCCGCAACGAGCAGGAGCGGCGCCAGTCCATGTCCGCGCTCGCCAACGACCTGGAGGCGTCGGTCAAGGCGATGATGGGCGAGGTGGTGCGCTCCGCGACCTCGATGCGCAACGAAGCGAACTCGATGCTCGACAACGCCAAGCAGACCAGCCACCACAGCGACAGCGTCGCCCATTCGGTGCAGGAGGCGACCAGCGAGGTCGAGAGCGTCGCGGCCGGCGCCGAACAGCTCCGCGCCTCCATCGACGAGATCACCCGCTCCATCAGCCAGTCGGCGCTGCTCGCCCGTGGCGCGGTGGAGGAGGCGGGCCGGACCGACAGCATCGTCCAGGGGCTGAGCGAAGCCAGCCGCAAGATCGAGGAGGTCGTCGGCCTCATCCAGTCGATCGCCGGCCAGACCAACCTGCTGGCGCTGAACGCCACCATCGAGGCGGCGCGGGCCGGCGAGGCGGGCAAGGGCTTCGCGGTCGTGGCGCAGGAGGTTAAGAGCCTCGCCAACCAGACCGCCAAGGCGACGGAGGAGATCGGGGCGGAAATCGCCGCGGTCCAGGGCGCCACCCATGCCGCTGTCGGCGCAATCCGCGCCATCGTCGGCACCATCCGTCAAGTCGACGAATCGCTCGGCACCGTGGCCGCCGCCGTCGAGGAGCAGGACGCCGCCACCCGTGACATCAGCGCCCGTTCGCAGCGCGCTGCCGTCGACACCATGGCGGTGATGCAGGAGATGCGGCTGGTCCAGCAGGCGGCCGAAACCACCGGCCATTCCGCCGGTTCAGTCCAGAACACCACCGAGGAACTGTCGCGCAGCTTCAACCGCCTCGACCATGAGATCGAAGCCTTCATCACCCGCATCACCGCGGCGTGACGGCAGGCTGAAACGACGACGCCCTCTCCCGTGGATACGGGAGAGGGCGTTTTTTTGCGGGAGGTGGCGAGGCCGAATGTTGCGGCAGATACCTCACCCCACCGGCACCGACCGTCTTGCATCGGCCCACTCGCGGGCCGTGGTGGGGCGGCCCTCGGCGTCGATCAGTCCGCGGGTGAACAGCTCTTCGGCATGGCGGATGAAGAAGGCGGCGGTGCTCGACCGCTCCCAATGCTCCATCCAGTTCTGTTCCAGGAAGGCCAGGATCGCCGGCTGGTCCAGTTCGGCTTCCCACAGCACGCCGAGCAGCGAGGTCTGCTGCTCCTCATGCATGCAGTCCTCGAAGCACAGGCGCTTGTCGGCGCGCGCTTCCCGGCGGGCGGTGGTCTCCGGGCCGGGGCCGAGCCCATAGTCGATCAGCGTCCGCCGCTCCGGCGCCGCGCACAGCCAGTGCGTCACCTCATGCACGATCACCGTCGCCTCGACGTCGGTGCGGATCACCTTGCCATCCCACATGAAGGAGCGGCTGGGCGGCTCGTCCAGCGTTTCGATGCCGTGGGCGTGGGCCAGCCGCACCGCCTCGGCCCGATGGGCTGGCGTGTCGACGCCGCCGCCCGGCTGGTCGGCCGGGCGCACCGGCCAGGTCGCGGCGATCCGGCGGAAGGCGGCCTGCGCCTGCGGATGGTCGTCCAGATGGGCGTCGAAGGCCGCGAGGGCCTTCGGCATGTCGTCGATTGCGATGGGGGTCAGGATCATCGCGCCTATGTGCCGAAGGGCGCCGGCCCGCGCAAGGGGAATGTAGACGGGTAAGCGGCGGGACAGTCCGGCAAGTCTGGAACACTGGCAAGACCCGGTCGATTCGGGTCTTGCCGGTGCCATGACCGTCATGCTTGCGAGGGCGAACGATGGCGTTTCTTACGCGGCGCGCATGTCGGTCAGGAAGCGCGACACGAAGCCGCGCAGGTCCGTCGCCTCGTGGTTCAGCCCGTCGGCGGCGGTCAGCACCTCGCGCGAGGCGCCGCCGGTCGAGGCCGCAGCTTCCGATACGCCTGCAATGTTGCCGGACACCTGTTGGGTGCCGCGCGCCGCCTGCTGGATGTTGCGGCTGATCTCCTTGGTGGCGGCACCCTGTTCCTCCACCGCCGCGGCGATGGTCGTAGAGATGTGGCTGACCTCCGCGATGACCCGGCCGATCTCGGCGATTGCGCCGGCGGCCTGACGGCTGATCTCCTGGATGCCGGCAATCTGGCCGCCGATCTCCTCCGTCGCCTTGGCGGTCTGGCTGGCGAGGCTCTTCACCTCCTGCGCCACGACCGCGAAGCCTTTCCCCGCCTCGCCGGCCCGCGCCGCCTCGATGGTGGCGTTCAACGCCAGCAGGTTGGTCTGGCTGGCAATGTCGGTGATCAGCTGAACCACCTCGCCGATGCGCTGCGCGGCGTCGACCAGCCCGCGGACGGTGCCGTCCGTCCGCTCGGCGGTGGCGACCGCGTGACCGGCGATGCGGGTGCTTTCCGCTACCTGCCGGCCGATCTCGGCGATGGAGGCGGTCAGTTCCTCGGTCGCGGCGGCGACCGTCTCGACATTGCCGGTCGCATCGAGCGAGGCGCTGGCGACCGCATCGGCCTGTCGGGTGGTCTGTTCGGCGGTGGCCGACATGGTCTGGGCAGTCGCCTGCAACTGCGTCGCCGCCGCCGACACGCGGCCCAGCGCCTCCAGCACCAGCCGGTCGAACTCCTGGGTCAGCCGGTCGATGCGCTCGCCACGGCTGCGCCGCGCCTCGTGCTCGGCCTGCTGGCGCTCGGCCAGACGGTCGCTCTCGATCAGGCTGTCCTTGAAGACCTGCAACGCCCTGGCCATGCCGCCGATCTCGTCGGCGCGCTCCAGGCCGGGAATGTCGACGCCGCGGTCGCCGCCGGCCAGCCGGGTCATGCGGTCGGTCATCGCCACCACCGGCCGCGACAGCCCGCGGCCGATCAGCAGGGCGGTTGCCAGACCCAGCACCACCGCAACGAGGGAAGCGGCGATCATCACGTTGCGTGCCTTGGCGATGAAGGCCCCGGCCTCCATGCCGAGCGTCTTCTGATGCCCGACGCTGGCGATGGTCAGCTGTTCCGCCTCTGCGGCGATGGAATCGCCGACGGGGATCAGCACCTCCTTCACCAGCTTGTCGCGTTCGGTCGTTGCCTTGACCACCGCGTTGAAGCCGGTGGTGTAGACACGCAGCATCGCCGTGTAGGACATCGCCATCTTGCGGCGGTCCATGTCGGTCAGCTTCGCCATCATCGCCCCTCCGCGGCTGGCCGCATCGGTGAACTGCGAGCGTGCCTGGCTGGCCAATGCCGGCGATCCGTCGATGTTGTAGCGGGTGGCCGAAATGCGGGCCGACAGCATGTGGCGCAACGCCATGCCCGCCAAATAGGCAGCGTCGGTGTCGCCGGCGGCGCTGGCGCTGTCCATGATGGTGTCGAGCGCGCTTTCCAGCCGTGGCCCGATCTCGTCCAGTTCGGCGATGGCCTTGGCGCGCTGCGACTGGAGATCCATGGTGGTGGTGAATGCCTCCCGATACTGGGCGATCCCCTGCGCCATGCGGTCGACGGTCTGCCGCAGCGCCGGGTCGGAGAACAGGCCGCGGGCCGTGTCGATGGTCCGGGCCGCGTCTTCGGCATGGCGGCGGACGGTCGCGCCGACCTCCGCATCGCCGGTCAGCAGGAAACGGGTCGCCTGCTGGCGCATCTCCAGCATCAGGGCCTGGATGCGGCCCAGCTCGTTGGTCTGCTGGCCCAGCCGCCGGTAGGTTTCCACCGCGCTGCCGGCATCGGACAGCGCCACCACTCCGATGCCGCCGATCAGCACCAGGAACAGCAGGATGCCGGCACTTGCGGCCGTGATCTTGGTGCCCACACGAAAGCGATTGAAAAGGCTCATGGTCGAGGCCTCCGTCGGCTCGGGGGTCGTTGCCCGGCAGTTGGGCAGGACCCCCCGGAACAGGTCAGTCATCACGACCCTTTTCAGGAACCGTGCCACTGTCGGGAACCGCGCCACATGCCCGGGTATGGGAGGCCGGGGCCGGAGGCTCAGGGCCGAATGCGAGGAAACAGCGGCTCCAATGCTGTGGAATAAACCGCCGCTTTGCGTGTTCGCCCGTTGCGTCAGTCCACAGGCATAGGTCATCCGGCCAGCCGCCAGCCCGGAACGATCATTTTTTGTGCCGTGGCGGTCACAGGAGAGGCATTTTGAACATCACCCCGTATCGTGATATATGCCAAAGGGCGCAGCGGCCGGCCGGGGTCGTCGCCGATTCCGCCATCACCCGGCTTCTGACGCTTTGACCCGACGGCTGGCCATGTCCATTCCCGACGCGCCCATTTCCGCGGCTTCTTCGGATGTCCGCACCGCTCCCGCACGCAGTTCCGACGCCGGCCGGCCTCCAGTGAGCCGCCCCCCTGCGGATCGTTCCGGCCGACCGCGGCGGGGGCGCCTGTCGGTGGTCATCCCCTTCTACAACGAGGGGGCGAACATCTCCGCCCTGTTCGACCGGCTGATCCCGGTGCTCGACGGGGTGGGCATGGATTGGGAGGTCGTCTGCGTCAATGACGGCAGCCGCGACGATACCGTCGACCGGCTGCTGGACGTCCATGACCATGACCAGCGGGTGAAGGTGGTCGACCTGTCACGCAACTTCGGCAAGGAACTGGCTCTGTCGGCCGGGCTCAGCCACACCACCGGCGATGCCGTGGTGCCGATGGACGCCGATCTGCAACACCCGCCGGAGCTGCTGCCCGCCTTCATCGCCAAATGGCGCGAAGGATTCGACGTGGTCGTCGCGGTGCGCCATGCCCGGGTGGGGCAGAGCCTGAAGCACCGCCTGTTCGCCAAGCTGTTCTATTGGGTCTTCGACCATCTGTCGGAGATCAAGCTGCCGCGCGAGGTCGGCGATTTCCGCCTGATGGACCGCCGCGTGGTCGACGTCATCAACCGGATGCCGGAGCGCACGCGCTTCATGAAGGGCATCTTCGCCTGGGTCGGCTTCCGTCAGGCGGCGATCCCCTATGAACAGGGCGAACGCGCCGGCGGCGATACCAAATGGGGCTTCGTCAAGCTGCTGCGCCTGTCGCTGGATGGGCTGACCGCCTTCTCCACCTTTCCGCTGAAGGTGTGGAGCCTGGTCGGCATGGCGGTGTCGGGGGTGGCCTTCGTCTATATCCTGATCCGGCTGGTGCGCACCCTGTTCCACGGCATCGACGTGCCGGGCTATGAATCGTTGCTGGTCGCGGTGCTTTTCCTGGGCGGCATCCAGCTGATCACGCTGGGGATCATCGGCGATTATCTGGGCCGGGTCTTCGCCGAGGTGAAAGGGCGGCCGCTGTTCATCGTCCGCTCGGCCCATGGCTTCGGCCCGCCGGAGGAGCATGACGGGTCGGAGCCGCACGCACATGGCTTCGAGCCCTCGGCCGTCCCGGCCACGGACATGGTGGACGCCGGGCAGGAGCCGCGGCGATGAGCATCGAGACCCGCCGGCGCACCGGCGATGATCCGCCCGCCGTCCTCCGCACGTCGGCGGCCGGGACGGCCGGCGAAGCGGCATCCACCGCCGGCACTCCGGCCGGTGCCGCGGTGGTGCGCGGCGAGGTTGCGCTGTGGGACGGGCTGTCGCGCGCGCTTTTGCTCGGGCTGCTGATCCTGTCGGCGCTGACCTTCCTCAGCTATGGCATCAGCACCGACGAGGAGGTCCAGCACATCTACGGCAAGAAGCTGCTGTCCTACTACACCAGCGGCTTCCAGGACCGGTCGGCCTTCCATTTCAAGGATCTCGCCTATTACGGCGGCCTGTTCGACCTGACCACCGCGCTGATCGTCCCCTTCTCGCCCTTCGAGGAGTATGAGACGCGGCATCTGCTCTGCGCGTTGGTGGGGGTGCTGGGCATCGCCGGGACCTGGCGCTACACCCGGCTGCTGGCCGGGCCGCGCGCCGGCTTCATCGCCGCGGCGCTGCTGGCGCTGAGCGGGGTCTATTACGGCGCCATGTTCAACAACACCAAGGACGTGCCCTTCGCGGCCGGCATGGTGTGGACGCTCTATTTCGCAACCCGCATCCTGATCCAGCTGCCGCGGCCCAGCCGCAGCGCGGTGCTGAAGTTCGGGCTGGTGCTGGGCATGACGCTGGCCATCCGTGTCGGCGGGGTACTGGCCGGTTTCTATCTGGCGGTCGCCATGGCCCTGCATTTTGCGCTGTTGACCCGCCAGGAGGGGCACCGCTGGGCATTGGTCGACGCGCGCCGGGCCTTCCTGTCGCTGTGGCCGGCGATCCCGGTCGCCTACGCCATCATGGCGGTGTTCTGGCCCTGGGTGGTGCAGCGGCCGCTGCGCAATCCCCTGGAGGCGCTGCGCGTCGTCTCGCATTTTCCCATCGACATCCAGACGCTGTTCATGGGCGAGCTGGTCCATTCCAACGACCCGCCGGCACTGTACCTGCCGGTCTATCTCGCGGTGAAGCTGCCGGAAGCGGTGGTGATCGGCGTCGGGGCCGCAGTGGTGCTGGCCGCGGTCTGGCTGGCCCGCGGCGGCTGGCGGCGGACCGGGGCCTTCAAGCTGGTGCGCTATACCCCGTTGGCGCTGGCGGGCTTCCTGCCGATCCTGCTGTTCATCCTGATGCGGCCGTCGGTCTACAACGGCATCCGCCATTTCCTGTTCCTGGTCCCGCCCTTCGTGGTGATGGCTGCCATCGCCGCCGACCGGCTGTGGTGCCTGTGCCAGCGCGGCGGCCGGGCGCTGGGCCAGGGCTTCGCCGCGGCGATGACCGTCGTCGCCGTGGTGTACGCGTGGCAGCTCGGCGCCATGCACCCGAACCAGTACGTGTACTATAACCAGTTCGTCGGGGGCGTACGCGGCGCCGACGGCAGGTTCGAGCTGGATTATTGGGGCAATTCCCTGCACGAGGCGTTGCAGGAGTTGATCGAATATGTCGAGCGTGAGAATGACGGCCACGCCCCGCCGCGGCAGTACACCCTGACCGTCTGCGGCAACACGCTGGCGGTGCGGTTCGAACTGCCTCCCTGGCTGCGGCTGGTCAACGGGATCGAACCGGACTGGCGCAAGGCCGATTTCTTCCTTGCCTTCACCCAGGCCAAGCGTTGCCCGTCCCTGCTCGACGGCCATCCGATCCTGGAGATCGCGGCCGACGACGTGCCGCTGTCAATCGTCAAGGACCGCCGCCCGCCCAAGTCAGATGTCCCGACCGAATAGGCGCCTGACCCGATAAGCCTGGACCGGGCGGTGGGGGAGTACCCCCGCGGCCCCGTCCGCGTCTTAAGCCGGATCGCCCTTCGCGGCCCTGTTTGCCCGCCGGTCCACCGCCCACTCTCCCTACTCGCTGTGGCGAACCGGGCGGAGGCGGGAATGCGGCGCAGGCTGCTCTTGGTCATGGTAAGTCTGCTCGCATGGAGCGTGCCGCCCGGCGCGACCGGCGCCATCGGGTTCGACCCGGCGGTCGCTCCGGCCGTTGGGCAGATGCGGGACGCACTGGGCGATGCACTGATCGGGGCGGTGGAGGCACGGCAGCCGCCGGCCGGCGCGGGAAGCCTGGTGGTCGGCGTGATCCGCGACGGACGAAGCGTGGTGGTCGGGCGCGGCGATGCCGGCCGGCCCGACGGCGGTCCGCCGGATGGGCACACCCTGTTCCAGATCGCGTCGCTGACCAAGCCCTTCACCGGCACCATCATGGCGGAACTGGTGCGGGAGGGCAGGGTGGATCCCGCCGACCCGCTGGAGCATCATCTGCACCGCATCGGGCCGGTTGCGGTCGCCCATGTGCCGGCTTACGACGGCAGGCCGATCCGCTTGCGTGACCTTGCCACCCATACCGCCGGCCTGCCCAGCGTACCGGAGACGCCACGCTTTTCCTGGAGCCGGCTGGAAGACCCGTACAACCCCTACAAGCCGTTGTCGCGCGGCGACGTGGCGCTGTGGCTGTCCGGCTATCGGTTGCCGATGCCGCCGGGCAAGCGCTTCAGCTATTCCAACGTCGGCATGGCCGTGCTGGGGGAGGCGCTGTCGGCGGCGGCCGGCCAACCTTACGAGAGGCTGCTGAAGCGGGTGGCGACCGAACCTCTCGGACTGCGCGACACCACGCTGCATCCGACTGCGGAGCAGTGGGCGCGCAAGGCGGCGGGGCACGCCCGTGGACGGAGCGTGCCGGATTGGGAGGCGCCGGCGATGCTGCCCGCCTTCGGCCTCTATTCGACTGTCGACGATCTGCTGCGCTGGCTGTCGGCCAATCTGGGCGACTGTCCGGGCAGCGCCGCGGGGCCGGACGGCCGCGGCTGCTCTCCCGGAACCGCGGCCACTCTTGCGCTGGCGCAATCGGTGCAGGTGGACGGGCAGTCGCTGGCCGAGCCGGGGGCTTTGGGGGTGGGAGCCATGGCGCTGGGGTGGTTCGTCGCCTGGGACGACGACGGCACGCCGATCCATTGGCATTCCGGCTCCACCGGCGGCTTCAACGCCTACATCGCCTTTTCGCGGGCGCATCGCTGGGGCGTGGTGGCGCTGACCAACAGCGATCCCGATCAGGTCGCGGCGGACCGGGTGGCGATCGATCTGGCCCGCCGGTTGGCCCGCGGTCTGGAGGTCCGGCCGGAGGTGGCGAGCTTGCCGTGAGGAGTCCCGGGGGGAGTCGGACGCCCGGCCGCGGCATCAATGCAGGCGGCGCGGCGGCTTTGCCGGAATTTCGACGTCGGCCCGCTGATGGGCGATGGGGCCGGCCTGATGGTGGGCAAGGCGCCAGCCGCCATTCTCGCGGGCGAAGAGGTTGGTGGCGGCCAGGACGGCGCTGCCCAGCATCTCCTCGCACACCACCAGGGCGGTGTCGTTGTGCAGGGTGACACGCTCGTTGCGGGCCTGGACGGTGACGCCGTTGGGAGAGCCCAGCACGTCGCGCCAGCTCGTCAGCACCGCTTCACGCCCGAACAGGGCGGTCCAACCGGGATGGATGCAGGAGATGGGCAGGGTCTCTGCCCACAGGGCTTCCATCGCGGAGACGTCGCGGTTGGTGAAGGCCCGGTAGAAGGCCTGGTTCAGAGCCAGCAGCGTGTC
This sequence comes from Azospirillum thiophilum, assembly GCF_001305595.1. Classification (NCBI taxonomy): domain Bacteria; kingdom Pseudomonadati; phylum Pseudomonadota; class Alphaproteobacteria; order Rhodospirillales; family Azospirillaceae; genus Azospirillum; species Azospirillum thiophilum. The sequence continues at coordinate 1,616,426 of NZ_CP012401.1, forward strand.
GCGGTCGGTCATGGCTTCGGTCCGGGGATGGTTCCGGTGGCAGGAGAGGCGAAACCTTCCGCTCCGCCTCCGCTCCGCTTGTAAAGAAGCCATCCGGCCGGGGCAAGCACCGGTCCGGCATGGTGCCTGACCGGTGCTGTGACAACTGACCTGCGGGCGCCGCGGTTCAGGCGGTGAGGTCCACGCTCTGCGACTTGGCGGCGGTACCGGTCGAAGCCGCGGCCGTGGTGGCGGCGGACTTGCCGGACGTCAACCCTTCCACCGGGGCGGACAGGTCGAGCGACAGGTGGGTCACGCCGTCCTTGCCGGTGGTCGGCTTCAGCACGGCCAGGCCCTTCATCCCGCTGCTGCCGCCGCCCTTGGACGCCATGTCGTTCAGCTTGCCCAGGATGTCCTTGATCTCATCGTCGCTGAACCCATCGGAGCGGACGATCATGCCGGTGGACTTCCCGGTGGCGGTGGTGGTCATGCCCGTGGCGCTCAGCGCCATCTCGCTGCCGCCCTTGCCGAGCGAAGCCTGCAGCCGCTGGTCGTCACGGCGGAAATCCAGCGTCGACTTGGCGAAGGAGATGCGGACACTGCGGTCGCCGTCCTGGATCTCGAGCTCGATCCCGTGGGATTCGATGGACCATTGCGACTGCGAGGCCTGCATGTCGACGGTCAGGTCGCTGAGGTTCATGTTCCCCAGCTTGGATTTCACATTGTCGCCGAAGCCCTTCACGGCGTCGTCGATGCGGTTCTGCGGAACGCCCAGCGCGCTCAGCGTGTCGCCCAGCCCCTGCTTCAGCGTGTCGACGGCCTTGCCGAAAGCGCCCGAGAGGTCGTTGGCATGGTCCAGTGCCGACTGCATCAGCGATTGCGCCTGCCGGGCGCGGTCGACGCCGCTGCTGCCGCTGGCCGCCGAGCCGCCGCCGGCCGCCTGGGAAGCGCCCGAGCCGCCGCCCTTGCCGGTCAGGCTGTCCAGCAGCGATTCCATCGATTGGCTGATGGTGTAGGCCGGCGACTGGCTGCTCTTGTCCGTCTTGCCGCCGTCCGCCGTCTTCGCGTCCGATTTGGTCAGCCCGTCCTTTGCCGTGCCGGCCGTCTTTGACGCGCCGTTCTGCACAGCCGTGGACAGCACCGACGGTTTGCCGTTCGGGCCGCTGAGCTCCGCGTAGTACATTGATGCCCCCGCATCGCGTTGTTCTTGCACAAGGGAATCATGGTCCTCGCAACCTTTACCATTTGTTAATTTCGGATATTTCTTTTGTTTTCGATATAACTTCCTTACCTTACTAAGTATCCGCAGCTCCATGACTTTCCGTTCCGGTCGGCAGGCACTTGTTCCGTTCCCGTGATGACCTGCGACGACCGGCGGCTTTCACCGGACCGGAGCCCCTGCTACCCTGCCTGCAAACGGCCCGGAAGAGGGAACCCGCACCATGACCGACCGCCTTTCCATCGCGCTGGCCCAGGCCAACCCCAGCATCGGGAGCCTCGCTGCGAATGCTGTCCGTATCCGTGCCGCCCGGAATGAGGCCGCGGCCCGCGGTGCCGATGTCGTCGTCTGTCCTGCCGGCGCCCTGTCCGGCGCACCGCTGCTCGATTTGCTGCGTGTCCCCGCTTTCCTCGATGCTGTGGAGGCGACGGTTGGGGCGCTGGCGGCGGAAACGGCGGACGGTGGTCCGGCCCTGCTGATCGGCGCGCCCTGGCGCGATGGCGCCAAACACCACAATGCGGCATTGCTGCTGGATGATGGCAGGATCGCCGCCATTCGTTTTCAGGCCGAAATGATCTTCGATACGGTCGGCAGCACCGGTGAAGATCGTTTTGATCCCGGTCCGATGCCAGGGCCGATCAATGTTCGGGGTGTGCGTGTCGGCCTGCTGATCGGCAGCGACCTTGCAGTCGCCGACGTGGCGGAGACGCTGGCCGAGAGCGGTGCGGAACTTCTGGTCGCCATGCTCGCCAGCCCCTTCGCCCCCGGCCGGATGGACGGGCGGGTGCAGGCCGCGGTGGCGCGGGTGGTTGAGGTCGGGCTGCCGCTTGTCGCGGTGAATGCAGTGGGCGGACAGGATGAGCAGGTGTTCGACGGCGGCAGTTTCGCGCTGGCGGAAGGCGGCAGGCTCGTGGCCCAGGCTCCGTTGTTCGCGGAACATCTGCTGCTGACCCGGTGGACCCGCGACACGGACGAATCCGGCAATGAGTCCTGGGATAGTTCCGAAGCCGAAATGATTGCTCCGGTCGAAGGGGCGGAAGCGCTCTACGGCGCCCTGATGCTTGGCCTGCACGATGCGGTTTCCAAGGGCCATGCACCGGGGGTGGTGGTCGGGCTGACCGGCGGGCTGGACTCGGCGCTGGTCGCGGCCCTTGCGGTCGATGCGCTGGGGGCTGACCGGGTGCTGGCGGTCCGCGCTCCCCTGCCGGGCGGCGAAACCGCGGCGCTGGCCGACGCGCTGGGCGATGCGGCGGAGATCGTCGAACTGCTGGGCTGCCGCCTGGACAATGTCGCGTTGGGACCGGTGCTGAAGGCTGCCGACTCGCTGCTCGCCCCCGCCTTCGCCGGCCGGGACACCGCCGATGCCGCGGACCGGCTGCATACCCGTCTGCGCGCCGCGACCCTGGCGGCGCTCGCCGAGCGGATGGGCGCCCTGCTGCTGGCGACCGCCGACCGCACCGACCGCGTGCTCGGCCTCGCCGTCGACGAGTCGGGTTGTGGCTATGCGATATTGGCCGATGTGCCGAAGAGCATGGTGTTGGACTTGGCGCGCTGGCGCAACGCCCACCAGCCGGCGGGATCGCGCGGGCCGGCCGGGCGGGTGGTGCCGGAACGGGTGCTGGACCGTCGGCTGAAAGCAGCCACGCCTGCCGGATTGCCGCCGGCGGATGCACTGGACGACCTGCTGGCCGGGCTGTTCGACGGGGCTTTGTCGCCTGCCGATCTCGCCGCCCGCGGACATTCGGCTGAAACGATCGGCCTCGTCTGGCGGATGGTGCTGGATGCGGAACCGGCACGCCGACGGGCGCCGCCGGGGCCGCGCATCTCCCACCGGCCGGGCGGGCGGGAGCGGCGCTTCCCGGTAGCCTGCGGCCCCGTCGACCTTGCCTGATCGGGGCCTGATCGGGGCCTGATCGGGGCCTGATCGGGACGTGGGGGGAGGAGGGGCGCTCCTCCTCCCCGCTGACCGACCGAGCCGGAAGCGGATATGCCGGGCGTCAGCCGCGCGTCAGCTTGATGATGGTGGCGATCATCCCGAAGCTCCACAGCACCGCCGGCAGCACCACCCAGGTCGGATGGAAGATGATCGCCAACGGCATGATCAGAATCAGCAGCAAGGCAGGGAAGACGAGCCAGGGAGAATTTCCCCAGTTGCTCAACAACCCGGCCGGGTTCTCGTCTTCACCGAAATAAGCATCGGCGGTGACTGCTTGGTCCGTCATCTCTAACACCCAATTTCTTCGTGGTTATTCCCTTGTCCCGCATTGCAGCAGGACATCGGTTCATACGCCACGATGCTTTGGATGACCAGAGCGAAGCCTTGGCCGTCACGTTCTACTTTGGTCGGGAGGATTTACGCTGCTTCGGTCAGTGCGAGTTGAGGCCGGCGCAGGCTCGACTGGATGGTGAAGGGAGCCCGGACGCCGCCATTGAACAACTCGGCGCATTCCAGGGCCTTCAACACCCGCTCTTCCGGTGGCTGGCCGGCCGTGGAGGCGAGCGAACCCAGCGCATAGTCCGACCCGCAGCCGATGGCATGAAAGCCGCGCACCGCCTCGCCGACCTGATAGTCGGACTGTACGGTGAACAGGCGCCCCTCCAACCCGACCATGAAGGTGCCGCCGGTCTCGACATCGTTGGAGCGGTGGGCGTAACCGCCGTCCTTCAGGCAGTTGCGCACGGCGTCGACGAAATCGACCACCATGTAGCGGAACAGGTCGGTGCCGCCGTCGCGCGACGGAACCTCCAGCCGGTAATGCAGCAGTTGGCCCATGCGGAAGGAACTGGTGAAGCCGATCAGGCAATCGCCATTGCGGAACACCTTGGTGTCGGCGCGGACGGTGATGTCCAGCCCGTTGACCCCGGCGCTGTCGCCCCCCATCCACACCCGATCACCCTCCACCAACCCCACTATGCAGGTCATCGCCAGCCCTCGCCTTGGAAATGAAACTGATGGCAAGGGTGTGGGGGTGTCGGTTAATGAATTGTTTCGCAGCGATGTGACATTGGTTGTGACGAAGGAGGTATCGCCACCCCCCCCCCTCGTCATCTGCTCGTCATCCGCTCGTCTTGAGCCGCGCGACGCGCTCAGCGCGTCAGTTCGACCAGAGCCTTGACCGTATTCTCGGCACCCTCGGCGATCTGGGCCAGGTCGGCGTCCAGCATGTAGCAGGGCGAGGTGACGATCTTCAGCTCCGGATCCACCACGATCTCGCCATGGGTGGTGGTGCGGTGGACCGCGCCCATCGCCTCCAGCGCGGCGATGGTGCCGGGATCATTGCCGACCGTCAGTTCCACCCCCTGTTGACCCAGGATCTTGGCGAGGATCGCGGGGGCGATGCACAGCGCGCCGATCGGCTTGCCGGCGGCGCGCATGGCCGCGACCGCGGCGACCACCTGCGGGTTGACCGAGCAGTCGGCTCCCTTGAAGGCGAAATCGCTGAGGTTTTTCGCCGCACCGAAGCCGCCGGGGAAGATCAGCGCATCGACGTCGCCGGCCGAGAATTCACTGAGCGCAGTGATCCTGCCGCGGGCGATGCGGGCCGATTCGACCAGCACGTTGCGGTTCTCGCCGGTCTCCTGGCCGGTCAGGTGGTCGACGACATGGGCCTGCGGGATGTCGGGAGCGTAGCACACTGCCTCCGCGCCCGCCCTGGCGATGGCCAGCAGGGTGCAGACCGCTTCATGGATTTCCGTGCCGTCGTACACGCCGCAGCCCGACAGCACGACGCCGATCCGCAAGCTCTTTTCCGCCATGGGATGTCTCCGAGGGATGGATTTGCCGCCAAGCTAACGCAGGCCGCCGTTCCCGCCTACCATGCTTCCGGCTGCGGCAAAATCGCTCGCGCGGCGGGGGAGGCTTGCGCTCCTCCCGCCGTCGCCCTCCCGCCGCCCCGGCGATCCGATCCTTGCGGTCGCAGGGCCGCATCAGCCCTTGATGAAGGCCAACAGGTCGGGGTTGATGGTCTCGGCATGGGTGGTCGCCATGCCGTGCGGCAGCCCCTTGTACACCTTCAACGTGCCGCGCTTCAGCAGCTTGACGGCCAGCAGGGCGGAATCGGCGATCGGCACGATCTGGTCGTCATCGCCATGCATCACCAGCACCGGCACGTCGATCTTCTTCAGATCCTCGGTGAAGTCGGTTTCCGAGAAGGCCTTGATGCAGTCGTAATGGGCCTTGGCGCCGCCCATCATGCCCTGGCGCCACCAATTGTCGATCACCCCCTGCGAGACCTTGGCGCCGTCTCGGTTGAAGCCATAGAAGGGGCCGGCGGGAATGTCGCGGAAGAACTGGGCGCGGTTGGCGACGAGCGCCGCGCGGAAACCGTCGAACACCTCCAGCGGCAGGCCGCCAGGATTGGCCGGCGTCTTCAGCATGATCGGCGGCACCGCGCCGATCAGCACCGCCTTGGCGACGCGGCCGTTGCCGCCATGCCGGGCGACATAGCGGGCGACCTCGCCGCCGCCGGTCGAATGGCCGATATGGATGGCGTTCCTCAGGTCGAGATGGGCTGCCAGCGCGGCGACGTCGGCGGCATAGGTGTCCATCTCGTTCCCGGTATCGGTCTGGGTCGAGCGGCCATGGCCGCGCCGGTCATGGGCGATGACCCGGAAGCCCTTGCCCAGGAAATAGAGCATCTGGGCATCCCAGTCGTCGGACGACAGCGGCCAGCCATGATGGAAGACGATGGGCTGGCCGGTGCCCCAGTCCTTGTAGAAGATCTGCGCGCCGTCCTTGGTGGTGAAAGTGCCGCTGCCCTTGCCGCCGCTGGTACCGCCGCCCTTGCCATGGCTCTTGCCGGCAGCCGCCGGCCCGCCTTGCGCCGCCTGGGCGGTTTGTGCCACGGCGGCGGCTGCGGTCAGGCCCAGCCCCGCGGCGAGCAGGCCCCGCCGGGAGGTGCCGGGATTCGCATGGGTGTCTTCGATCTGGCTCGTCATGTCGATCTTCCTTGCTGGAGTGTCCGTTGCGGGTAGGCGGTGCATCGGTGATGCGCCGGAGAATCATTGTGCGGAATTCAATATCGCGATAAGGAAATGCTTACGCCGCTCGGACCGGGCTGTCCAGACAATTTTTTATCGCGATATCATTTCCCGTGATATGAAGAAGGCAGCGGTCCCAAGGAGAGGCACCATGGCCAGTCCGCCCAACATCCCGCCCTCTATCCCGCTCTCTATCCCGCTCTCTATCCCATTGGACGACCAGCTCTGTTTCGCCCTCTACATGACCAGCATGGCGATCACCCGCACCTACAAGCCGATGCTGGATGCGATGGGCATCACCTATCCGCAGTACCTGATCCTCAGTGTGCTGGGGGAGGCGGACGGCGCGACGGTGGGCGCGATCGCCGACCGGCTGGCGCTGGAATCGAGCACGGCGACCCCGCCGGTGAAGCGGCTGGAACAGGTCGGACTGTTGGAAAGGCAGCGCAGCCGGCTCGACGAGCGGCAGGTCCAGGTCTGGCTGACCGATGCCGGCCGCAGCCTGCTGGGTGAGAGCCGCTGCCTGGGGGACACGCTGGTCGAACGGTCCGGCATGGACCGCGAGCAGATCGACACGCTGAACCGGCAGGTGCGTACCTTGAACAAGACGCTCGGCGACCGGCCCGGACCGGTCTGAACGCCGGCCTGAGGGCCGGCTGCGGCACTTCCGGCCGGCGGTCCGGCATGCTAGGACAGCGCACCCCTTCGTCCGGGTCAGTCCGTTTCAAGCGAGTCCCGCCATGACCAGCACCGCCATGCCCACAGCCGTCCGTTTCGCCCCCAGCCCGACCGGCCGCATCCATGTCGGCAATGTGCGACTGGCCCTGGTCAACTGGCTGTTCGCGCGCAAAACGGGCGGCAGCTTCATGTTCCGGCTGGACGACACCGACGAGGAGCGTTCGACCCAGGAATTCGCCGACGCCATCGCGGCGGACCTGACCTGGCTCGGCCTGAGCTGGGATCGTTTCGCCCGCGAAAGCGACCGCTATCCGCGCTATGACCAGGCTGCCGCCGCGCTGAAGGCCGCCGGCCGGCTCTATCCCTGCTACGAGACTCCGGAGGAACTGAGCCTCAAGCGCGCCAGCCTGGTGTCGCAGGGGCGTCCGCCGATCTACGACCGTGCGGCGCTGCGCCTGACCGACGCCGACCGCGCCCGGCTGGAAGCCGAGGGACGCAAGCCCCATTGGCGCTTCATGCTGACCCCGACGCCGGTGGAATGGACCGACCTCGTCCGCGGACCGGTGCATTTCGAGGGCACGGCGCTGAGCGACCCGGTGCTGATCCGCGAGGATGGCCGGCCACTCTACACCCTGACCAGCGTGGTGGACGATGCAGACTTCGCCATCACCCACATCATCCGCGGCGAGGATCATGTCGCCAACACCGCGGTGCAGAGCCAGATTTTCCAGGCAATCGGCGCCGCGGTGCCGTCCTTCGCCCATCTGCCGCTGCTGACCGATGCCGGCGGGCAGGGGCTGTCGAAGCGGTTGGGCAGCCTGTCGGTCGCCAGCCTGCGCGATGAGGACGGCATCGAGCGGATGGCGGTCAACAGCCTGCTGGCCAAGCTCGGCACCTCCGACCCGATCGAGGCGCGGCTGACCCTGGACGAGCTGGTGGCCGAGTTCGACCTGTCCAAGATCGCCCGCGGCACGCCGAAATTCGATCCGGAGGAGCTGGGCCGGCTGAACGCCCGCATCCTGCACCTGACCCCGTTCGACGCGGTTGCCGGTCGGCTGGAGGCGCTGGGGCTGGCCGGGGTCGACCCCGTCTTCTGGGAGGCGGTGCGGCCGAACCTGTCGCGGCTGGCCGATGCCGGCGACTGGTGGGCGGTCACCCATGCGCCGGTGGCGCCGCTGGTGGAGGATGCCGCCTTCCTGGCGCAGGCGGCGGATCTCCTGCCCGCCGAACCGTGGGATACCGCCACCTGGGGCGCCTGGACCAATGCGGTGAAGGCGGCGACCGGCCGCAAGGGCAAGGACCTGTTCCTCCCTCTGCGCCGGGCGCTGACCGGGCGCGACCATGGACCGGAGTTGAAGAACCTGCTACCCCTGATCGGGCGCGCGCGGGCGCTTCGCCGGCTGGGCGGAGAGACCGCATAACCCTTTCTTTTCCAGACCCTTCTTTCCCGGGAGTTCGGATCGTGCCGTTGGACCTCTACAACACGCTGACCCGCCGCAAGGAGCGCTTCGAGCCGCTTCGCCCGGACCATGTCGGCATGTATGTCTGTGGTCCGACGGTCTACGACACCGCCCATATCGGCAACGCCCGGCCGGTGGTGGTGTTCGACCTGCTGTTCCGGCTGCTGTCGCGGCTCTATCCGGCGGTGACCTATGTCCGCAACATCACCGACGTGGACGACAAGATCATCGACCGCGCGCGCGACAGCGGTGAGCCGATCGACGCGCTGACCACCCGCACCACCGACCTGTTCCATGCCGACATGGACGCGCTGAACGCCCGGCGCCCGACCATCGAGCCGCGGGCGACCCAGCATATCGGCCAGATGATCGCGCTGATCGCGACGCTGATCGAGCGCGGCAACGCCTATGCCGCCGAAGGCCATGCGCTGTTCTCGGTGCCGTCGATGCCGAGCTACGGCCAGCTGTCCCGCCGCTCGCTGGACGACATGATCGCTGGCGCGCGGGTGGAGGTGGCACCCTACAAGCGCGACGCCTCCGACTTCGTGCTGTGGAAGCCGAGCAGCCCCGATCAGCCCGGCTGGGACAGCCCGTGGGGCCGCGGGCGGCCGGGCTGGCACATCGAATGCTCGGCCATGGCGAAGGAGCATCTGGGCGCCACCTTCGACATCCATGGCGGCGGGCTGGACCTGATCTTCCCGCACCATGAGAACGAGATCGCGCAGAGCTGCTGCGCCAACGGCACCGACCGGCTGGCCCGCTATTGGGTCCACAACGGCTTCGTGACGGTCGAAGGCGAGAAGATGTCGAAGTCGCTCGGCAACTTCTTCACCGTGCATGACCTGCTGGACGAGTTCCCCGGCGAGGCGATCCGCCTGACCCTGTTGAGCGCACATTACCGCCAGCCGCTGGATTTCACTCGCGAGGGCATCCGCCAGGCCAAGGGCACGCTCGACCGCTGGTATCAGGCGCTGCGCGGCGATCCGGCTCCGGCCGTCGCCGAGGTGCCGTTCGACGTGCTCGCTGCGCTGGAAGACGATCTGAACAGCCCGCTCGCCATCGCCCACCTGCACGAGCTGGCAACCGCCGTGAACAAGACGAAGAGCGACGCCGAGAAGGCCGCTGCCAAGGGGGCCCTGCTGGGGGCCGGCCAGCAGCTCGGCCTGTTGCAGCAGGATCCGGAGGCGTGGTTCCGCTGGGCTCCGGCCGGTGGCGCCGAGGGGTTGAGCGACGCGGACGTCGAGCAGTTGATCGCCGGCCGCAAGGCCGCCCGCGCGGCAAAGAACTTCGCCGAGGCCGACCGCATCCGCAAGGAGCTGGCCGACAAGGGCATCGTGCTGGAAGACGGGCCGCAGGGCACCACCTGGAAGCGGGGGTGAGGGACCGAATTGCCCTCTCCCGAGTCGGGAGAGGGCACCGCTCCGCTGAATTGTCCTTCTATTTACAACAAACCATCGCGAACTCCGCGGATTATCACGCCCACGGAACCGGCTAATCTCCTCTTCAGACGAAACGCGGCCCCCACCCAGCTTGGACCCGCCGCCCTGAATTTGAGGAGACCCTGGCCATGATCGACATCCGCACCGCTCTCTATGCCGCCTTCCTTCTGCGTGTCGCGCTCGGCATGCTGTTCCTGGCCCACGGGCTGGTCCTGAAGGTGTTGACCTTCACCATTCCCGGCACCGTCGGCTATTTCGAGAGCATCGGTTACCCCGGCGCCTTCGCCTATCTGGTGATCCTGGGCGAGATCGGCGGCGGGCTTCTGCTGATCGCCGGTGTCTATACCCGCTGGATTGCGCTTGCCCTGCTGCCCATCCTGATTGGCGCGACCCTCCAGCATGCGGGCAACGGCTGGGTCTTCAATGCGCCGGGCGGCGGTTGGGAGTTTCCGGCCTTCTGGACCCTGCTGCTGGTCGTGCAGTCGCTGCTGGGTGACGGCGCCTTCGCCCTGAAGGTTCCGGCGCTGAACGCCCCGGTCTGCCGGCGCGAACTGGCCTGATCCCCCAACCGGGGACGGTATCGACGGCGACGCGGAGCGGGGAGGGGGCATTTCGCCTCTTCCCCGTTCCGCGTCGCCGTCCCATTTGGTAGACAAGGACGGAGACCAACCGGAGAGCCTGATGACCGTTTCGCCGAACGACCAGCACAAGACGGATTCGTCCGGGGTCCTGAACCTGCTGGACGACCTGATCGCCAAGGCGCGCGCCGCCGGGGCGGATGCAGCCGACGCCGTGCTGTTCGACAGCGCGTCCGTCTCCCTCGCCCAGCGGCTGGGCAGCACCGAGAAGCTGGAGCGCTCGGAGTCGGGCGATCTCGGCCTTCGGGTGTTCATCGGCAAGCGGCAGGCCATCGTCTCCTCCACCGACCGTAGCGCCAAGGCGCTGGGCGAACTGGTCGAGCGCGCCATCGCCATGGCCCGCGTGGTGCCGGAGGACGGCTTTGCCGGAATCGCCGACCCGGAGCAGCTGGCCCGCAGTTGGCCCGACCTCGACATCTGCGATGCTGAGGAGCCGTCGTCGGAAACACTGATCGAGCGCGCCCGTATCGCCGAAGAGGCCGCGCTGGCCGTCGAGGGCGTCACCAATTCCGAAGGGGCCGATGCCAGCTGGAGCCGCTCGACCATCGCCATCGCCGCGTCCAACGGCTTTGCCGGCAGCTACGGCGTGTCGCGCCAGTCGCTGTCGGCCTCCGTCATCGTCGGGACCGGCACCGGGATGGAGCGTGACTATGATTATGACAGCAAGGTCTATGGCGGCGACCTGCGCGCCCCCGCCGAGATCGGCCGCGAGGCCGGCGAGCGCGCGGTGCGCCGCCTGAATCCACGCCGGGTCAAGAGCTGCAAGGTGCCGGTGCTGTTCGACCCGCGGGTGTCGCGCGGTCTGCTCGGCCACCTGACCGGCGCCATCAGCGGTCCCAGCATCGCCCGCGGCACCAGCTTCCTCAAGGACCGGATGGGGCAGCAGATTTTCGCCTCCTCCATCACCATCGTCGACGATCCGCATGTGAAGCGCGGCCTGCGCTCCCGCCCCTTCGATGCCGAGGGCGTCGAAGTGTCGCGCCGCACCCTGATCGAGGACGGCGTGCTCACCACCTGGCTGCTCGACCTGCGCTCGGCCCGGCAGCTCGGCCTGCAGACCACCGGCCATGCCGCCCGCGGCACCTCCGGCCCGCCCGGCCCGGCCCCCGCCAACGTCTACATGGCCGCCGGCAAGCGCAGCCGCGCCGACATGCTGGCGGAGATCAAGGACGGCTTCTATGTCACCGACCTGATGGGCATGGGCGTCAACGGCGTCACCGGCGATTACAGCCGCGGCGCCGGCGGTTTCTGGATCGAGAACGGCCAGATCTCCTATCCGGTCAACGAGATCACCATCGCCGGCAACCTCAAGGACATGTTCCTCAACATGGAGGCCGCCGACGATTTGGAGCTGCGTTTTGGGATGGATGCGCCGACCGTGCGCATCGACGGCATGACCATCGCCGGGCTGTAACGCCTCCCTCTTCATCATCTGGCATCGTTCTTGCGCAGACAGCGGGCAACCCAAAGTGGGTTCGCCCGCTTTTTGTGCTGTATTTCCGCCACGCTGCCCACCCGAACGTCAGCTACGCCCTTGCGCATATCTGCCTTATCTGTTAGCAGTTCGCCGCTTTTTTAGGCGAAATGCTGAAGGTTTATGCAGAATGGATGCGGCAAAGACGGGTGGCGACGTCCTTTTCGTGCTGATGGGCGCGGTGATGGTGCTGGCGATGCATTGCGGCTTCGCCCTGCTGGAGGTCGGGACGGTCCGGCGCAAGAACCAGGTCAACGCATTGGTGAAGATTCTGTCCGACTTCGCCATGTCGACCATCGCCTATTTCCTCGTCGGCTATGCCGTCGCCTACGGCGTCGACTTCTTTGCCGACGCCCGTACGCTGGTCGGCAAGGGAAGCGGCGGCTTTGCCGCCTATGGCTACGATCTGGTGAAGTTCTTCTTCCTGGCGACCTTCGCCGCCGCGGTGCCGGCCATCGTGTCGGGCGGCATCGCCGAGCGCGCCCGCTTTTGGCCGCAGGCCGGGGCGACGCTGGCGCTGATCGCGCTGTTCTACCCGCTGCTCGAAGGTACGGTGTGGGGCACCCGCTTCGGCCTGCAGGGCTGGATGGCGGCGAGCTTCGGCCAGCCCTTCCACGATTTCGCCGGATCGGTCGTGGTCCATGCCTTCGGCGGCTGGGTGGCGCTGGGCGCGGTGCTGAACCTTGGCAACCGCCGCGGCCGCTACCGTGCCAACGGTTCGCTGATCGCCATCCCGCCGTCGAACATCCCCTTCCTGGCTCTGGGCGCCTGGATCCTGTGCGTCGGCTGGTTCGGCTTCAACGTGATGAGCGCGCAGGCGCTGGACGGCGTGTCCGGTCTGGTCGCGCTGAACTCGCTGATGGCGATGGTCGGCGGCATCGTCACCTCGTTGGTGATCAGCCGCACCGACCCCGGCTTCGTCCATAACGGCGCGCTGGCCGGTCTGGTGGCGGTCTGCGCCGGGTCCGACGTCATGCACCCGCTGGGCGCGCTGGTCACCGGCGGCGTCGCCGGGCTGCTGTTCGTCTGGGCCTTCAACAAGTGCCAGATCGATTGGAAGATCGACGACGTGCTGGGCGTCTGGCCGTTGCACGGGCTGTGCGGCCTGACCGGCGGCCTGCTGGCCGGCATTTTCGGGCAGGAGGCGCTGGGCGGGCTGGGCGGCGTATCGTTGCTGAGCCAGACCGTCGGTACGCTGGGCGGTGCTGCCTTCGGCCTCGCGTCGGGGCTGGCGGTCTACGGCCTGCTGCGCGTCACCGTCGGCATCCGCCTCGACCCCGAACAGGAGTACAAGGGCGCCGACCTGTCGTTGCACCGCATCACCGCCTACCCGGAGGAGGATGCGCCCACCCTGTAACGCGCTCCCTGTAATGCGCTGCCGACAAGTCCGCCGCCCCTGGCCGACTCTTGCTTTGCCGGGGCGGCGGCTTTAGTGTCCGGCGCGAACTCCTCCCCCTCACGACGCCGGATTTTGACCGCCCCATGAAGGCCGCCATCGTCGTTTTCCCCGGCTCCAACCGCGAACGCGACGCCGTCGCCGCGCTGGAGGCCGTCAGCGGGACCAAGCCGCATCTGGTCTGGCACCGCGACACCGAACTGCCCAAGGTCGACCTGATCGTCGTGCCCGGCGGCTTCTCCTATGGCGACTATCTGCGCTCCGGCGCCATGGCGGCGCATTCGCCGATCATGCGCGAGGTCAAGGCGCGGGCCGACCAGGGCGTCCGCGTTCTCGGCGTCTGCAACGGCTTCCAGATCATCACCGAGGCCGGGCTGCTGCCCGGCGCGCTGATGCGCAACGGCGCCCTGAAGTTCGTCTGCCGCGTCCAGCATCTGCGGGTGGAGAACACCGACAGCCCCTTCACGAAGAAATACGCGAAGGGCCAGATCGTCCGCTTCCCGGTCGCCCATGGCGACGGCAACTACTGGACCGACGCGGAGACGGTGAAGCGGCTGGACGGCGAGGGGCAGGTGGCCTTCCGCTATGTCGGCGACGAGGCGCGGGCCGACCCGCGCGGCAACCCGAACGGCTCGGTGTCCGACATCGCCGGCATCTTCAACGCCAAGCGCACCGTGCTCGGCCTGATGCCGCACCCCGAAGACGCGGTGGAGGCCCTGCACGGCAACACCGACGGCAAGCCGATGTTCGAAGGTCTGGTGGAGGCCCTGTCGTGAGCGCGGACGCTACCCGGGCGCAGGAGCGCCCCGTCACCCTGGAACTGGCCCGCGAGTTCGGCCTGTCCGAGGCGGAATACGAGAACGCGCTCGCCATCATGGGCCGCACCCCGACCTTCACCGAGATGGGCATCATCTCGGTCATGTGGTCGGAGCATTGCTCCTACAAATCGTCCAAGCTGTGGCTGAAGACGCTGCCGACCACCGGCCCGCAGGTGATCTGCGGCCCCGGCGAGAATGCCGGCGTGGTCGACATCGGTGACGGCGACGCCGTCATCTTCAAGATGGAGAGCCACAACCACCCGTCCTACATCGAGCCCTACCAGGGCGCGGCGACGGGCGTCGGCGGCATTCTGCGCGACGTGTTCACGATGGGCGCGCGTCCCATCGCCAACATGAACGCGCTGCGCTTCGGCGATCCCTCCCATCCCAAGACCCGCCATCTGGTCTCGGGCGTGGTCGCCGGCATCGGCGGCTACGGCAACTGCGTCGGCGTGCCGACCGTGGGCGGCGAGACCAACTTCCACCCGGCCTACAACGGCAACATCCTGGTCAACGCCATGACCGTGGGTGTCGCCAAGACCGACAGGATCTTCTATTCGGCCGCCGCCGGCATCGGCAACCCTGTCGTCTACGTGGGATCCAAGACCGGCCGCGACGGCATCCACGGCGCTACCATGGCGTCCGCCGAGTTCACCGAGGATTCGGAGGAGAAGCGCCCGACCGTGCAGGTTGGCGATCCCTTCACCGAGAAGCTGTTGATCGAAGCCTGCCTGGAGCTGATGGAGACCGACGCCATCGTCGCCATCCAGGACATGGGCGCCGCCGGCCTGACCTCCTCGTCGGTCGAGATGGCCGGCAAGGGCGGTCTCGGCATCGAGCTGACGCTCGACAGCCTGCCGATGCGCGAAGAGGCGATGACGCCCTATGAGATCATGCTCTCCGAAAGCCAGGAGCGCATGCTGATCATCCTGAAGCCCGGCCGCGAGGAGGTGGCGAAGGCCATCTTCGACAAGTGGGAGCTGGACTTCGCCGTCATCGGCCACCTGACCGACACCGGCAACCTCGTCATCAAGATGTATGGCGAGACCTGGTGCGACATGCCGATCGCCCCGGTGTCGAACGCCGCGCCGGAATATGACCGCCCGTGGGAGCCGACGCCGAAGGCCGAGGATGTCGCCGACAGCGTGCTCGACGGCTATGCGGCCGAACTCGGCGACACCCTGACCAAGCTGTTCGGCTGCCCCGACCTCGCCTCCAAGCGTTGGATCTGGGAGCAGTATGACAGCCTCGTCGGCGGCGACACCCGCTTCATGTCGGGGCAGGCCGACGCCGCGGTCGTCCGCGTGCCGGGCCAGACCAAGGCGGTCGCCATCACCACCGACTGCACCCCGCGCTACTGCCTGGCCGACCCGGTCGAGGGCGGCAAGCAGGCCGTGGCCGAGGCGTGGCGCAACCTGTCGGCGGTGGGCGCGCTGCCGCTCGCCATCACCGACAACATGAACTTCGGCAACCCGGAGAAGCCGCGGATCATGGGCCAGTTCGTCGGCGCCGTCCAAGGCATCGGCGAGGCCTGCAAGGCGCTCGACTTCCCGGTCGTGTCGGGCAACGTCTCGCTCTACAACGAGACGAACGGCGAGGCGATCCTGCCGACCCCGGCCATCGGCGGCGTCGGCATCATGCCCGATGCGATGATCGCGGTCGGCATCGCCTTCCGAGGTGAGGGCGACGTGATCCTTGCGGTTGGCGACACGACGAATTCCAATGGGGGCCATCTCGGCCAGTCGCTGTTCCTGCGCGAGATCCTCGGCCGCGAGGAGGGTGCACCCCCGCCGGTCGATCTGGCGGTCGAGCGGCGCAACGGCGACTTCGTCCGCGGCCTGATCCACGAGGGTCTGGTGGTGTCGAGCCATGACGTGGCCGACGGCGGCCTGCTCGTCACCATCGCCGAAATGGCGCTGGCCGGCGGCGTCGGCGCCTACTTGACCGGCTTCGACGGCGCGTCCCCGCGCGTGCTGTTCGGCGAGGACCAGGGCCGCTACGTCCTGGCCGTCCGTCCGGAAGACGCCGCGGCGGTGCAGGAGAAGGCCAAGGCGACCGGCGTTCCGGTCGCGGTGCTGGGCGAGACCCGCGGCACCGCGCTGTCGGGCCGCGGCGGCGACATCGTGTCGCTGAAGCGCCTGCGCGACGCCAACGAAGGCTGGCTGCCCAACTACATGGCCGCGGAGCTGTAACCGGCCCCGCAGCGCTGAACGCAGAAGGCCCTCTCCGATTGGAGAGGGCCTTTTCGTTTGCGGTGCCGTCCACGTCGCCGGGAGAGGCAGTGAACCGGAAGCGGGGGGCTGTCTATTCCGCGGCGTTGGTCGCGGCGAGCGCGCGGCGGCGGACCCAGCGGATGCTCTTGATGGCAAGCCACAGGCCGCCGATGGCGAGGCCGGTCAGCAGCAGGATCTTCGGGCCGTTCTCGCCCATGGCTGCAGCGGCTTCGCCGAACATGTAACCGGCGCCGGCGAAGCTCCAGGCCCAGATGCCGGCAGCGATGAAGTTCCAGAACAGGAAGCGCGACCAGGGCATGCGCGAGGTGCCGATGGCGACCGATGCGATGTTCCGCACGCCATAGAGGAAGCGGAAGACCAGGATGAAGGCCACGCCGTATTTTTCAAGCCAGCG
The DNA here is from genome assembly GCF_001305595.1 of Azospirillum thiophilum. NCBI lineage: Bacteria > Pseudomonadati > Pseudomonadota > Alphaproteobacteria > Rhodospirillales > Azospirillaceae > Azospirillum > Azospirillum thiophilum. The sequence continues at coordinate 1,633,135 of NZ_CP012401.1, forward strand.
CAGCACCCGGCTGGCATGAACCTCGGCCGACGGGAAGCGGGCAAGCGCCTTGGAGCCCCAGCGGCGGCCGAGCCAGAACCACAGCTGGTCGCCCATGAAGCTGCCGACCCACACGGTGCCGACCAGCCAATAGAGATTGACGATCCCGAGCTTGGCACCCATCCCGCCGAAGATTACAAATGTTTCACCTTCAAAAAAGGCCCAGACAAAGGCCAGCGGGTAAAAGGCATTCCCCCATTCCTGCAACCAAGATATCCAGTCCAAAGCCCCCTCCGGGAGACGTCGCTTATGGGTTCGGCGGGCCCGGTGGCGTCTGGCGGCCGCTTTATTGTGCGATGCGGCAGGTACAGCGCGGGCTGGGAAGGATCATGACATAAAGCCGCGCGTTTTGTCTCGGAAACTTTATTGGCTAAGGAGTCACCCCGACAGTGGAGCCGGGGTCAGAATTCATCGCCGGAGAGGTCGCCGACCACCTGTTGCGCAGCGCGCAGCAGGGCGGGATTGGGCTGCTGCGGCATATCGTCGTATTCACCATCCGGGTCGCCGCGGTCGGGCATGGCGCGGTGCTTCAGCTCCCGCGCAGCCTCGATCAGCAGATGGGCGAGGCGCTGGTCCGGCAAGGCCTGCACCAGCGCCCGCATCTCGGCGTTCGACAATGCCGCCGGATCGAAGGCGGGCGGAGGAGGGGGCGGTGGTGGCGGCGCGAGCGGCAGGGTGGCGGCGGCCACCAAGGCCGGGGTCTTCGGCAAGGGGGCAGCCCCACGCACCATGTCGACCGCGACCTGTGCCGCCATGACAGCCGCAGTGCCTGCGGCCCGCGGACGGCGCGGCTTGCGCGTCGGCTCCGTTACCGGCAGGTCGTCGAACAGAAGCCGTTGGACGCTCATCGCTGCAGATGCCCCCTGCGCATCATCAAAGCCGATGCCATAACCGGCCTGCGGCCATTGCCGTTCACTCGCAGTTTGCGATGTGTTCCCTTTTCATTCTAGAAACCGCATCTGGTTTGTCTAGGAGAATCTGGCGGGCATCGGCTCAGGCCACGGCGTTCAGGAAGCGTTCGGGCCGCAGCACGCGGGTCTCGCCGGCCTTACGCACCGACAGGAGCTGGCGGTCGACCGTCACGAGCCAGGGCACGGCTCCGCCGATGGCGGCAGCCAGGAACATGTCGTCCTCGGGATCGCGGCACAGGCGTCCGACCGTGGCCGGAGCGACCAGAACCGTCTCCGCCGCGACGGCATCCAGGAACCGGCGCCGGTCCGCGGTCGCGGCGTAGCGGTCGAAGGTGGGACGCATCAGCACTTCGGCCAACTCGGCCAGCGTCTCGGCGCTGCCGACCAGCCCGCGGTCGCCGCGCACCCGCTCGACGCACTGGCGGATCGCGCCGTACCGTCCGCCCTGACTGCGTCCCGCGCCGCTGTCCAACAGGGCGTAGGCGACCAGGATGTTGGTGTCGAGCACGGCGCGGACCGGGACCGGTGGAGACGTTTCGTGGGTGAGCATCACCATGTCGGCAGGCCGCATCGATCGAAGATACCGGACATGTCGTGGGCCTCTGTTGTGACAAGGGGCGCTTTGCGGTAAGAAACCAACAGGTATAAACGTGACTCTTTATGGCGGAAGTAACCGTATGACCAGCATCCTCGTCGTGGACGACAGCAGACTGGCGCGCAACATGGTCTCCAGCGTCATCGCCTCTCTGCGGCCGGACTGGACCATCGTCACCGCGGCGAGCGGCGAGGAGGCTCTGGAGATCGTCGGCGAGGCGCCGCCGGTCGCCGCCATCGTCGACTACAACATGCCGGGCATGGACGGGCTGGTTCTCGCCGAACGGCTGAAGGAGCGGTTCACCGGCCTGCCCATCGGGCTGCTGACCGCCAATGTCCAGGATGCGCTGCGGCGCAAGGCGGAGGCTTTGGGCATCCGCTTCATCGCCAAGCCGATCACCTCGGACAAGATCCGCGACTTCCTCGCCGCGGCCGGGCAGTGATGGCGATGGACGAGTCGCCATCGGTTCCGGCATCCGCGGATCCGCTGCGCTTCGACGCCGACGAGGCCGATGCCATCGCCGAGCTGTTCAACATCGGCATGGGCGAGCCGGCGGCCGCCCTCAGCTCCATGCTGGGGGAGGAGGTGCATCTGTCGGTGCCGTCCTTCGCCGTGTCGACCCGCGCTCGCATCACCCGGGAGGTCGGCGGCGACCTGGAGGACGGCTCGCCCGTCTGCGCGGTGCGTGGCGCCTTCACCGGCCCCTTCACCGGCGAAGCGATGCTGATCTTTCCCGAACGTGGCACGCTGGCCCTGGTCGGCCGGCTGATACCGGTCGATCCGGATGCCGAGGCCCCGGGCGAGATGGAGCAGGATGCGCTGACCGAGATCGGCAACATCATCCTGAACGGCTGCCTCGCCAGTCTGTCGAACCTGATCGGTGGCGAGTTGTCGGGCGCGGTTCCCGGCTATGGCTCCGGTGCGCCGGAGGCGGTCATCGGCTCGGCCACCGACCCGGTGCTGTTCGTGCGCATCGACATGGCGCTGGCTGCCGGCGACGCCCGCGGACATACGCTGTTCCTGCTCGACATCGCCTCGATGGACGCCTTCCGGATGGCGATCCGGCGGGCCTTGGCGGGGCTGTGAGCGGTAAGGTCGGGGGCGCGTCTTTTGCCCCCTCCCTAACCCTCCCCCGCCCTCGGCCGGCCGAAGGCCGGTCCGATCGCGGGAGAGGGGACTGCCGCCGCTTTGGCATTTCAGTAACGCGGACAAGCGTCCCGCCCCCTCCACCGCCGAAGGCGGGGGAGGGATGGGGAGGGGGCCGTCGGCTTGAGGGGGCTGATGCCCCCCGCACTCACCCCTCGATCTTCGAGAACTCTGCGACCGCGTTCAGCGTCCTGCGGATCTGCGTCAGCAGGCGCAGGCGGTTGGCGCGCAACTCCTTATCCTCGGCGTTCACCGTCACCTTGTCGAAGAAGGCGTCCACCGGGCCGCGCAGCTTCGCCAGAGCTGCCATGGTGCCGGCGAAGTCTTCTTTAGCAATATACGGTTCTGCAATGTCGTCAACTTCTCCCAACGAACTATAAAGAGCCTGCTCTTCGGCAGTGACAAGCTGAGAAATGTCAATCTGACCTTCATAGCTGCGGCCGTCCTTCTTCTCCTCGATGCGGACGATGTTGGAGGCGCGCTTGTAGGCCGCCAGCAGGTTGGCGCCCTCCTCGGAGCCGACGAAGGCCTGCAGAGCCTTCACGCGGGCGAGCAGCCGCACCAGATCGTCCTCGCCGCCGAGCGCGAACACCGCATCCACCAGATCGTGGCGCACGCCCTGCTCACGCAGCACCACCTTGAGGCGGTCGGCGAAGAAGGACATCAGGTCGCCGCCGACACTGCCGGCGGGGGCGAAGCCGCTGACCTTGTAGGCGCTGTGCGCCGCAGCGAACACCTCCGCCAGCTTCACCCGCAGCCCGTTCTCCAGCACCAGTCGGATCACGCCCAGCGCGGCACGGCGCAGCGCGTAGGGATCCTTCGAGCCCGTCGGCTTCTCGTCGATGGCGAAGAAGCCGACCAGCGTGTCGATCTTGTCGGCCAGCGCCACCGCCACCGCCACCGGCGCGGTCGGGCAACTGTCGGACGGGCCAAGCGGCTTGTAATGGTCGGCGATCGCATTGGCGACTTCGGCGCTCTCGCCCTGGCCGAGCGCGTAGTAGCGGCCCATGATCCCCTGCACCTCGGGGAACTCGCCGACCACCTCGGTCACCAGATCGGCCTTGCACAGCAGGGCGGCGCGGCTGGCGGCGTCGCTGTCCGCACCGATCGCGCGGGCGATCTCGGCGGCCAGCAGTTGAACGCGGGTGACCTTCTCGGCCACCGTGCCCAGCTTGGCATGGAAGGTGATCTTCTCCAGCGCCGGGACGCGGGCTTCCAGCTTGGTCTTGCGATCCTGGTCCCAGAAGAACTTGGCATCGGACAGGCGGGCGCGCAGCACGCGCTCGTTGCCGGCGACCACGGCCTTGCCGCCGTCCACCGTCTCGGTGTTGGCGACGACGATGAAGCGCGGGGCCATCCTGCCGGCCGCATCCAGCACGGCGAAATATTTCTGGTGCGTGCGCATGGAGGTGATGAGGACCTCCGACGGCACGTCCATGAAGCTCTCGTCGATGCTGCCCATCAGCACGACGGGCCATTCGACGAGGCCGGCGACCTCCTCCAGCAGCGCGTCGTCGGGCGACAGGGTCAGGCCCTGGGAGGCGGCCAGCGCCTCGGCATCGGCCTTGATCCTGGCCTTGCGCTCCTCGCGGTCGAGCACGACCTTGGCGGCCAGCAACTTTTCCCGATAATCGGCGAAGCTCTCGACTGTGAAAGCGTCAGGCGCAAGGAAACGGTGGCCGCGGGTGCTGTTTCCAAAGGCGATGCGGCCCTGGGTGCCGCCGATCTCATAGCCGCCGTCGAGCACGCGCCCGCCGAACAGGGCGATGATCGAGTGCAGCGGACGGACCCAGCGCACGGTGCCGGTGCCCCAGCGCATCGATTTCGGCCAGGGCAGTTCGGCCATGGCGGCGGGGATGATCTCCGCCAGCACGTCGGCGGTCTCGCGGCCCTTCTTCTCGGTCACCGCGAAATAGAACACGCCCTTGCCGGTGTCGCGCTGCTCGCACTGGTCGAGGCTGTCGAGACCGGCCGACTTCAGGAAGCCGGCGACCGCCTGCTCGGGCGAGCCGAGGCGCGGACCCTTCTTCTCCTCGCGCACGTCGGCGGTGCGTTCGGCCAGCCCGTCGACCACCAGGGCCAGACGGCGCGGGGTGGAGTGCGCTTCGGCCCTGGTGAAGGCCAGGCCGTTGGCTGCCAGCTTGTCGGTGACGAGGCGCTTGAGGTCGTCGGCGGCCCGCGCCTGCATGCGGGCGGGGATCTCTTCGGAGAAGAATTCGATCAGAAGTTCGGTCATGGGATTCACTTCGCCCCCGTCCAGGCTTCGCAGCAGGCCTTGGCCAGCGCGCGCACGCGGCCGATATAGGCGGCGCGCTCGACGACGCTGATCACGCCGCGGGCGTCCAGCAGGTTGAACAGATGCGACGCCTTGATGCACTGGTCATAGGCGGGCAGCGCAAGGTTCTGCGCCACCAGCGCCTGACACTCGGCCTCGGCGTCCTTGAAATGCTGGAGCAGCATGTCGGTGTTGGAGAACTCGAAATTGTGCTTCGAGTATTCGATCTCGGCGCGCTTGAAGATGTCGCCGTACTTCACCCCCTGGCCGTTGAAGTCCAGGTCGTAGACATTCTCCACGCCCTGCACATACATGGCCAGCCGCTCCAGCCCATAGGTCAGCTCGACCGCGACCGGATCGCATTCGATGCCGCCGACCTGCTGGAAATAGGTGTACTGCGTCACCTCCATGCCGTCGCACCACACTTCCCAGCCGAGACCCCAGGCGCCCAGCGTCGGGCTTTCCCAATCATCCTCGACGAAGCGGATGTCGTGCAGCGCCGGATCGATGCCGATGGCACGCAGGCTGTCCAGATACAGTTCCTGCGGGTTGGCCGGCGACGGCTTCATGATCACCTGATACTGGTAATAATGCTGAAGCCGGTTCGGGTTCTCGCCATAACGGCCGTCCTTGGGCCGGCGCGACGGCTGGACATAGGCGGCCTTCCAGGGATCGGGACCGAGCGCACGCAGCGTGGTCGCCGGATGGAAGGTGCCGGCGCCGACCTCCATGTCGTAGGGCTGCAGGATGACGCAACCCTGCTCCGACCAGAACTGGTGGAGCTTGAGGATCAGGGCCTGGAACGACAGGCCGCGGCGGTCGGCGGAGTTTCCGCCGTCGGAAGTCCCGATCTGGGAGGCCATGGACGGTCCACAATGAGAAGTGTTGAAACGCGCCGCACGATAGGCGGGCGCAACCGTCAAATCAAGCCGCAGCGCGGCAACGGCGCGGTCAGGGCCGTCGGGCCGGGAAAAAGGGAGCCGGCCGGGACGTCAGCGGCCGTAGGGGCATGAGGGCCGGCCGCAGGACACGGCGGAGCGGGGTGCGACATAGGCGCCGCATTCCGGGCATTTCTCCATGTCCTCCGCCTCCATGGCGGCGGGGTGGGGCCTTGCGTCGCGCGCGGCGGGGCCGGCGGCAGCGTCGCGGCGCCCATCCTGCCGGCGGGGGGCGGAGCGGGCGCGGCCGATTGCCTGGATGCGGTTGACCCAGCGCCAACCGAACCATACGACGCCGATCACCAGCGCCAAAAGGAGGATCTTGGACAAGGATATCATCGCCGGCAACCCGTCTGGTCTTTGGGCATTCAGCCCGCGGCCGACGGGAAGTCAAGGGAATAGGGAAGAGACGGACGGGGCCGCCGCGCCGCCGGGCGGGCGGCCCCGTCCGTCATTCGGCACCGCTCACTTGGCGGCGACGGCCGGGCGCCAGCTGTAGACCGGGGTGATGCCGTAGGTCCGGGTCATGTCGGCCTGGCGCAGGCTGCGCACCAGCACCTCCGCCCCGGTGGCGACGCGGACGTCGGTGCCGAGCAGGCCGCAATCCTCCGGCGCGATGTTCATGCACTGGGTGGCGTCGACCCGCGTCAGCACGATGTCGAAGGGCAGGCCGTTGCGGGCATAGACGCCGAGGATCCCAGGGGCCGAGGTCGCCGTGCGCAGCGTCACCACGCCGGCAGGCAGGGCGCGGTCGCTGACCGCAGTCGGTCGCTGGTTATGGCTTTCGTCCCAAACCGGCTGACCCGAGGAATCCAGCTTGGACTGGGCCGCGGCCCCGCCGCTCCAACCCGCCATCGCCGCACCGCTCACCGCCGCCAGGGCCAGGATCGCCATCCGAAACCGCAACATCGTCGTGCTCCGTTCTTGTCTCTGTTCTTTTTGCCCGCCCGTCCGCAGGTTGCGGCAGGGCATCACCCAATCATATGGGGATGCGGGAGCGTGGTTGCCCTAGCCCAGAATGCCTAGGCAGGTTTTCCGGATCGGGCCAGGGATCCGGACGCGTGAATTCGGATTTGGGGCATTCGGTTGTTGCGGATGGGGCAGCGGCAGTGCCGACAGTTCGCGCTGGACGCGGGTCCGGTGCTTGTGAATGATATTTCTTGCGACCGTTGACGAAGGCGGTTCCGCCTTGTTCCTTCGGTTGTGAAGCGATTGTCCGGACGCGTCATTCGGGCCGTATGGTAGGAGGGTGTTCGCGCTGATGGTTGCGCTTCTTGGCGATGGTTGGGGCAGGGCGATGATGGCCTTCACGGATGAACCTGTGTTGGAGACGGCTCGGCTGATCCTGCGTCCCACCCGGGCGGAGGACTTCGACGCCTGGGCGGCGATGATGGCAGATCCGGAAGCCACCGAATTCATTGGCGGCCTGCAATCGCGCCCGATCGCCTGGCGTGGGTTCCTGTCCATGGCCGGCGCCTGGTCGATCCAGGGCTTCGCCATGTTCTCGGTCATCGAGAGGGAAACCGGACGCTGGGTCGGTCGCGTCGGTCCCTGGGTGCCTGAAGGCTGGCCTGGGCCGGAAGTCGGCTGGGCGGTCATGCGCGACTGCTGGGGCCAAGGCTATGCGGTGGAAAGCGCGACAGCCGCCATCGACTGGGTGTTCGATCGTCTCGGCTGGACCGAGGTCATCCACACCATCCACCCCCGCAACATCGCCTCGCAGGCTGTTGCGCGCAAGTTGGGGGCGGAAATGCGTGGCACCACTCTGCTGCCCGAGCCGGTGAATCCGCCGGAGGCGGATGTCTGGCACCAGACGCGCGATGAGTGGCGTGCGCGGCGTCTCAAAGCGGGTGTCGGCAGGTTCTGACATCTTCTTGCTGGCATGGGTCTGGGATTGAGCGTACGGAAAATGGTTCATCAATGCAAAAAATCCCGCATAAGGAGTGTTTGCGATTGAGTGGGTGAGTGTTACCGGATAACCTTCTCCTATCGGCCGGATCGGTTCGGCCCTTCAGAAACGGGAGTGGTCATGGCACTGACGACTGCATTCGACTTGATAAAGCGTCTCGCCACCGACGGCGAATTCCGCAAACGTTTGAACAGCGAGGGTTCCCAAGGTAAGCGTGCCCTTCTGGCAACCGAAGGATTTGCGGATCTCGCAGCCGACGACGTCCGTAAGGCTGTGCCGCCGGCCATGCAGCATCCGCTTGCCGCGGTTCGGGCCGACCAAGCCGTGACCGGCATTGCGGCCATGTCCGTGGCAGGGATCAGCGGCCCGGCCGACACCGCGGGGATCAGTGGTCCGGCCGACACTGCAGGCATCAGCGGGCCGGCTGCTACTGCGGCCATCAGCGTGCCGGCCATCGCGTCGGCTGGTTTCAGCGCCCCGGCCTTTGCCGCCCCGGCCTTTGCGGCTCCTGCTTTCAGTGCTCCTGCTTTCGGCGCCGTTTTGGGTGCCAAGGCGTCGGCTGACGTAGTCCCTGCCTGAAGCCGGTCACGTTCGCCTGTCGACGGCGGTGCATGGCTCCAGCGGCCAACGGCAACCGGGCCATGCACCGGGTTTTTCCATAATCTTGTTGCCGTGACGCAGCATTAAATTTCGATGGCAATCGCACTTTCTTGTGCATTTTCACTAGAAATTTTACGGATTGCGTATGCTATTGGTTTAGCTGTTGCTTCCCATTCGCAGCAATCCTAATGGCAGACCGATTGCAGGAGGGGCCCTTAAATGGCCAACGAACAGGCACTCGCCCTCATTAAGCGTCTTGCTACCGACGGCGAATTCCGTAATCAATTGAACGCACTCGATATTTCGGGCAAGCAGGCGCTGCTGGCCCAGGGTGGGTTCGGCGGTGTCAGCGCCGAGCATGTTCGCGCCGCTGCCGCGGACGCCTTCAAGCACCTGACCAGTCAGGAAGGCGGACTGGACAGTGGCCTCGCTGTCGAGTCGATCGCAACCGCCGCCTCGGCCTCCGCGACCTCGGCTTCGGCACAGTCCGCGTCTGCCACCTCCGCTTCCGCAACGTCTGCTTCTGCCAGCTCCGCCTCCGCCCAGTCGGCATCGGCCTTCTCGGCGTCCGCGTCCGCTTCGGCGTTCCCGGCACCCGGCTTCTCGGCTTCCGCCCAGTCGGCTGCGGCGCAGTCGGCCTCTGCTACTTCGGCTGCGGCGCAGTCGGCTTCGGCGGTCCCGGCACCGGCCTTCTCCGCATCGGCGCAATCCGCATCGGCGACCTCGGCTGCGGCGCAGTCGGCGTCCGCGGTTCCGGCGCCTGCCTTCTCTGCGGTTGCGGCTCCGGCGTCGGCCTTCTCGGCTGCGGCGCAGTCGGCGTCCGCGGTTCCGGCGCCTGCCTTCTCTGCGGTTGCGGCTCCGGCGCCTGCCTTCTCTGCGGTTGCGGCTCCGGCGTCGGCCTTCTCGGCTGCGGCGCAGTCGGCGTCCGCGGTTCCGGCGCCTGCCTTCTCTGCGGTTGCGGCTCCGGCGTCGGCCTTCTCGGCTGCGGCGCAGTCGGCATCCGCGGTTCCGGCGCCTGCCTTCTCTGCGGTTGCGGCTCCGGCGTCGGCCTTCTCGGCTGCGGCGCAGTCGGCGTCCGCGGTTCCGGCGCCTGCCTTCTCTGCGGTTGCGGCTCCGGCGTCGGCCTTCTCGGCTGCGGCGCAGTCGGCGTCCGCGGTTCCGGCGCCTGCCTTCTCTGCGGTTGCGGCTCCGGCATCGGCCTTCTCGGCTGCGGCGCAGTCGGCGTCCGCGGTTCCGGCGCCTGCCTTCTCTGCGGTTGCGGCTCCGGCGTCGGCCTTCTCGGCTGCGGCGCAGTCGGCGTCCGCGGTTCCGGCGCCTGCCTTCTCTGCGGTTGCGGCTCCGGCGTCGGCCTTCTCGGCTGCGGCGCAGTCGGTGTCCGCGGTTCCGGCGCCTGCCTTCTCGGCGGTTGCCGCTCCGGCGTCGGCCTTCTCTGCTGCGGCGCAGTCGGCGTCCGCGGTCCCGAACCCGGCCTTCTCGGCGTCTGCCTTCTCGGCGTCCGCACAGTCGGCTTCGGGGATGTCCGCGACGTCTGCCTCTGCGACGTCCGCTGCTGCCCAGTCGGCGTCGGCGACCCCCGCCGCCCCCGCGGCTTCGGCATCCGCATCGCCTGCTCCGGCAGCGCCGAGCGACGATCCCACGGCCGAGGCTTGATCGGGTTGGGGCCGATCTTTTCTCTTTCGAGAGAGGGCCGGCCCCGCCCCCTGCCTTGCAGCACAGCGACCACCCCACCCGAACCGGCCGGAGCAGCGAGTCCTGACCCATCCCATGGCTGACAGCGCATCTCCCGAAACCGTCTATCCGGAGTTTCCCGGCATCCGCCTGGGCGACACCGTCCACCGCGCCGCCAAGCGCTTCTTCATCGGTACGCACCGCACGGCAACGCCGGAAGAAACCCTGGCCCGCATCTCGCCCCATTTCGCCAGTTGCGGCATCACGCGGCTGGCCGACGTGACCGGGCTCGACCGTCTGGGCATCCATACGGTCATTGGGCACCGCCCCAACAGCCCGACCCTGTCCGGCAGCGCCGGCAAGGGCTTCAGCCTGGCAGCGGCCACCGTTTCTGCCGCAATGGAGGCGATCGAGTTCCATCACGCCGAACATCTGCGGCTGCCTCATATCGAGGCGACCTGGAACGACCTGCCTGCCGATGGGCGCATCCCGGTGGACCGGCTGGCGGGAACCAAGCACGGCTCTTTCCGCCCCGACCGTCCGGAGATCTGGACCTGGGGCTGGGATCTGATGGGCGGGCGTCCGGTTGCCGCCCCCTGGACGGCGGTCGGGCTGCACAGCATGCCGCCGGGTACCAAGCCGGGCGCGCGCAGCTTCTACGCCATGGGTACCAACGGGCTGGCCAGCGGCAACCACATCCTGGAAGCCGTCGCCTCCGGCCTCTACGAGGTGATCGAGCGCGATTCCGTCGCTTGCTGGCGCTATGCCGGCGACAAGCTGCGCTGGCCGACGCCGCGGGTCGACCTGGACAGTGTCGACGCGCCCACCGTGCGCGACCTGCTGCACCGGTTCGAGCTGGCCGGCATCCGTCCGCTGCTGTTCGACGTGACCACCGACCTCGGCGTGCCCAGCTACATGGCGATCGTCTATGACCGCGAGATGCGCAAGACCGGCATGAACCGCGGGTACGGCAGCCACCTGGAACCGGCCGTCGCCATGTGCCGCGCCTTGACCGAAGCGGTGCAGTCGCGTCTCGTGCTGATCGCCGGATCGCGCGACGATTTTTTCCGCCGCGACCTGATCCGTAACCAGAACGCCGACGGCAACGCGGAAATCGCGGCGTTGGAAGCGACGCCGATCACCATCGACGGCCGCCGCCATGTCAACCACGCCACCCCGAGCTTCGAGGGTGACATCACGGTCCTGCTGACCGTGCTGCGCCGTGCCGGGATCGAACAGGCGCTGGTCTTCGACCTGACCCTCCCGGAAATCGGCATTCCGGTGGTGCGGCTGCTCGTGCCGGGGCTGGAGGGGTACCAGTTCGACTTCTACACTCCGGGGGCCCGGCCGCTGGCCTTTACCGAGGCGCTGCAGGCGCATGCCTCTCACGCGCCGCAGGCGCATCCGGGCCAGATGGGGTCGGTCGCATGAAGATCTGTGTGTTCCTGGGTCCGACCATGCCGGCGGAGGATGCCCGCGCAATCCTGCCGGGCGCGGTCTATCTGGCGCCGGCTGCGCAGGCCGATATCATCAGCGCCATGACCATCCATCGGCCCGACGTGATCGCCCTGATCGATGGGGTGTTCGGCCAGTCGCTGTCGGTGTGGCACAAGGAAATCCTGTTCGCCCTGCACAAGGGGGTGGCGGTCTACGGCGCCTCCAGCATGGGGGCGCTGCGGGCGGCCGAGTGCCATCCCTTCGGCATGGTGCCTGTGGGCGAGGTGGCGCGCGGCTATGTCGACGGCCGGCTGACCGGCGACGACGAGGTGGCGCTGGCCCATGCCGGCCCGGAGGACGGCTACTTTCCGCTCTCCGAGCCGCTGGTGAATCTGCGCGCCAGCATGGCCGCCACGCTGGCCGCCGGGGTGGTGGACAAGGCCGTGCACGACCGCGTGATCGCCGCGGCCAAGGCCCTCTACTTCACCGAGCGGACCCGGGACCGCGTCTTCGCCGAAGCCGGATTGACTGCGGAGGAGACGGAGCGGCTGGAGCGTTTCCTGGAAACCGGCTCGGTCGACCAGAAGCGTCGCGATGCAGAGGCTCTGCTAGGCCATCTCGCCAGCCTCATCACGCCGCCGCGGCTGGCCCCCTTCGACTTCAATGCGTCCCATTACTTCGATGTGTTGTACGAGCGCGACCGCCGTGTCTGTCATGGCGGCAACACTGTGCCGCTGTCCGAGATCGCCACCCACGCTGCCCTGCACCGGCCGGACTTCGCGGAGATCAACAACGCCGCGCTCGGCCGGCTGCTGATCCGCCAGTTCGCGGAGGTGATGGGGGTCTCGGTGGACGAGACGGCGGTGCGGACCGAGACGCAACGCTTTTGCGCGATGCGCGGGCTCGGCGGGGCCGGGGCGCTGGCCGACTGGTGCCGCCGCAACGACCTGACCGACGCCGAGTTCTCCGAATTGATGACCGAACTGGCCATCGAACGGGCGATGCGGCTGTGGTTGATCCCCCGCCGGTTCCTGGCGCGCACGACCAAGCCGGTGCTGAACGAGTTGCGTCTGCGCGGCCTCTACGAGTCGACCGCCGAAGAGGCGGCGCTGATCGAACGCGTGATGGAGCTGCATTTCGCCGACGCCAGCCGTCAGCCGACGAACTCGGTGGAGGAACTGATCGCCGACCATCTCGGCAGCACCGCTTGCCGGATGGATGCGGCGGCCGACGTATGGGCGTATGAATATGGCTTCAAGGATCTGCTCGACTTGCGCATCGACCTGATGCGGGCCAAGCAGGTGCGAGACCTGTTCCGCCAGTTGGCGGGGGAGGCGGAAGCGGCGCTGGCGTCCGACCCGGCGCCGGCGGAACCCGTGCCGGAAGAGGAGATGCAGACGTGACCAACGCAGAAGTGATCATCCGCGTGCCGACTCCGCTGCGCGGCTTCGTCGGCGGCAGCGATCAGGTGACGGTTCCCGGTACCACGGTGCGCGAAGCCCTGGCGGCTTTGACCGCCGGGCAGGAGGCGTTCAGAGACCGCTTGTTCACCGCGGAAGGCGATCTGCGCCGCTTCGTGAACGTCTATCTCGGCCGCGATGACGTGCGACGGCTGGGTGGATTGGAGGCGGCGCTGCCGGCCGGTGCCACCCTGACCCTGATGGTCGCCCTGGCGGGCGGTTGAGGAGTTCGCGTGATGAGCCTGAAGGACCGTCGTCTGTCCGAGCTGCGCGCCCGCATTCCGGAAGTCACCGCGGCCGACGCGCTCGCTCTGCAGCGTGGCGGTGCTCTGCTGGTCGATGTCCGTGAGGACGAGGAGACGGTGACCGGCACTCCCGTCGGGGCGCTGCGCCTGCCGCGCGGTTTCCTGGAATTGCGGATCGAGGACAAGGCGTCCGATCCGGCACGCACCCTGCTGCTGATGTGCGCCGGCGGCACCCGGTCGCTGTTCGCGGCCGAGGATCTGCTGCGGCTGGGCTATGGCGACGTGCGGTCGGTGGCCGGCGGCTTCTCCGCCTGGAAGGCGGCGGGCCTGCCGGTGGAGGTGCCGCCGCAACTCGATGCCGCCCAGCGTGAGCGCTACCGCCGCCACCTGACCATGCCCGAGGTGGGAGAGGTAGGTCAGCACAGGCTGCTGCGTAGCCGTGTCGCCCTGATCGGTGCGGGCGGGCTCGGCTCGCCCATCGCGCTGTATCTGGCCGCCGCCGGGGTGGGGCATCTGACCCTGATCGACGACGACCGGGTCGAGCGCAGCAACCTCCAGCGCCAGATCCTGCATGCCGAAAGCCGGCTGGGACAGCGCAAGGTCGAGAGCGGGCGCGCCGCCCTGCTCGACCTCAACCCGACCATCGAAGTGGTGAGCCACGACACGCGGTTGGAGGCCGCCAACGTGCTCGACCTTTTGGCCGGTCACGACGTGGTGGTCGACGGGTCCGACAATCTGCCGACGCGCTATCTGGTCAACGACGCCTGCCTGCGGCTGGGCGTGCCCAACGTCTACGGCGCCATCTTCCGGTTCGAAGGACAGGTGTCGGTGTTCGGCGGCGCCGCGGGCGTGCGTCCGTGCTACCGTTGCCTGTTTCCGGAACCGCCGCCGGCCGAATATGCCCCGTCCTGCGCCGAGGCTGGCGTATTGGGCGTTCTGCCCGGCGTGATCGGTACCATCATGGCGGCCGAGACGATCAAGCTGCTGTTGGGGTTGGGCGAACCTCTGGCTGGCCGTCTGCTGCTCTATGACGGACTGCGCGGCGAGTTCAACGAGATCGCGGTGCCGGTCGATCCCGACTGTCCGTCCTGTTCGCATGGTGCGCGGCCGGAACTGAGCGATATCGCGGCGGTATGCGGTGTCTGACAGAGGAAAGCGGAAGGGCGCCGCCTCGTGTCAGGCGGCGCTCTTTTGTTCGATGACGCTGTGCACGAGTTTCTTCAGGGCGACAAAATCGACCGGCTTGGTCACCAGTTCGGCCGCACCGATGTCCAGTGCGCGCCGGCGGTTTTCCGTGTCACCGTAGGCGGTGACCATGATGACCGGAACATGCGGCACTTTTGCACGCAGGCATTGCAGAAGATCAAGGCCGCTCATGCCCGGCATGTTTATGTCGCTAAGGACAAGAACAGCCTCCGGTTGTAGCCCAGTGTTCAGGCTTTCAAGGGCTTTCTCCGCCGACGCGGCGAAATGAAGCACGAGTTCACCACGGCGCAACTCGGCGCGGAAACGCTGGCGGAAGAGATCCTCGATATCCGGTTCGTCGTCGACGACGAGGATTCCCAGGGTCATGTCTTGCGGCGCTCCCCTAGCGACATTGCCGTCACCGTGCGTGGCAGCGTGATCGTGAACTCGGCATGCTCGTTTTCGACGCTGGATACGTCGAATCGGCCCCTGTGTTGATGTACCACGATGTCATAGCTCAGCGAAAGGCCTAAGCCCGTTCCCTCGCCGGTGGGCTTCGTCGTGAAGAATGGGGTGAATAGTTTGTCGACCACCGCAGGCGGCATGCCGACGCCATTGTCGTGAATTCTGATCGATACTTCGGAAATGCTCGCTTCAGTTGTGACTGTGAGCCGCGGTTCATAGCCGGGGTCGCCTGAGGCCAGCTGGCGTTTGCGCACGGCGTAGAAGCTGTTGGTGAACAGGTTCACCAGGACGCGCGACATGTCCTGAGGAACCAGTTTGACGTCGCCCACCTTCGGGTCGAAGCGGTGCTCCAAGGTGGCGTTGAAAGCGCGGTCCTGGGCGCGCACCGCATGGTAGGACAGAGCCAGCGCCTCTTCGACCAGCGCATTGAGGTCGGTGGCCTGCCATTCGCCGCCGCCGCCGCGCGAATGGGCCAGCATGCTCTTGACGATGTTGTCGGCGCGCCTGCCATGGTCCGCGATCTTGCGCAGGTTGCTTTGCAGGCTGTCGACCAGTTCGTCGACGTCGGCGCGGGTGGCCTCGTCGAGATGGCCATCGAGCGGTCCCAGCAATTCCAACAGCTCGTCCAGCAATTCGCCTGACAGCTCGGCGAAGTTGTTGACGAAGTTCAGCGGGTTCTTCAGCTCATGGGCAATTCCGGCGGTCAACTGGCCGAGCGACGCCATCTTCTCCTGAACGATCAGCTGTTGCTGGGTGTCGCGCAGCTCCTTCAGGATCGCTTCGGCGCGTTCCTTGGCTTGGCGCAGTTCGTCCTCGATGCGCTTGCGGTCGGTGATGTCGTGGTGGGTGATGACATAGCCGCCGTCGGCGCGCGGAGCGGTGCGGATGTCCAGGATGCGGCCGTTGGAGGGAACCTGGCGTTCGGAATTGATGACCCCCTTCACCAGGAAACGGGTACACAGCTCCGCCACCGTCTCCTCGCAGGGGACGTCGCCGTAATCGCCGCGCTGGTGGTTGTAATAGAGGGTTTCGGCGACCGGCGTACCGGGCGGGAACATGCCGGGGGGGTAATCCCACAGCCGGAAATATTCGCTGTTGGCCCCTTCCAGCCGCAGGCCGCGGTCCAGCATCAGCACGCCGTTGGGCATGGCGTCGATCGCTGCCTGCAACAGCTGCCCCTGGTGCGGTACCTCGGCGTTGGCGGCCTGCGGGCGCATCTGGGTCAGCATCTCCATCACGGCGGGCGCGCCACCCCAATCCACCGGCTCCAGCAACTGGTCGAACCATTGCACGCTGGTGTCGGCACGGTGTCGCTTGATGCGGCGCGCTTGCGACTGGATCGGCCCTTGCAGGCAGCGGGCATAGGCGTTGCGTTCCGCCAGCCGGGCGTCCTCCGGCACCAGCTCCATGATGTCGGGCAAGGCCAGCACCTGTTCCACCGACTCATAACCCAGCAGGCGGGCCAGTGTGTTGCTGCAATGGAGGATGATGCCGTCGCGGTGGACGATCACGCCCGGCATCGCGGCGACCAGCTGGTCATGGTAAAGCCTCGCCCGGTCGGCCGCCGCCGACAGGGCCTCGCCCGGCGAAGAGTAGGATGACAGCGGTGGCAGGGCGCGGAACAGCTCGGTCTTGTCGTCCATATATGATCGTCCCTGTGGATCGTCCTGTCGGGTGGGCGGTCGGTCAGGTCAGGCGGGCGGATGAGGGATGAAGTCAGGGGGCGTCCAGAGGCAGCCGCAGGATCACAGTGGTCCCGCGCCCGACCGAGCTGTCGATGTCGATCTCGCCGCCCAGCTTGCCGGTCACCAGGTTGAACACGGCATACAGGCCCAGCCCCATGCTGCCGGCACCGCGCCGCGTTGTGGTGAAGGGCTGGAACAGCCGCGGCTGGATGTCCGCCGGAATGCCGCGGCCATTGTCGGCGATGCGCAGCTCGACCCGCTCTTCGCCCAGCATACGGACCGACACGGTGACCCGGCCGGCCGGTCGCCCCCGTCCACCGCCCGGCATCTCGCCTTCATCCCCGTTCACGCCGGCTGCGACGACGGCTGCGACCGGCTCCGCCTCGAAGGCGTGGGCGAAGGCATTGGTCAGCAGGGCGAGAAGCACTTCGGTCAGCGCGCCGGGATAGGTGTCCAGTGCCAGCCCGTCCGGGCAATCCAGCGCCAGCCGATGGCCGGAGGCCGCCGGCTGCACCTGCACCGCCAGCACGATGTCGGACAGGTAGTCGCGCAGGTCGAATCGGCTGCGCGGGGAGCTGGCCTTGCCCTCCGTCACCAGCTTCAGGCTCTGGATCAGCGCGGCGGCGCGTTCGATGTTGGCGACCAGCAGGGTCGACACTTCGCTGGCGGTGCCGACATACTCCTGGAAGTCGCTCTTGCGCAGCTGTCCGCCCTTGAAGGTCATGATGATCGCATCCGACGCCGTCTGCAAATGGGTGGCGGCGGTCAGGGCGATGCCGACGGGTGTGTTGATCTCATGCGCGACCGCGGCGATCAGCTGGGCGATGACCGCCATCTTCTCCGCCCGGATCAGGTCGGACTGCATGCGCTCCAGATCGGCCAGGGCCTGTTCGGCCGAATCCTTGGCGGTCCGCAGCGCCTCGGCCTGCTCCTTGCGTTCGGTGATGTCGTAGAGCCAGACGATGAAGACGGGCTGGTTCTCGTAGCTGGTCCGGTCGACGGACATTGCCATCCACACCGTGCGCCCGTCCTCGCGCAGGTAATGGATCTCGTCGGAGGACGGGGCGATTTCCGGCAGCCGTTCGCCGACATGGCGGAACAACGCAGGTGCGCAGTGCTGATGCATCGCCTCCGAAGGCACGCCGAACAGTTCGATGCAGCGCTGGTTGCAATACAGCAGCTCGCCGGTCTCGGTGATGATCGACACGCCGATCGGGCTGCCGTCCAGCACCCGGCGCAGGCGGGCGGCCTGGGCGCGCGACGCCGCTTCCGCCGTCCGGGTTTCCTGCAGCGCGTCGCGCAGCCGTCGCACGGCGCGGCTCGCCTCCAGCGTCTTGTGGATGGTGGCTTCCAGGTCGGAGAAGTCGATGGGCTTGATGATGAAGTCGAAGGCGCCACGGTTCATCGCTGCGCGCACGTTGCCCAGGTCGCCATAGGCCGAGACCATGACCGCGCGGATATCGGCGTTCACCCGCGGCAGGTGGTCGAGGAGGGTCAACCCGTCCATGCCGGGCATGTTGATGTCGCTCAGCACCATGTCGATATCGGGCTGGGTGCGCAGAGTCTCCAACGCCTCCTGCCCGTCATGGGCGAACAGGAACTCCAGCTCGCCGGCGCGGACGGCGCGACGGAAGCGCTGCATGATCAGCGTTTCGACGTCCCGCTCGTCGTCGACAACCAGTATCTTGCCCATCCCGCCTTCCTACCGCCAACCCGCCCGCCCGGCGGGCAACCCCGCCGGCATTCCGCAACAGCCGGAGCCGGGCGCCCCACCATAAGCGTGGATCGCGCCGACGGGAAGCACCGTGGCATGGGGCGCCCCATCGGTTGTGCGGCACTGTGGCAGCGAGGTCGGGATGGATCGCAAAACGGGTGCTCCCATTCGATGTCACGCACGGACAACGAGCAGGATAACATGGGATTGCAGTGCGGTGGGCCGCTTGTGCGGAAACCGTATGTGATCATTCGGTGGAATCGCGCGCCGTCGATCCATCCGGTGCGGAACCGGCGAGCGGCAGCGTGAACCAGAAGGCGGCGCCGATCGAATCGCTCTTGTCCGTACCGCTCTCGCCCGAGCCGGCATCCGCCCCCCCCGGGGCGTCATCCACCCCGATGTCGCCGCCCAGATGCTCGACGATGCGCTTGGCGATGGCCAGTCCAAGCCCGGTGCCGGCCGGCTTTCCGCTCAGCCTGTCACCGGCCTGGCGGAAGCGGTCGAACACCAGCTTGCGGTCCTTCGGCGCCACGCCGGGGCCGCTGTCGGTCACCGTCACCCGCAGCCGGCCGCCCTCCGGTCGGGCCTGCAGCCGGACCCTGCCGCCGGGTGGCGTGAATTTGGCGGCGTTGGACAGCAGGTTGACCGCGACCTGGATCACCCGGTCCTCGTCGCCGCGCACCAGCTGGAGGTGGCCGGGGATGTCGACCGACAGGGCGATGCCGCGTTCCAGGAACAGCGCCTCCGTCGCGGCCACGGCCTGGGTCAGCGCCTGGGCGGGATCGATGGACCCGATCCGCCAGTCGAGCAGCCCGGCTTCGATCTTCGCCATGTCCAGCACCTGGTTGATCAACCGGGTCAGCCGCTCGCTCTCCTTGATGATGACGGCCAGGAATTCCTGCCTCTGGCCGGAGTCGAGACCGGGATCGTCGTGCAGGATTTCGCTCAATGCGCGGATCGAGGTCAGTGGTGTGCGCAGCTCGTGGGTCACGGTGGACAGGAAATCGTCTTTCAGCCGGTCCAGCTCGGTCAGCCGCTCGTTGGCGGCGCGCAGTGCGTCGGTGGCGCGTTCCAGTTCCACGGTCTTCAGTTCCAGCTGGCGGCTGTGGGCGATGACGTCGCTGGTCTCGTCCAGCATGCGCAGCAGCTCCGCCGCCTCCACCGCCCCGGCGGAGACGGAGGAGGCGAGCGCCACCCGCGCCGACGCCCCGCCGATGGCGCCGGCCAGCAGCCGCTCGGCCAGCCGCAGCCGCTCGGGCCCCGCAGGCTCCTCCGGGGCGGCGCCGACGAAGGCCTGTTCGGCGCGCTGGAGGCCGAGGAAACGGGCGACCACGCGGGTGAGATCGCCGACGCTAGCCTCGCTGCGCCAGTCCTCCGGCGCTGCCGGGATGCTGGTGGACCCAGACGACTCGAAGACGTCGACGAAGGCGACGGCCTGCGCCCGCTCCGCCGCGCCCGGCCGGTCGAACAGCGACAGGGCGACATAGGTGCCGATGTTGGCCAGCGCGCTCCAGAACAGGGCATGGGCCAGCGGGTCCCAGCCTTCCAGGCCGAGCAGGGCATAGGGGCGCAGTGCCGTCAGTCCCCACGGCCCGTCGGCGATGAAGGAAGCGGGCAGCCAGCCCGACCGCGCGAAGCTGGGCAGCAGCAGCGTGTAGGCCCAGACCAGGGTGCCGGCGGACACCCCGCCGATGGCACCGCGCCGAGTCGCGCCCCGCCAATAGAGCCCGCCGATCAGCGCCGGGGCGAACTGCGCCACCGCGGCGAAGGAGATCAGCCCGATCGATACCAGCGCATAAGCCGAACCAGCCAGCCGGAAATAGCCGTAGCCGAACAGCAGGATCGCCAGGATGGCGGCGCGGCGGACAGCCAGCAGCAGCGGCGCCAGATCGGCGGACCGCGCCAGCGCCTTGGGCCGGGTGCGCAGCAGCACCGGCATCACGAGATCGTTGCACAGCATGGTGGAGAGCGCCACCGACTCGACCACGATCATCCCGGCCGCCGCCGACAGGCCGCCGAGGAAGGCCAGCAGGGCCAGCCATTGCGCCCCGCCATGCAAGGGCAGGGCGACGACGAACAGGTCGGGGTCGACCCCTCCGCCGAAGGTGAGCAGCCCCGACAGGGCGACCGGCAGCACGAACAGGTTGATCAGCAGCAGATAGAGCGGGAACAGCCAGACGGCACGCTCCAGGTGCCGCTCGTCCACCGATTCGATCACCATCACCTGGAACTGGCGCGGCAGGCACAGCATCGCCGCCGCCGACAGGATGGTCGTGGTGACCCATGCCCCTCCCGCTCCGCCCAGCGCGGCCTCGCTGCCCAGCAGGCGGGCGATGTCGGGGCGGGATGCCGCGGCGTCGAACAACGCTCCCAACCCGCCGTGCAGTCCCCAGACCACGAACAGCCCGACCGCCAGGAAGGCGACCAGCTTTACCAGCGATTCCAGCGCGATGGCCGCCACCATGCCGGGATGGTGCTCCGCCGCGTCGATCTGGCGGGCGCCGAAGACGATGGCGAACAGGGCCATCGCCGCCGCGATGAGGAAGCCGGAATCGAGGAAGGGCGGGGCGGTGCCCAGCCCGCCGCCGGTCAGCACATCGAAGCTGACGGCGACCGCCTTCAATTGCAGCGCGATGTAGGGGGTGACGCCGACAGTGGCTGTCAGCGCCACCAGCCCGCCGAGCAACGGGCTGTGGCCGTAGCGGCTGGCCAGGAAATCGGCGATCGAGGTGATGCGCTGCGCCTTGGCGATGCGCAGGATCTTGCGGAGCACCAGCGGCGCCAGCAGCATCAGCAGGGTGGGGCCGAGATAGACCGGCAGGAAGCCGATGCCCAGCGTCGCCGCCCGCCCGACCGAGCCGTAGAAGGTCCAGGTGGTGCAGTAGACCGCCAGCGACAGGGCGAAGATGGTGGGCGACGCGATGACGCTGCGCCCGGCCGCCGCGCGGCGGTCGGCCCAATGGGCGATGGCGAACAGGACCGACAGATAGGCCAGGGCGGCGATCAGGACGGTGGCCCAGCCCATGCCGACGCCCAAGCCGCTGCCCATCCGCGCTCTTCCCTAATGCGCCCGGCCGGCCAGCGCGGCCAGCGCGATCACCGCCGCCCAGACGCCGAACACCCAGGCATGGAACGCCGGCACCCCCAGCAGCCTGCCCTCCACCCCGAACAGGCCGAGCAGCGGCGGGTTGAAGAGCGCCGCGGCGAGCAGGAACAACCCGACAAGACGGTCGCGGCGCCGGCCGGCGTCAGGCGTCGCTTCCGCGCCCGGGTCCGGCCGCGGGTTCGGCCGCGCCGCCTGTTGCGGCGCGCTCAAAAGGCGCGTTCCCGTGCGGCGAGCTCGACCAGGATGTTGGCGCCGCGGATGGCGTCGTCCAGCGTCCGCACGTCGCGCTCGCGCAGCATCTCGATCATGCGCAGGAAGATTGCCGCTGTGACCAGGCTGTCGCCCAGCGCGGTATGGCGGTCGACCACGGCGATGCCCAGCCGTTCGGCGATGCCGTCCAGCGTGTGGTCGCCGTCGTTGCCCAGCAGCATGCGCGACAGCAGCATGGTGTCCAGCACCGGGCAATCGAAGGAAACGCCGGCCGCCCGTTCCTTCATCTTCAGGAATTTGAGGTCGAAGGCCGCATTGTGCGCCACCAGCACCGCGCCGGAGACGAAGCCGCGGAACTGCGGCAGCACGGCGTCGATGGTCGGCTTTCCCGCCACCATGGCGTCGCCGATGCCGTGGAAGGGGATCGATTCGGGCGGGATCGGCCGTTTCGGATCGACCAGCATGTTGAAGGTCTCGCCGGTCAGGATGCGCCCGCCGACGACGCGCACCGCGGCGATCTGGATGATCTCGTCGCCGGTGCTGGGCGACAGGCCGGTGGTCTCGGTGTCGAACACCACGTAATGCAGCCGG
Organism: Azospirillum thiophilum; assembly: GCF_001305595.1. NCBI lineage: Bacteria > Pseudomonadati > Pseudomonadota > Alphaproteobacteria > Rhodospirillales > Azospirillaceae > Azospirillum > Azospirillum thiophilum. The sequence goes on from NZ_CP012401.1 coordinate 1,655,314, forward strand.
TCGAGCGGCGTACGGCCCAGTTCGCTGGTCGCCAGCGGCTGGTGCAGCAGGCCGAAATCGAAGAATTCCGGACGCGCGCCGGCACGCGGGCGCGGATGGGCGGAGCGTGGCGACTGGGCCGGCGGCAGCGGCACCCGCAGCCGGGCGCGGGGCGTCCCGTCCACCATGGGCAGCGGCTCGCTCCAGGCGGTGCTGCGATGGTGCTGCAGCACGTCCCCGGCGCTCAGGCCGCCGAGGCCGCCCGGCAGGGCCTGCTCCAGCCAGCCGTCCAGCGTGGCGCTGGGCACCGCCGCCCCTTCCCACACGAGATCGAGATAGACCCAGCGGTCGCCGTCCTGCGGCCCGGCCGCCTCCAGATCGAAGGCGGTGGCGCCGGTCAGCCCATGCACCCGGCCGATCAGCTGGGCGAACAGCAGAACCAGGCTGTGGCTGTCGCCATGGACCCATTGCGGCAGGCCGGTCAGCGTCACCGCCAGCGGGTGGCCGGCCGGCTGGTCGGCACCGGCGCGATGGGCGACCAGGGTGATCAGGTTGTTGGAGTGGATGTCGCTCATCGGCCAGCTGCCGGTGACGACGTTGCGGTAGGAGGCGGTCACCCGTTCCAGCCGCTGGGACAGGCTGTCGCAGGATTCCAGCATGGCGCTTTCGAAGGCGGCACGCTCGCCGGGGCCGAGGTCGGGGGTGTCGTACAGCGTCTCCACCGCGGCGCGCAGGTTGGCGATGGGCGCGCGGAATCCCTCCGTCGCCTCGCGCAGCAGGGCGTCGCGCTGGCCGAGCGCCGCCAGTTCGCTGGTCGCGTCGGACAGGGTCAGGACATAGCCCGTGATGATCGGGCTCCCGAAGGCCGGCGGCCCGTCCGGTTCCGCTTCCGGCTCCTGCAGGATGGCGCTCATGCGGCCTTCCAGCAGGATGCGGCCATCGGTGGTGGCGCCGACGAACTGGGCGGTGGTGCCATGCTCGTGGGACAGGTGCCGCCCCTCGCGCACCCGCAGGCTCAGCCGTTCCAGCGTGTGGGTCACCGGCTCCGCCACCACGAAATGCAGCAGCGAGCGGCCAAGACCCAGATCCCCGGTCAGGTGCAGGATGTCGAGCGCGGTCTGGTTGTAGAGCAGGATCTGGTGTCGGGTGTTGCAGACCAGCACGCCTTCATGCAGGTCGCGCAGCACCGCGGCCAGCCGCGTCTTCTGCTCCTCCGCCGTGGCGGTCGATTCGGCGACGGTGTGGGCGATGTCCCGGCGGACCTGGGCCAGCTTGTCCGACAGGTCGTTGACCGCGCGGGCCATCGGCACGAGGTCGCCGTAGCGGGCCAGCGGCACCCGGCCGCCGACCGCCCCCTCCGCATTGCCATGGGCGATCAGTCCGGCTTCGCGGCTCAGCGTCTCCGCGGCGCGCAGCAGACGGCGGTCGACCGTCAGCCACAGCCCCCAGACCGTGGCGGCGCAGGCCGCCGCCATCACCACCGCATAGGTCAGCAGCGGGTCCGCCGCGTCCGATCCGCGGACCGCCGCCGCCATCCCGGCCGCCAGCCCCACCAGCCCGAGGCCGGCGGCGAGGAAGGCGGGCTGCACCATGCGCCGGGGGCGGGGAGCGGTTCCGGGCTTACCGTCGGCGTCTGGACCTGCTGCGCTTTCCAGGGCCGGGATGGTCATCGGCTGGGCTCCACGGTGCCGGCCGTCGCCGGTATGCCCAGGTGGCGGCGGACGGTGGCCAGCAGGTCGCGGGTGGAGAATGGCTTGGTGATATAGTCGGTGGCGCCCAGCGCCAGACCCTTCTGCCGTTCGACGTCGCGGCTGCGCGCGGTCAGCATGATGATCGGCAGCGATTTCCAGGCCGGATTGGTCCGCAGCGTCTGGCAGACGTCGAAGCCGTCGCGCTTCGGCATCATGGCGTCGAGCAGGATCAGGTCGGGGGTGAAGGCCGCGACCGAACTCAGCGCCTCGTCCCCGTCATGGGCGATGCGCACGTCGAACCCGGCGCGCTGCATGAGGACCTGGAGCGACAGGAGGATGCTGGGTTCGTCGTCGACGACCAGGATGGTCGGCTTCATGGCTGGGCGTCCTCCGGTTGCCGGTCTTGTGCCGGCTCGCTTGAATTGCGTTCGCGCCGATGATTGCGGCCGTATCGATGCGTTCGCGTCCTTGACTGTCGATGGTACAAGCAAAGAGAAGGAAGGATCAAGCCGGCCACCCGGCTCCCCCGACCAAAGAACGGGGGTGGGAGCCCAAAGAAAAAGCCCGGCTGCGACCAAATGTCGCCGCCGGGCTTTCGGTTGGAGGACACGGTGTCGCAGGCGCGGAACCGATGCCGCGCCCGGCTCCGCCGCGGATCAGCGGGCGGTCACGACGACCGGGTTGAGCCCCATCTTAGACTTCAACTGTTCCGCCTCGCGCTTGGCCGCGGCCGGATCGGCGAAGCCGCCGACGCGAACCGCGCGCCAGGACCGGTTGGACCCGTCGGTCCAGTCCACCGTATAGGCCTGGAACCCGCTGCCCTGCAGCCGATGCGCCAGCGAATCGGCGTTGGCCGTCATCTGGAAGGTGCCGACCTGAACGGTGTAGCGCCCGGCCGGCGGAGTTGCGGTGGCCGAGGCCTTGGCTGCCGGCGGCGCGGCGGGTGCGGCCGGCGTTGCGGTGGCGGCTGGCGGGCGCTTGGCCTCCTTCGGCGGTGCCAGCATCGCCTGGAGGGAGCCGGTGTCGGCCGACTCGCCTGCCGCCGTTTCCCTTGCCGGATCCTTTTGGGCGGGCTGGGCGGGCGCCGGTTCAGGCTTGGCTGCTTCCGGTTTCGGCGGGGGCGTGTCGGCCGGGGCGGCGGCGCGCGGCTTCGGGGCTGCGGCGGGTGCCGTGGCCGGAACCGACGGAGGTTCCGGCACCTTCAGCACCGGCGGCGGGTTGGCCGGCAGGGCGGCAACCGGCGGCGGCGGCGCGGCGGATGCCGCGGGCGGCGGTGCAGAGGGAGGCGCCGAATGCGGTGCTGCGGTCTGGCCCGCCGGCCGGCCGATCATCGCCTCCGGTGCGCCGCCATTGGATGCCGCGCCATTGGCCGGGGCCGCATTCGACGGTGCATTTGAAGGCGCGCGGGTGATGGCGGGGGCAGGCACCATCGGTGCCGAGGAGTCGGCCGTCGTCTCCGGCACGTCGCTGCCAGAACCGAGGACGACCACGGCGACGGCGATGCCGCCGGCAGCCAGCAGGGCCAGCGCGATCTTGCCCACCGGCAGGCTGCGGCCGGCCGGCTCCTCCTCCTCGTCCTCGATGTCGTCGGCCTGCGGATCGGCCCGCAGGTCCTCGTTCAAGGCGCGAAGCAGCTTGGCGATGTCCTCGTTCTCCGGCGGGGGAGCCTCGGAAGGTTTGCCGTTGGCCTTCATCTCGTCCTTGAAAGTCGGTGTCGTCAGGGTGGGGGCCTGACGGGGCGGGGGCTTGAGCGTCACGGGGGACCTGCGCTTGCCCGTCACGGCGGGCCGGCTGGAAACGACAAGGGGCCTTCCGGCGGACGGGGCCGTGGGACACGGACCGGCGGCGGAAAGCCCCTTCTCCTTATCGTATTTTGCCGCCCCATCAAACCGCCAAGCGGTCGCGCCCGGCGGTCGGGCGATACGAAAGAAGGGACTTCCCGCCGGGGGTGTTCATCCCCGCCGGATCAGCCCTGCTGCGGCTTGGCCGGGTCGGCCGGCGGCTGGGGCTGGGGCGCGGTGGACGCGGTCGGCTGGGCGGCCGGATTGATCGCGGCGGGCGGCACCTGGGTGGTGGCGTTCGTGGCCGCGGTCTTCTCGTCCTCCTCGTCCTTCAGGCCGGACTTGAAGGCCTTCACGCCCTTGGCGATGTCGCCCATCACGTTGGGCAGCTTGCCGGCGCCGAACAGGAGAAGCACGATGACCAGAACGATCAACCAGTGCCAGATGCTGAAACTGCCCATCGATCAATACCTCTGCAATTCGGTCGGAGCGGACGACGTCGCGATCGTCCCCCCAATGTGAGTGCCTCCTCCGCGCCGCACAAGAGGCGGTCAGGCGGTCGGGCCGCTTTCCGCCGGTTCCTCCGGCACTTGGTGACGCATGATCAGCGGCGCCTGGAACGCACTGAACAGCAGGGTCAGCGGCATGATGCCGAACACCTTGAAGTTGACCCATATGTCGGTGGGAAAGTTCCGCCACACCGCCTCGTTCAGCACCGCCAGCACCAGGAAGAACCAGGCCCAGCGGATGCTGAGCGTCCGCCATCCCTCGTCCGACAGGTTCAGCACCGTGCCGAGCAGGCGCTTCATCACGTTGCGGCGCATCGCATGCGCGACGAACAGCACGGCGGCGAACAGCAGGTTGACCAGCGTCGGCTTGATCTTGATGAACAGGTCGTCCTGCAGCCACAGCGTCAGGCCGCCGAACAGCAGCACGAAACCGGCACCGACCACCGGCATGATCGGAATCCGCCGCTCCAGCCGCCAGGACACCGCGACTGCGATGGTGATGGCGACCATGAAGACCGCGGTGCCGGTCATGATGCCGGCCTGGGAGTTGGCGACGAAGAAGGCGGCGAGCGGGCCGGCCTCGATCGCCAGTCGTGCGAACTGGTTCATTCCCCTGACATAGCCCGAACCGGCTCCCCGTGAAAGGGGCGAATGTTGGCGTGCGGGACATTCGGATGGGTGATGCCGGCTCTCAGAACTGCGCCGACAGCCGCAGCGAGCCGTAATTGGTCAGCGACTTCTGCCCGCGGAACTCCGGCGTCTGCAGCGTCTGGGCATAGGTCAGGCCGTAGCGCCCATAGCGCAGGGTCAGGCCGGCCTGCATGCTGCCGACCAGGGGGTGCTTGTCGACCGACCGGCTGTCGCGAAAGCTGTTGCCGTCCAGGAAGATGTTGCGCGCCACCGCCCGGCCCTCGGCGCTGGCGTAGAGATACCAGGAGAAGCGGCCCGGCCGTTCCGAATAGGGCGTGTCCTGATAGGGGATGCTGGCGGTCGGGCGGCTCACCAGAGCCCCTACCGGCGGCGGCATGTTGCCGCCCAGCCGGACGGTGGCGCCCGCACCGGCGAAGGTCAGCACATTGCCAAGGCTGCCGGCGACATGGGGACTGACGTCCCATTCCAGCGCCCCGAGCGTGTTCGGCTTCTCGTTGCGCCAGACATGTTCGTAGCTCAGCACCACGCCCGGCTCGTCGCGCAGCTGGTAGTTCCAGCCCTCGGGGTATGTTGCACCGTCGACGATCCTGTGGACCGCCTTCTGCGTCTGCTCCGCCAGCGAGGACGGACCGACGATGCCGAGATCGAGGTCGATGCGGTCCACCGCCGTCGGCGCCTCGTTCAGCACCGACACCCGGCCATAGAGCCAGCCGGCATAGGGCCGGTCGGTCGGATCGGGGTTGCGCGCCGACAGGCTGCTCGGCGTGTAGATGTTCTGGCCGAAGGCGAAGCCGTAGCGGCGCATCCCGCCCGGCTCGATCCACGGCACCAGATCGGCCAGCCAGTCGATGCTGCCGTAGGTCGGGCGCGCGCCGGAGAAATAATAGAACTGGAAACCGTTCGAGTAATAGCGGTCGGTGCCGCCGCCGAACAGGTCGTTGTCGATCCAGAAACCGATCGCCGGGCCGGAGGCGGCGGGCGCATCGCCGGACGGCGGGGCCGCTTCCTGTGCTCCCGCTTCCGGCACCGCCGCCAGCAGGGCCATTGCCGGCAGGACCACGGCCAACATTGCCGGCACCCGGCCGCTGTTCATCACCATTCAGGCACGCTCCATCCGTTCCGCAGGATAACGGGGCAGATGGGGAGCATGTTGCGCCGGAATGCGACTTCTTTGGAGGTAGTGGCCGGCGGCGGTGGCCTCACACCGCCGCCTGCAGCACCGCCGCCGCCTCGTCCAATGTCATGTCGATGCGCCTGATGCCGTGCAGCTCCAGGAAGCGGGCCTCGTTCTTCGACAGCTCGCCGGGGATCACCGCCCAATGGCTGTCGGAGGAGCGCTTGGCGATCTGGCGGGCGAAGGTGCGCTGGATCTCATGGTCGAAGCGGCAGCCCAGGAACAGGAAATGGCGGCCGGCGCGGCGATCCTGGACGATGGCGGGAATCGGGGTCTGGATGTCGATCTCCGTCAGGATCTCGACATAGTCGCTGTCGGAGATCAGGTAGTTGCCGGCCGGCGTCACCGCGCCCGACGGCTTGTAGAGCACCGTCTGCCAGCCCGCCGCCGCCTCGGCCGTTGTCTCCGACCCGTCGGGAGCGTAGTAGCGCACCCATTCGCCGGTCGATTGCGGATGGGACACGCCCTGGATCTGGCCCCAGGTCCGCTCAGTGGCCGCGCTCAGCAGCGTGTCCAGCACATTGTCGTACCACACGTCGACCACCAGCGGCGGGGCCGGGATCGCGGCCAGCAGGTTGTGGACGGCGGTGGCCGGCACCGTCTGGCGGAAGATCTCGTTGAGGATGATTTCCAGCGTCTTGCGGTGTTTGCGGGTTTCGATGAACTGGGCGACCGCGGTCAGGTTGCTGCGGATGCGGCCGGGGGCGGCGACCTTGGCGTTCAGCCGTTGCACCAGCTCCGCCGAGTTGCGCGGGATCGGGCATTGGTCCGGCGGCAGCAGGGAGAAGGCGCCCGGGCCGAGATAGGGCACCACCTGCTGTGCGGCCAGCGCCGCCGCGATGTCGGCCAGCGCCGCCGCGGCGTCGGGGACCGTGACGGAGTCGGGGTCGGTTGCGATGGTGGTGTCGGTCATGGAAAACCCTTCCCTGATGTCTTCGGAGCCCTGGACCGAAATCCGGATTCAAAGCCCTGGTTTTAAAGGTAGATGGCGGCGCCGGCCCCGGTGTTGACGCTGGAGTCCTTCAGCGTCTCGACGATGAAGGCGACCTGGTCCCTGGTGATCTTGCGGTGCAGCGGCAGGGCCAGCACGCGGTCGGCCGTCTTGGTGCAGACCGGGCAGGCATGGCGGCCGGCGCCCTGGTTGCCCAACCGCTCGATGTAATATTGCTGGGTGTGCAGCGGCTGGCCGTAGTCGCTGGCGTCGACGTCGTGGGTGTCCAGATCCTCGATGATCGACCGGCGTCCCGACGCGGTGAAGCGGGTGCCGAGATGGACGCAATAGACCATCGGGTTGACCACCTCCGCCCCCGGACCGCGGTAGGGCGGCTTGATCCCCTCGAAACTCGCCATTGCCGTGTCGTAATAGGCGATGACCAGATTGCGGCGGGTCAGGATTTCCGGCAGCCGCTTCAACTGCACCAGCGCCAGCGCGGCGTTCAGGTCGCTCATCCCGGCCTGCCAGGGCAGGGTCCGGGTGATGACGACGGTGTTGCGGTGCTCCGTCTCGCGCCGGCGCATGTAGCGCAGCCGGTGGGCGAGGTCGCCGTCGTCGGTGACGATCATGCCGCCTTCGCCGGCCAGCAGCACGCCCGGCTCGGAAAAGTCGAAGACCGCGGCGTCGCCGAACGTCCCGACCATCCGCCCCTTGTAGACCGAGCCGATCGCTTCGCTCGAATCCTCCAGCAGGATCAGCCCTTTGGCGTCGACCAGCGCGCGCAGCTCGTCCCAATGGGCGGGGTGGCCGTTGACGTTGCCGGCCAGGATCGCCTTGGTCTTCGCCGATACCAGCGACGCCGCCTTTTCCGGATTGATCGTGTGCTGCCAGTAATCGATGTCGACCAGCACCGGGATGGCGCCGGCCAGCGCGACCGCATGCTGGACCTGATGCCAGCCGAAGGGGCTGCACAGCACCTCGTCCCCCTCGCCGATGCCGTACCCCTTCAGCATCAGCAGCGTGGCGGCGGTGCCGCTGGACACCGCCACCGCGTGGGCACGCCCGACATAGGCGGCGAAGGCGCTCTCGAATGCCCGCACCATCCGGCCGTCGCTCAGGCCCCCCGACGACAGCACGCGGCCCAGGATCTCGACCTCGGCGCCTGAGATGTCGGGGTCGGTCAGCGGGATGTAGTCGTCGAGCGCATCATCATCCGATGAGGCGTCCAACAAGGCGTCCGGTTCGATCGTGGCGGCGGCGCTGCTCATTCACTCGTCCTCGTCCCGTTGGGCGATCACGATGCCGGTCGCCAGATCCGGCTTGTCGGTGATGAGCCAGCAATGGTTGTTGCCGTCCACCAGATGCAGGTCGAAGCCCGCTCCTTCCCGGAAGGGGTCTTCCGCCATCACCGCGGCCATGGCGCCGGTGACGGTCTTCAGATCCGGGTTCGCCTCGCGGACGCCGCGGACCACGCCGTCGAGGTTGAGGCCGTCGGCGAACAGCCGGCCGGCCAGCGTGGCGATGCTGTCGATGCGTTCGGACGATAGGGCCATCGGTGTCACTCCGTGCCGCGTTTCTTGGCTTCGACGGTGATGGGCAGGCGGGTGTCCGCCGGCAACTCCGGCAGGTCGAGCGTCCAGCCGTTGGCGACCTTGACCCAGCCGCCCCACAGTTCCGGCTTTTCCATCTCGACGATGGGTTCCTCCAGATCCTTCTTGGCGACGTAGATCGTGTACTGCTCGGCCACCTTGCGGATCATCACCTTCATAACCGACACTCCAGCCTGTTGTTCTGATTGTATTTTTTGTGTCAAGCAGCCACCAGCCGCGCATGCAGCGCCGGCATTTCCGACAGCACGGCGTCGATCTCGGCGGCGGTGGTGTAGCGGCCGAGCGAGAAGCGCAGGCTCGCCGCCGCCTCCGCCCCGCTCAGCCCCATGGCGGTCAGCACATGGCTCGGCTCGTTTCCGCCGGAGGAGCAGGCGGCGCCCATCGATACCGCGATGCCGGCCCGGTCGAGCCGCATCAGCAACTCCTCGGCATCGACCGGGCGGCCATGGCCGTCGGTGAAGCGGATGCTGCTGGTGTTGGGCAGCCGCGCCGCGCCGGCACCGTTGACCGCCGCGCCAGGCCAGCGGGCGAGGATGCCCTGTTCCAGCCGGTCGCGCAGGAAGGCGGTCAGGTCGCCCTCGTCCAGCCACAGGGCGGCCAGCGAGGCGGCGGCGCCGAAGCCGACGATGCCCGGCACATTCTCCGTCCCGCCGCGGCGGCGGCGTTCCTGATGGCCGTGGATCAGCGCATGGAAGGGGGCGCCCTTGCGGACATAGAGCGCACCGACGCCCTTCGGCCCGTGCATCTTGTGGGCGGACAGCGTCAGGTAGTCGGCGATGCCGCAATCGACCCGCAACCGGCCGGCCGCCTGCACCGCGTCGGTGTGGAACAGCGCGCCATGGGCATGGGCGATGGCCGACGCGCCTTCGACCGGCATCAGCACCCCGGTCTCGTTGTTGGCCCACATCATGGAGACCAGCGCCGTCGCCTCCGTCACCACGGCGGCCAGATCGACCAGCGAGGGCACGCCGTCACGGTTCACCGGCAGGATGGTGGTCCGCCAGCCGCGTTGGCGCAGGTCGTCGAACAGGGCCAGCGTCGCCGGATGCTCCACCGCGGTGGTCACGATGTGGTCGCGGCGGTGGTCGGTCTCCTCGATGACGCGAAGCGCGCCCAGGATGGCCGCATGTGTCGCCTCGGTGGCGCTGCCGGTCATCACCATGTCGGCGGGCCTGGCGCCGATCAGCGCCGCCACTTGCGCCTTCGCCTCGCTCACCACGCGGCGGGCGGCCATGCCGGGGGAGTGGGGGCTGGACGGGTTGGCGAACTCGCCGAACAGGTGCGGCAGCATCGCCTCGCGCACCTCGGGCGCCAGTGCGGTGGTGGCGTTGTTGTCGAGATAGACCGTCATTCCATCACCCCCGGCACGCCGCGGCGCGACCCGTCCGCCGGGGCGATCTCCTCCTCCAGGCAGCCGACGACGGTGCCGCCGGGGAATTCGACCAGATAGACCGGCAGGCTGCCCTCCTCGGTGCGGCCGACGCGGACGATGGTGCCGGGCGTGCCCTTGGGCGCCAGCAGCGCGCCGTCCGGCACCTGCGGATGGCTGCCGTCGTTGAACAGGTCCTCCTGTACCGTGACCCGCAGGCCCCAGTCGTACAGCGGTTCCCGCGGCGGGATGAAACCGGGCTTCTGGACGGTTTCGACGTCGGACATCGCGGAGGCTCCTTCAGCGTGGGGACCGGGGGTGGGAATGAGGCGGTGCGTTCACTGCGGGTCGTTGCAACGGGCGTCGACCACCTCCAGCTCGCGCGCCCGCATGCCGACGACGACCCGCTTTTCGTAAAAATCGACGGCGTAGATGTAATACATCTGCAGGTAGGTGCCGACGGAGATGACGTAGCCGACATCGCCCTCGCGGATCAGGAAATCGCCGACCGGCCGGCCCGGATAGGTGCCGTCGTTGCGCACGTCGCGCAGCGCCCGCACCTTGAACCCCTGTTCCAGTACCGGCGGGCCGACCAGTTCGTTGGCGTCCTCGGCGCTGCGGGCCCGCTCGCGGCGGTAAGGGGCGGCTGTTTCGGTGGTCATGGCGCTGGCGCTCCGTCTCTTGGGTGGCCGCTAGAGGGGCGGAAGGTCGTTGGCGATGGCGAGGCCGGCGGCACGCTGGCGGGCGATGGCGCGAACCTCCTCCTCGGGATCATCGGCCAGCGGGCCGAGTTGGGCGGTGTCGATGCGCCCGGCGACGGCGAGGCGGACCATCCAGTCGGGGTCGGGCACCAGCACATGCAGCTTGGACGGCGGCAGCCGCTGCGCCACCACCAGCCGGACCCGCGGGCTGTCGTCCCAGGCCAGGCTGGGCAGCCAGTCCATGGCGAGCCGGCGGGCGACCTCGACCCGCACCTCCGGATCCTCGTCATGCATCATCGCCGGCAGCATGCCGTCTGGAATGCGGCGAACGACGCGCAGGCGGACCGAACAGTCGGCGTCGCGCATCAGCGGGGCGAGGTCGGCATCCTCCAGCCGGGAGGCGACGGCGATCCGCACTTCGCGGTCGGGATCGTCGCGCAGCTTCAGCAGCAGCCGGCGCGGCAGCCGGCGGGCCAGGACCGAGCGGACCGTCTCGTCCGGGTCGTTCATCAGCCGGGGGATTTGGAAGATCGGGGCGAAGCGCGCGGCATTGGCCCGCACCTCGAAATAGGGATGGTCGAGATGGTCCGCCGACAGGTCGGGGTTCCATTCGAAGAAGCGCTGGATCCGCTTGGCATAGCGGTCGTGGACGCAGGCCTTCGTCAGCAGGCAACGGCCCGGCAGCTTGGCGCCGGGAGCCGGGATGGTGCCGTCGTCCAGGCGGCGGTCGCGGTGGGCGCAGGCGGTGCAATCGACCGGTTCGCCGCGCCAGTCCAGCGTTTCGAGGATGTCGTCGCTCATGCGCCGGCCTCCTCGGGATCGAGCGCGCGTTCCTGCTCGTGCCGGTCGGCGACGGCGATCAGGCGGGCGGCGCCGAAGCGGTCGTCGGGGTCCAACTCGCAGACCTTGCCCAGCGCCTTGCGCCCGGCATCCAGCCGTCCGGTGCGCAGCAGCAGATAGCCGATGGCGACCAGGGCGAACAGGAACAGGCGGGGCGGCGGCTCCAGCCCGCGGAAATCGGCGGCGGCCGGGGTCACGGCGCGCCAATCGGCGTGATTGATGCCCAGCGCGGCCATGGCGTGGCCGATCATGCGCTCGCCATAGACCAGCGCCTGGTCCAGGTTGGCCTTGTAGAAGTGGAACTTGTAATGGCCGAGATCGACCAGCCGGTGGCCGGGTGCGGCCTCGGCCGCGCGGGCGAGATGGGCGAGCGCCGCCTCGCCGTCGGCATAGCTGGCCGCGGCCAGATGCAGGCAGCGCTCCGCCTCGGGCGGAAGATCCCCGCCGTAGTAGCGGCGGGCCAGCCAGTCCTCATCCACCTCGTCCAGCATGGCGGCGCTCCATGGTCTTTCCCTCTCCCATCCAGGGGTGGGAGAGGGAAAATCGGGTCGTCACGCCGGGACGCAGCAGTCGGCCGGGCAGACGGCTGCGCATTGCGGGCTGTCGAACTGGCCCTGGCACTCGGTGCATTTGGCCGGGTCGATGACGTAGGTGCCCTTCTTCAGGCTGATGGCGATGTTCGGGCACTCGGCCTCGCAGGCGCCGCAGACGGTGCATTCGGCGGACTTGATCTTGTAGGCCATGGCTCTCTCCTTCGATGAAATGACGGTTGGGGATGGCTGTGGTTGGGGAAGGGTCAGGCGCGCCTTGCGGTCAGCGCGCCGGTACGGATCACCGCATCCTGGCCGGCGCGCGACTGGACGACGCCCTGGCCGAGGCGCTCGGCATAGTCCTTGAAGTAGGCCAGCGCCGATTCCTCGATGTAGTCGAAGGCGAAGCGGTCGACCGGCTCGATCCCGGCATCGGCCAGCGACTTGGACGGGCAGCCGCCGATCTTGGCGACGAACACCGCGGTGCAATCGTTGATAGCCGCCAGCACGCCGTCCAACGTGTCGACGTCGCCCGATCCGCCTTCGCAATACTGGTCGACGCGGCGATGGCCGACGAACTTGGCGCCGTTCGGGCCGACCTCGTAGATCTGGAATTCCTTGGCGTGGCCGAAATGTTCGTTGATGCGCTCGCCGCCCTTGGTGGCGACGGCGATCAGGATCGGATCGACCGCGAAGCCGATGCTCTCCTGGACGTCGGCCTGGGCCGCGGCCTTGGAGGCGTTGCGGCCGGCACGCTCGGCCTCGACATGCTCGCGGTAGGTGCGGCGGGCCTCGTCGTCATAGTCGGCGATGCCCATCGCCTCGATCTTGTCGGCGGTGAATTCGTCGCCACGGTCCTCGCCGAGCAGGCCGACGGCGTCGGCACGGCACTGGCGGCAATGGCGCATCAGCTTGGCCCCGCCCTCGCAGGCGTCCTGCACCACCTTCAGTTCCTGCGCCGTCGGGCCGCGCTGGCCGTTCAGGCCGAAATACGTGCCGTGCGCCGGGTCGGAAATCAGCGGCATGATGTTGTGCAGGAAGGCGCCGCGCGACTTGACCGCCTTGTTCACTTCCAGCAGGTGTTCGTCGTTGACCCCGGGGATCATGACGGAATTCACCTTCACCAGGATGCCGCGCGAGGTCAGCATCTCCAGACCCAGCATCTGCTGTTCATGCAGGATCTTGGCGGCGTCCAGCCCGGTCCAGCGCTTGTGCTTGTAGAAGATCCAGGGATAGATCTGCGCCCCGACCTCGGGATCGACCATGTTGATGGTGATGGTGACGTGGTCGATGTTGTACTGGGCGATGGTGTCCACCTGTTCGGGCAGGGCCAGCCCGTTGGTGGACAGGCACAGCTTCAGGTCCGGCGCTTTCTTCTGCAGCATCTCGAAGGTGGCGAAGGTGTTCTTCCCGGCGGCGGCCAGGCTGTCGCCCGGACCGGCGATGCCGATGACCGACAGCTGCGGAATTTCCTGGGCGACCGCGAGGATCTTCTTCAGCGCCTGATCGGGGGTCAGCTTCTCGGAAACCACGCCCGGCCGGCTCTCGTTCGAGCAATCATATTTCCGGTTGCAGTAGTTGCACTGGATGTTGCAGGCCGGGGCGACCGCGACATGCATGCGGGCGAAGTAATGGTGCGCCTCTTCGGAATAGCAGGGGTGGTTCTTCACCTTCTCCCACACTGCCGGATCCATGTCGGCCGGACCGTCGGACGATCCGCAGGACGACGACGAACAGCCGGACGCCCCCTCGGGCGCGGTCGGCATCGTCTCGGGCGGGGCCAACTGCCCCAGACCGAAGATGCTGTCGAGCGAAACCACGTTGCTCATCATCCACTCCTTCCCTGCCGTGCCGGACGACACCGTTGGACGAAGGAAGGAAGAGCAAATTCGGGGCCAGTCTGAGGAACTCAGCCATTTCAAAGGCTTGCTGTGGATTGTCAGCCGTCCGGACGCTGTCGTCATTGCGACAATGGCGGGAGCGGCTGCGAGCATTGTCGGGACGGCTGTCGGGGAGTCGACAAGATCGCTGGGGCCGGATCCCGTCAGGCCAGCTCACCGCGGAAGGCGATGACATGGTCCTGGCTTTCGTCCTGCGCCTCCGCCCCGAAGCCGATCAGGCCGCTGCCGACCAGTTTGGTCGAATCGCGCCGCAGAACCACCGGCGGCGACCCGCCGCTGCGGATGAAGGTGCCGTTGGTGGAATGGTCGGTCAGCAGGAAGCTCTCGCGGGTGAAGTCGATCACCGCATGCTGGCGCGAGGTCTGGCGCGAGGCGATGCGCAGGCCGCTGCTGTCCTCCCGCCCGATGGTGACGCGGGGAAGCGCCCGGCTCATCGCGATCTCCTGCCCGCGGTAGGACAGATGCAGCGTCACCATGGCATCGCCGGCATCCGTCGCCATCGAAAAGCCCAGCGTGGTGCTCTCGACGGCGTCTTCGGTATCGTCGTCGGTGCGGATCTGGTGGACACGGATCGGTGCCGCCTTGCCCTTCATCGCGACATTGCTCAGCGGCTTGGTCCGGTTGCGCAGGTCGGGCGACAGGCCGGAGACCAGCGCCTGGGTCGCCAGGATTTCGCCGGCCCGCGCGATCTGCTGCACCCGTGCCGCCACGTTGCAGGCGTCGCCATAGAGGTCGCCCACCACCCCCTCGATCACCGTGCCGTAATGGATGCCGACGCGCAGCCGCAGCCCGTGCCGGTCCTGGGTGTCGATCATCGCGCAGGCGGCGCGAACACTGTCGTCGCAGACCGGGAAAGCGGCCAGCAAGCCGTCGCCCAGGCTCTTGATCACGCCGCCGCGGTTGTCCTCCACCAGATGCCGGAGATGCGCCAGCACCTGCTGCGTCTGCGCGGCGGCGGCGGCGTTGCCGATGCGCTCGTACAACATCGTGCTGTCCGCGATGTCGACGAACATCAGGGCGAGTGGCTTCTCAAGCGAGGGCAAGACGGGGATCCGTTCGACCGGGGGAACTGCCATCGAACCGAAGGCCCGCAAGGGTAACACGAATTCGGGGCGTGGTGCGACGGGAGTGGTCGCCAGCGGTGGAGCGCCGGCTGCCTCCTAGAATCTCTTGATCTCGATATTGTACTTGCGCAGGGCGTAACTGACCTGGCGGGTGGTCATGCCCAGCAGGCGGGCGGCCTTGGCCTGGACCCAGCCGGTACGCTCCATCGCCCAGACCAGACGGTCGCGCAAGGGGCCCGACTCCGGCTCGTCGAGGGGCAGGTCGACGGCTGCGGTGCCGGCCGGCGCCGGCTGCGGCGCAGGGGCGGAGGGAATCGGCGGAGCGGACGCGGTCGGCTGTGGTGCGGGCAAGGGGGCGATGGCGTCCGGCGCCAGCGGCTTGGACGCGCTGCAACCCGGCGTCGGCCCGGCGGAACAGCCGGACGCGCAGGCCGGCCATTGCGCCCCGTTGGCAGGGGCGGGCACCGCCGGAGGCATGGCGGCGCCGTTCGATCCTGCCGGCTGCGGCCGGGCGAAGGATGGATTGCCCGGCGTCGGGGAGGGTGTCGTCGCGGTGCCGCTCATCGACGGAGCCAGCCCGCCGACCGCCGCACCCATCGTGCGGTATTGGAACAGGACCGACGAGTTGCACAGGTTCATGCTGCAGGACAGGTCGGGAACGCGGATGGTGCCGTTGCGGCATTGTGTCGCGGCGCGCTCGATGCAGTTCTCCAGCTCGCGCACGTTGCCGGGCCAGGTGCAGCGGTTCAGCACCTCCAGCGCGTCATGGTCGATGTCCAGGTTCAGCCCGTTGTCGCGGCCGAACTTGCCGACGAAATGCTTGGCCAGCATCGCGATGTCGCCGCGCCGCTCGCGCAGCGGCGGCAGATGGATGGTCACCACGTTGATGCGGAAATACAGATCGGCGCGGAACTTGCCGTGACCGACCGCCTCCTCCAGGTTCAGGTTGGTGGCGCAGATCAGGCGGACGTCGGTCTTGATCGTCTTCGACCCGCCGACCCGCTCGAACTCCTGTTCCTGCAGCACGCGCAGCAACTTGGCCTGGAAGTTGGAGGAGATGTCGCCGATCTCGTCCAGGAACAGCGTGCCGCCGGACGCCAGCTCGAACCGGCCCTTGTGGTCCTTCTGCGCGCCGGTGAAGGATCCCTTCTCGTGGCCGAACAGCTCCGATTCCAGCAGCGATTCCGGAAGGGCGGCGCAGTTCACCCGGATGAAGGGGGCGTCCTTGCGCGGCGACAGGTTGTGGATGGCGCGGGCGATCAGTTCCTTGCCGGTGCCGCTCTCGCCGCGGATCAGCACGGTCGACTTGAAGGGCGCCACCCGGTGCACCTGGGCCAGCACGTCGACCATGTTGGGGCTGGTGCAGACGACGTCGTTGACCGGCGCCACCACCGGCCGCAGCTCCTTCTGGACACGGAAGGTTTCGCGCATCATGAAGCGGCGCTCTTCCGCAACGGTGCGGTGCAGGCGCACGGTCTGGCCGATCAGGTTGGCGACCATGGTCAGGAAGCGCACATCGGCGCCGAAATGGCCGCTCGGCCCTTCGTCGGAGATGCGGTCGATGGTCAGCACGCCGATGACGCTCCCAGCGGCCTTGATCGGCACGCCGACCAGCGAGGCCACCTGCTCGTCCAAATCGTCGCGCCCGCCGGAGCGGTTGTTGAACAGCGGCTCTTCGGCCAGATTTGGGACCACCGCCGGCATGCCGGTCTTCAGGATGCGGCCGCTGATGCCTTCGCCCTGGTTGTAGTCGATCTCCTGTGCCGGCGACCCCTTGGGCAGCCCATGCGCGGCGACGAGCCGCAGCGCCGCGTCCTCGCCCTGGAGATAGACTCGGCCCCGATGCATCTGCAACTGGTACGACAGCGCCCGCAGCACTTCGCGCAGGGTCTGCTCCAGATCCAGCGATGATCCGAGGATCTTGCTGACCTCGTAGATCGTCAGCAGCTCAAGGCTGGAGGATGAGGCGGATTGGGCGGCACTCGGCATGATCGATCCCCTCGCTCGGCTGTGGACCCGGGCCGGCGCTTGGTCCGGACGGCTCGGCCCGGACGCAGCGGCAGATCGGCTCCCGGCTTCGGCGCCTTGATCCGTTCCCCCAAGATCGCGGCTGCCGTTGATCCGGCAACCTTATTGGGCCCGCATGTTTTCGGGCATTTTCACGGGTCGAGCGTGGCCGCACTGTCTGTTCGTACGCTACCGGCCGGTGGAAAGTGTCTGTGACTGCTCGCGGAAAGGCAAGACTTTTTGCATAGGTTCCGCTGCGTTGCACAATGACCTTCGCCGTTGGAGGCGGGGTGGGTTTCATGGTAATTACCGACCGGTCAGTCAGTAAAAGGGCCGCCCAATGCCCGATTTCGATTCCGCTTCCGATCCGGCCATCAAGCCGCACCGCCGCCGGCGAAAGGATGCCCGTCCGCAGGAAATCGTTGCCGCGGCGACCGACATCTTCGCCGAACGCGGCTTCGCAGCCGCAAGGCTGGAGGAGATCGCAGCGCGCGCCGGCATCGGCAAGGGCACGCTCTACCTCTATTTCCCCAGCAAGGAGGATCTGTTCAAGGCGGTGGTCCGCACCGCCATCCTGCCCAATCTGGAACAGGCCGAGGCATTGGCCGCGGCGGGGGAGGGACCCGCATTCCCGGTGCTGGAGCGGCTGTTGCGCATGGTGGCGCAACTGATCGCCACGACGCGGGCGGCGACCATTCCGCGGCTGGTGATCGCGGAGGCCGGCAATTTTCCCGAGCTCGCCGCCTTTTACCATCGCGAGGTGATCCGCCGAGGCTTCGGTGTGCTGGCCGGCCTGCTTCGGCGGGGGATCGGGCAGGGGGAATTCCGCCCGGTCGAGATCGACCATGGCGTCCGGCTGATCGTGGCACCGCTGCTGATGAGCGCGGTATGGCGCGGCACCTTCGACGGTCTCGACGGAGCGGCGCCGCTGGATGTGCCGGCCCTGGTCGAAACCCACATCGACCACCTGCGCCGGGTGCTGCTGCAGGACGATGCGGGGGAGGGTGTGCCATGAGCGGCTTTCCGGACTGGCTGGCGGCGCTGGCCCTGGCCGTGGGGCTGCCCTTCGGCGGCGCCGGGCCGCCGCCGCTCGCACATGGCTATGTCGAGGGCGAGTATCTGCGCATCGCCGCGCCCAGCGCCGGCACCTTGGAAAGCCTGTCGGTCGGCCGTGGCGCGCAGGTGGCGGCGGGGACACCGCTGTTCGCCATCGACCGTGCCACCGCCCGCGCCGAGCGCGACCGTCTGGCCGCGGCGCTGGCCCAGGCACGGGCGCAGCAGGCGGACCTCGCCACCGGCAAGCGGCCGCAGGAGGTGGCGGTGCTGGCGGCGCAGAAGGCGCGTGCCGAGGCGGCGCTGCGCTATTCCTCCGCCGAACTGGCCCGTCAGCGTGAACTGGTCGCCCGCAGGGTCAGCTCTCCTGACAAGCTCGACCAGGCGCTGGCGGCCTATGATCGCGACCGCGGCCAGTTGGCCGAGGCCGAGGCGCAATTGGACGTCGCCGCGCTGGCGGCCCGGCCGGAGCAGCGCCGGGCCGCCGACGAGGTTGTGACCCAGGCGGAAGCGGCGCTGGTCCAGGCAGACCGCCGGCTGGCCGATCTGGCGCCCGCCGCTCCGGTCGCGGGGCTGGTCGAAGACACGCTCTACAATCCAGGCGAATGGGTGCCGGCCGGCTCCCCCGTCGTCTCGCTGCTGCCGCCGGAGCGGGTGAAGCTGGTCCTGTTCGTGGCGGAGACCGCCATGGCCGGGCTGGTGCCGGGGACGGAGCTGGCGGTGCGCTGCGACGGCTGTCCGCCGGGCCTGTCGGCGCGGGTCACCCGCATCGCCTCCCAGGCCGAATACACGCCGCCGGTGATCTACAGCGTAGGCAGCCGTGAGAAGCTGGTCTTCCGGGTGGAGGCCGCGCCCGGCCAGCCGCTGAACCCCGGCCTGCCGGTCGATGTCTGGCCGGTCGATCTCCAGCCGGTGGGGATGGACCGTTGACCGCCGCGGACGCCCCGGCGATCGACGTGCGCGGGCTGGTCAAGCGCTTCGGCAGCAAGACCGTGGTCGACAACGTGTCGATCCGGGTCGAGACGGGGGAGATCTACGGCTTCCTCGGTCCCAACGGGTCGGGCAAGACCACGACGATCCGCCTGCTGTGCGGGCTGCTGACCCCGGATGCGGGAGAGGGAAGCTGCCTCGGCCTGGACATCCGGCGGCAGAGCGCGGCGATCAAGCGCCAAGTCGGTTACATGACCCAGAAATTCAGCTTCTGGGACGATCTGAGCATCACCGAGAATCTTGACTTCGTCGCACGCATGTACGGCCTGTCCGACCGTCGCCGCCGGGTGGCGGATGCGCTGGACCGGCTTGGGCTCGCCAACCGCCGCAAACAGCTGGCCGGCGAATTGTCCGGCGGATGGAAACAGCGCCTGGCGCTGGCCGCCTGCATCCTGCACGAGCCGAAGCTGCTGCTGCTCGACGAGCCGACGGCCGGCGTCGATCCCAAGGCGCGGCGGGAATTCTGGGACGAGATCCACCGGCTGGCCGGGGAGGGGCTGACCGTGCTGGTCAGCACGCATTACATGGACGAGGCGGAACGCTGCCACCGCATCGCCTACATCGCCTACGGCGCGCTGATGGTGGATGGACCGATCGAGCGGGTGATCGCCGAGTCCGGCCTGCACACCCGTCTGGTCAGCGGCAACGGCCTGCACCGCATCGCCGCCGCGCTGGAAGGCCGGCCGGGGGTGGAGATGGTCGCGGTCTTCGGCAGCCGCCTGCATATCAGCGGCACCGACGCCGCCGCGCTGGACCGGGCGCTTGCTCCCTGGCTCGGCCAGCCGGACCTGCGGATCACCATGACGGACCCGACGCTGGAAGACGTCTTCATCCACCTGATGAACCGCAGCACCGACAATTTCCGCTGACGGGAAGCCAAGGCGGAAGGGCTCACCTGCCGGGCATCACTCCTTGATGGCGGAGGTCACACCGGTGTTCTTGTTCCACTTCAGGGTCAGCTTGGAGATCTTGCAGAGGTCGAGGGCCTCCCAGACGGCGGTCTCACCGTCGTCATAGGCGACCTTCATGTCCCATTTGCAGGTCTTCTCGCCCTTGCCGAAGGATACTTCGAAATACTCGCCGTCGTTCAGGACGTCACGGCCGAGGATGTCTTCGTCCCAGCTGTCGCTCTTCGCCTCCGATACGTAGATATGCTTCAGCGGATAGCCGGTCTTGTTGACGATGGTGAAGTCCTGGTCCCCGGCGAGCGCGGCGCCATGCATCAGAAACAGCGAGGACGCAAAAAGAAGGGCCTTCGCAGCGACGTGCTTCAAGATAGTCTCCGTTTGGGAAAAACAGTTTGTGGCGAATTCTGGGCATCGCAATCGATATACGTCAATAGTCGAGATATCCGGAATATTAGATACGACCCTGAACGATTATTTCTTTCGTATGAAAGAAATAAACTGCCGAGAGTCTCTCGTTTCGCGTGAATGGTCTCCACATCCGGCCGCGTTCAGGTTTCAATCCGTCGATCTTGCCGGCGCGGCCAACCTCGAGGCGGCCTCGTAGGGAAGGTGAACGGGGTGCCGGGGGTTGGGGGAAGGCCGTTCGGCGGTTGCAAGAGGCCAATGGTCGCAAGCGCTTGACGCGTCGGGAACTTTGTCGCGGCGCACAAGATGTGGTACATGATGGGCACCGGCCTTCGGGGCCGGCCAGGATCATGACCAAAGTTCTGGACCGCAGCCGGTCCCGTTCCGGGGCGGTCCCAAATCCAGGGGAAGGAACAACGCATGTCGGGATTCAAGGACGCGCCGCCGGATGACCGTTCGGAGCTGACGCCGGAACAGGAAAGCGCCATCCGCATCGTCGCCAACAACCTGCATCGCCTGAACGACGCCGTCGTCAAGGCGGTCGAGGCCGGCGTGACGGTCGAGCTGATGCGCACCGCCCGCTACCACAATGAAACCGGCAACTGGGGCGACCAGCTGACCCCGGTGATCCGTCCCGGCAAGTGACCGGCATCCGCCGCACCGGTCGGTGATGTACGGAAAAGGCCGTCGCCCGTCCAGCGGGCGGCGGCCTTTTTTCGTATGCCGACAAAATTCCGCAGATGACGGAAGACAGGGTGGCGGGAAGCCGCGGAGCGAACAAGTTACCTGGGCATTCCGCTTTCGATGCGAGGCCCAGCCATGCCGTCACCCGACCCAGATCGGCGCGCAGCCGCATACCGTGACCGGGGCGATCCCCGGACCGACCGAACTGCCCAGCCGGAGGCCGGAAACCAGCCGCCGACGCCGGGCGAACTGAACGCGATGTGGCGCATGCATCGCCTGGAGTCGCCAACCTTCGACGATTTGACGCGCGGCCTGTGCCTGGGCCTGGTCTGGTGCATGGCCTTGTGGACGCCGATGTTCATCAGCGCCCTGGCCTGAACGGGGAGCCGGCTGCCTTCGATGGCGGCCGGTCACAAGCCGGGGTCGCGATTGCCGGGGAGTTGCTCATGCGCTTCCTGTCTTGTCCGGACCCTCGCCCGGGCCGGCCAGGGCGCGGATGCGCGCGGCCAACTGGTCGGGTGTGAAGGGCTTCGCCAGCACCGACGCGGTGTCGGCCCCCATGCTCGCCAGCGACTCCGGGCTGTAGCCGGAGGCCAGCAGCACCCGCAGGGCCGGCCAGCGCTCGCGGATGCGCCGGGCGAGGTCGATGCCCGATACGCCGTGTGGCATGACCACGTCCGAGACCACAAGATCGAAGTCCTGGTCGGCCTCCAGCAGGTCCAGCGCGGCGACGCCATGCTCGGCGGTCTCCACGATGAAGCCATCCTCGGTCAGCCCCTCGACCGTTGCCATCAGGACCAGTGCGTTGTCCTCCACCACCAGGATGCGCAGTGGCCGGCGTTCCATCACCGGTTCGACCGTGGCGGGGACTGCCGGGATCGGCCGGGCCTCGGTCAGCGGCAGATCGATGCAGACCCGCGTGCCGGCGCCGGGCCGGCTGTCGATGGTGGCGTTGCCGCCCGACTGGCGGGCGAAGCCGTAGACCATCGACAGGCCCAGCCCGGTGCCCTTGCCCACGCCCTTGGTGGTGAAGAAGGGGTCGAAGGCGCGCTCCATCACCTCCGGCGGCATGCCGGCGCCGGTATCCGACACGGCGATCCTTGCGGTCCGCGGTTCCGGACCAAGGGCCGCGGCGATGCGGATACGCCCGCCGCCGGCCATGGCGTCGCGGGCGTTCAGCACCAGATTCAGCACCGCCATTTCCAACTGCACCGGATCGACGGCGACCGCCATCGGCACCGGCGCGATGTCCCAGTCCAGCGCGATGTCGGCGCGGACGGACCGTTCCAGCAGATCGCCCATCCGCCGCAGGCTGTCGCCGAGGTCGACCACTGACAGGTTCACCGCCTCCTGCCGCGAGAAGGACAGCAGTTGCCGTGTCAGCTTCTCCGCCCGTTCAAGCGCGGTGTTGGCGCCGGCCAGGAAGCGCTGTCCCTCCGGCGGCAGGTGGCGGCCCAGCAGATGCATGTTCGCCAGCGCCGCGGTCAGCAGATTGTTGAAGTCGTGCGCGACTCCGCCGGTCAACTGCCCCAGCGCCTCCATCTTCTGGCTTTGGCGCAGCGCCTCCTCGAGCCTCTCGCGGTTGCGCACCTCTTCCGCCCATCGGCGGACGGCGCTGTCCTCCGACACGGCGCGGCCATAGGCCAGCCAGGCGATCAGCGCCAATGCCAGCGTCGCCGGTGCGACGAAGGCGGCGTCCAGCGCCATGTTGCGCAACCAGGCCTGCGTCACCTGCCTCTGGTCCAGGCCATAGACGACATAGACCGGGAAATCGCCGACACGTTTGTAGGCGAACACCCGCGACAGCCCCTGGATACCGCTGTTGTCGGTGCGGAAGACCCCTTCATCCGGCTGCTTGCGGATTTCTGCGCGCAGGCCGCGGTCGGCAGGAAGGGGATCCGGCATCTCCCAGCCGAGCGGCGGGTAGCGCATCAGCATCCGTCCATCGTCACGGAACAGCGTGATCGATTCGCCTTCGCTGCCAATGACCTTCCGGTAGAAGCTGGAGAAATACTCGGGATCGACCGTGGCGTTGATCACCCCGTCGAAGTCGCCGTCGGGCCCGCCGGGCCCGCTGCGGCGCCTGCCGATACCGAAGCTTGGTTTGCCGGTGACGGGGTCGGCGATCGGGCCGGCGACGGCCAGCCCGGCGTCGCGCTCCCGCTGTTCGTGGAAATCGGCACGGTCGCCGATATAAGTGGACTCCACCGGAAAGGTCAGGCTGGAATTGCGCATCGTTCCGTCGGGATCGATCAGCCCGATGGCGCCGATCTGCTCCAGTTCGCCTTCAAGTGTCCGCAGATAGCGGTGCAGAGTGTCCGATTCGGCGATCTCGCGCCAGCCGCGGCCGTGAATGCGCTCGT
This sequence comes from Azospirillum thiophilum, assembly GCF_001305595.1. Lineage (NCBI taxonomy): Bacteria > Pseudomonadati > Pseudomonadota > Alphaproteobacteria > Rhodospirillales > Azospirillaceae > Azospirillum > Azospirillum thiophilum. The sequence goes on from NZ_CP012401.1 coordinate 1,678,458, forward strand.
CCACACGGTCCAGCGCCTGCGCCATGGTGTCGAACACCTTCAGCATATGCTCGTGCAGGATCAGCGCGTTCTTGCGTCCACTCTGCTCGGCCTCCTCCTGCGCCTCCCACCGTTCGCGCCAGCCGATGCCGGCGAACAGCACCAGGGGCAGCGCCACCGATACCGCGAGCAGAAGGCGCAGCAGCCGCAGGGAGCCCCTGCGGTCGGTCCGGCTGTCGAGGCTGCGAAAGGGCATCGCCATCCAGTGCTTGAAAATCGAATCGGGCCGGCCTCGCATCGTGCCGGCGCTGCCGGCATCGATCCGGTCACCATGGCCGAAGCATCGAAGCGGGGGCAACTCCGACTTTCCGGCAGTGGCGATTTTGCCGACAGGACCGGCAGGCGCCGCTGCGGCCGGCGGCTCCTCGAACTGAGGTGGTTTTTCGGCAGAGGTTACGGATCGCAGGCGCAGGCACGGGGGAAGCGGCCCTCCGTCCATCGGCGGCGGCGGATGTCGGACCCGTCGTCGTTGGCGCGCGGCAGGCCGCAGGCGGCGCCGAGCCGGTCGCGCAGATGGTCGAGATGCGCATTGGTCAGGATGGCGACGCCGGCGAAGAACGGCTCGCGGCACCGGGTGGCGATCCGGCTGCAAAAGCCGGGAACCCAGCGCAACGGATGGCGATCGAGAAAGCGGACGGCGTCTGCCGGCCGGCCCCGGTCGAGCAGGAGGGCCAGCAGCGCCAGTTCAGCCGCGACATGGTCCTCGGGCAGCCGGTCCAGCGGCGGGCGCCGCAGGTCCCACTCCAACCCGGCGCGCCAGCACTGCAGAGAGGCGGCTGCATCGGGCCGCGCCCCTTCGTCGAGCCAGGGGGATTCCGTCGGACAGGCGCCCAGGTCGCCGCTGCGGTGGATGGCGGCGAAATCGGCGGCCAGTGGCACCAGGCTGCGGCGGGTGATCCGCTGCGGCAGGTCGCTCACCACCTCGTCGATCAGGGCCGCGGCCTGGATGGCGTCGTCGCGGTCGAGCGCCAGCGGGCCGCGGCTGACGGGAATCTTGCGCAGGGCAGCCAACAGGGATGGGGTAGGCTCCTCGGCCTGGAAGCGGACGAGATGGCGCAACGCCTCCGCCGCATCCGCAAAGGCCGGTTCGTCCGCACGGACGCGGGCATCCGGGATGGAGGGCTCGCCCCGGCAGGGCGGCAAGGCGGCCGTCTCGAGAACCGTGCTCTCCACGCTGTTCCTCCCGGCATTCGGGCCGGGCCGGGCGCGTGCCGGAACCGGTCCGTGTGGGAACGCTTCACGAATGGATTTCGTGTCTTGGCGACTTTCCTGGCTTTGCCGGGCCTTTGGCGGGATGTCCGCCGATCTTCGGCTCTGGCCGGATCGCTGCCCGAACGATCATTGCCCGAACGTTTGCGCGACCTTGCCCCTGGTCTTACCAGTGTGACGGGTGGCGGTCAACGCAGCCGATGGATGCGATGCAGGCATAGGCCGATGGTTGCCTTGCGGCACATTGTCCGGCCTTATCGTCGGATCCCCAATTCCCTTCAGGAGGCTTGCCGCCATGCCGTTGACCCCGATCGAACAGGCCGACGCCGGCCCCGAGGTGCGCGCCGTCTACGAAGACATCAAGGCGGCGCGCAATGTCCCGGACGTGAACAATTTCTGGAAGATGATCGCCCACCACCCGCCGACCCTGGCGCGGACCTGGGACAGCCTGAAGGAGGTCATGGCCCCCGGCGCGCTGGATGCGCTGGTGAAGGAGATGGTCTTCGTCGCGGTCAGCGTCACCAACAACTGCCAGTACTGCATCCGCTCGCACGAGGCGGCGGCGCGACGGCTGGGAATGACGGATGCCCAGTTCGGCGAGTTGATGGCGGTGGTGGGCATGGCCAACGAGACCAACCGGCTCGCCGTCGGCTATCAGGTGGAGCTGGATGAGCGGCTGAAGTGAGGTGCTGTCAGGCGGCCCGCGCCCGCGGCACCGGCGCCGACCGGTCCAGGCGCCGTTGCGGCAGGCCGTTGACCAGATCGCTGCGGACGGTGAAATGGGCGATGCTGCGCCCGTCGCCCAGCTCTTCGCTGGCGATCCGTTCGACCCTGACCTCGACGTCCCAGCCGATGCGCGCCCAGGCGGAGCGGATGCGGTTGGCCAGCTCGCGGGCGCCGCGTTCGCTGAAGCCATCGAGTCGGCCGCCCGACGGGCCGGGGTGGAAGCGGGGATAGGGCTGGGGCATGGGCGGGGTCTCCTTGGCTTGGGCGGCGCGCTGAAACGAAAGGCGGGCCGCTGATGCACAAGGAATAATCCATAATGGACTTATTCTGACATGAAAACCTGATACCGGAACGGTATGCCGCTCAGGGTTCCTGCAGCCCGACGACGGTGTGCAGGGTGTCGAGTTCCTCCAGGGGCACGGCGAATTCGCGGTCCGCCGGATTGTATTCGCGCAAGACCACGGCCTCCGGGCCGCGGCGGACGAACTCCTTCACCAGCACGGCCTTGTTGCGCTTGACAACCACCACCCCGGCGCCTGGCGCCGGCGGCTTGTGCGGGTTGACGTGCAGCAACTGCGCCGGGCGGAAGCGTGGCATCATCGATTCGCCCACCACGTACATGGCGTAGGGATCGCGCGCATTCTTCAGGTAATCCGGCCGGACGATCCAGTCGATGGGGCCGTCCTCCAGGAACATCTCCTGATCCACCCCGCCGCGGGCCGCCGCCCGCACCGGCATGGAGGCGGATTTTCCGGGCTGCTGTGCAGCCGTCGCCGGTGTTCGCACCAGCGGCGGGGCCGTGGCACGGGACGGCCGCGGCATCGTACCGCCGGCGGCTCCGACCGGAGGAAAGTCGAGGCCGAGCAGGGCTGCCGGCTCCACCCCCAGGGGATGGGCGAGCTTGACCGCCCAGTCGACGGTCATCTTGCGCTGGCCGGTCTCGAGCTTGTTGATCTGGGGCTGGGAGGTGCCCGCCAGTTCAGCCAGCCTCTCCTGGCTCAGTCCGGCGGCCTGCCGCAGTTCGCGCATGGTGGTCATGCGGCTTTCATACCAAAACGGCTTTGGAAAGTCCAATGCCATGGAATAAATCCAGTTGCGAGCAGAAGCCGGTTTGGTCTAAACCATTGCGGTATGACGCTCGACGACTGGCTCACCAGCACCGCAACCAAGGAAGAGGCCTTCGCCGCCCTGATCGGGACGAGCCAGGCGACGGTCAACCGCTACCGCCATGGCCGCCGGGTTCCCCGTCCTGCCGTGATGGTCCGCATCGTCGCCGTGACCGGCGGACAGGTGACTGCGAACGACTTCCACGGGCTGGCGGGAGGGGAGTAGGACGCTCCGCCAACGAAAAAGGCCCTCTCCCGGCGGGAGAGGGCCTTTTTCGGAAAACGTGTCCCTTACGAGAACAGGCTCGACACCGACCGTTCCTCGCTGATGCGCATGATCGCTTCGGCGAGCAGCGGGGCGATGGTCAGCTGGCGGATGTTGCGCGACCCGCGCACCGCCTCGGTCGCCTGGATGCTGTCGGTGGTCACCAGCTGCTCCAGCGGCGACACGGCGACGCGGGCGACCGCACCGCCGGACAGGACGCCATGGGTGCAGAAGGCGTGGACCGACTTGGCGCCGGCTTCCATCAGCGCCACCGCGGCGTTGCACAGCGTGCCGCCCGAGTCGACGATGTCGTCCAGCAGGATGCAGCGGCGACCATCGGCATCGCCGATGATGTTCATCACCTCCGACACGCCGGCGCGCTCGCGCCGCTTGTCGATGATGGCGAGGTCGACGTCCAGCCGCTTGGCCAAGGCGCGGGCACGCACCACGCCACCGACGTCCGGCGACACGATGGTGACCTCGTTGATGTCCGCGAAGGACTGGCGGATGTCCTTCTCGAAGACCGGGGCGGCCATCAAATTGTCGGTGGGGATGTCGAAGAAGCCCTGGATCTGGCCTGCATGCAGGTCCATCGTCAGCACGCGGTTGGCGCCGGCCTGGGTGATCAGGTTGGCGACCAGCTTGGCCGAGATCGGCGTGCGCGGACCGGTCTTGCGATCCTGCCGGGCATAGCCGTAATAGGGGAGGACCGCAGTGATGCGCCGGGCCGACCCGCGCCGCAGCGCGTCGATCGTCACCAGCAGTTCCATCAGGTTGTCGTTGGCCGGGAACGACGTCGACTGGACGACGAACACGTCCTCGCCGCGCACGTTCTCCAGGATTTCGACGAACACCTCCATGTCGGAGAAACGGCGGACGCTCGCTTTCGTCAGCGGCACGCCGAGACAGGTGGAGATCGCCTCGGCCAGCGGACGGTTGCTGTTGCCGGCAAGCACCTTCATCGGGGTCGGCTCTCTTTGCAGGGGTACGGCTCAAGGCACGCCCGCGCGCTTGCGCGCCGCCGGCCCTTGAAAACGGGGCGGACCATAACAAAGGGTCGTGCGCATGTAAACGTTCCATGACGGTCGGGGATTCCCTCATCGGGGAATGCCGCCCTGCGCGGGCGGCATGACCATGGTGCCGCCGCCCGCCCGTCCGCGCCGGATCAGCCCTGCAAGACGATGGCCGAAAGACCGCGGCCGTAATCCGCCTCGCCGCGCAGGCAGGAGCGGCGGTAGCTGAAGAAGCGGTCCTCCTCGGCCACCGTGTCGTTGGGGCAGCGCTGGATCACCGTGACCCCAGAGTCGCCGAGGCGCCGGGTAACAAAGGCGGCCAGATCGAACAGGAAGTGGCCGGGCTTGCGGGACGGGGCGAAATAGTCGCGGTTGCGCTCGTCCTCCTCCTCGAACGGGGCGGGGAACTCCGGCCCCACCTCGTAGGAACGCTGAGCGATGCAGGGACCGATGCAGGCGACGATGCGGCCGGGCTTGGCCCCCAGCTCCACCATGCGGGCGACGGTCGCCTCGACGACGCCGGCCTTGGCGCCCTTCCAGCCGGCATGGGCGGCGCCGATCACCCGCGCCTTGCTGTCGGCGAACAGGACGGGTGCGCAGTCCGCGGTCAGGATGCCCAGCGCGATGCCCGGATTGCGGGTGGCCATGGCGTCGGCCCGGGGCGCCGTGTCCGGTGTCCACGGCTCCTCCACGACGACGCAGGTCGGGCTGTGGATTTGATGGCAGGTGACGAGATGGCCGGGCGGCACTTCCATCCGGGCAGCGGCGCGGGCGCGGTTCTCATGCACCGCCGCCGGCGAATCGTTGGATCCGAGCCCGCAGTTCAGCGAATCGTACAGTCCGGTCGAGACGCCGCCGGTGCGGGTGAAAAAGGCGTGGCGGATATGGGTGATGTCGTTCAGCGCGCCGAGTGTGATCACGAACGCCGTCCTTCCCTGTTCAATGGCTCCCGATGCCCGATGGGGCAGGGGGCCGCGATGCACGGTCCGCCCGGTTGGTTGTTGCGGCGGTTATGGTGCGGTGTCTCCAACCCCGGCTTCGTCAGCCTCGGGGGCCGTCTCCCCGGCCACGCCGGTCAGAAGCCGGCCGGCGGGGCGTCGGTGAAGGCTCCGGGCGTGGCCAGTGCGACCAGCTTGAACAGCCTGCCCATTTGCGCCGGATCGATCAAGCGGTCCAGCGCGCCGCCGATGTCCCGCGCCTGATCATGCCTGGCCTTGGCCGCCAGGGCGGCGGCCCTCTGCCGGATGCCCAGGCGGGTCAGCCATTCCCCCTGCTCCACCGGGCCGAAGCACTGGGCGCCGCCCTGCTTCGCCGCGGCGGCGATGGCGGCGAAATCGACATGCGCGGTCAGGTCGGCCTCGCCCGGCGCCTCCAGCACGGGCGCGAAGGCGTGGCGGCGCAGCGCCTGCAGCGTGTCGCCGACCGCCGGGCCATCGGCATGGCCGTAGTCGATGGCCAGCGCCGCGCCGGGCGCCGCCGCCAGCCGGGCGCCGATGGTCCGGGCCACCGCCTGTGATGCGGGGGAAACCTCGACCACGCTGCCCTCCGGTGCGTCGCGCAGGGCGTCCGGCACCAGCCGGCTGCCGGAACTGCCGAAGGCCTCCAGCACGAAGCGGAAGCGCGGATCGGAGTCGCTGCTGTCCGGCTCCAGATCCACCAGCCGCTCGAACCAGCCATGATTGGTCTTCTGCACCTGACGGATCGGCAGGGCGTCGAAGAACTCGTTGGCGATCAGGATGGTCGGGCCGTCGAGCACATCCTCCAGCCGGTCGTGCCACTGGATGGCGTCGCCCAGAATGGGCTGCAGGGTCTGGCGCTGCCGCTCGCGCATGGCCGGGCTGGTCTCCACCAGATGCACCGTCGCGTTGTCGCGGAACAGCGGCAGCACCGCCGCCGCCCGCAGCGCGTCGGCCATCAGCGTGCCGCGGCCGGGACCCAACTCGACCAGATGGAAGGGACCGGGGCCGCCCAGCCGCGCCCAGCTGTCGACGCACCACAGCCCGACCAGCTCGCCGAACATCTGGCTGATTTCCGGCGCGGTGGTGAAGTCGCCGCCGCTGCCGAAGGGATCCCGGCGCATGTAGTAGCCGAAGCGCGGATGGCCCAGCGCCTCCGCCATGAAGGCGCCGACGCTGAGCGGCCCGTCGATCAGGATGCGGCGGGCCAGCAGGCGGGCCAGTGCTCCGTCTCCCGCGCTTTCTTCTCCGGCCATGGCGTCAGGCCGGGATGGGGTGGCGCCGGCCGCGCAGGACCAGCCACAGGCCGATCGCCACCATCGGCAGCGACAGCAGCTGACCCATCGTCGCCCCGGCGAACAGGAAGCCCAGCTGCGGGTCGGGCTCTCGGAAGAACTCCACGACGATGCGCGACAGGCCGTAGCCGATCAGGAACAGCCCGCCGATCGTGCCGGGCCGGTTGCGCAGCGCCGGCGTGCGGATGGCAACCGCCAGCAGGATGAACAGCAGCAGCCCTTCCAGCGCCGCTTCGTAGAGCTGGCTGGGATGGCGCGGGACCTGGAGCGGGTCGCGCGGGAACACCATGGCATAGGCGAAATCCGGCGCCGGCCGGCCATACAGCTCGCCATTGATGAAGTTGGCGATGCGGCCGAAGAACAGGCCGATGGGGGCGCAGGCCGCGATGATGTCGCCGAAGACGAAGGGCGAGATGCCGCGGCGCCAGCAGAACAGCCCGATGGCCGTCAGCACGCCGACCATGCCGCCGTGGAAGGACATGCCCCCATGCCAGACCTGCAGGGCGTCCAGCGGATTTTCCAGATAATAGGGCAGATTGTAGAACAGCACATAGCCGAGCCGCCCGCCCAGGATGGTGCCGATCACCGCCCAGGTCAGGAAATCGTCGAATTCCTCCGGCTTGGGACGCCGGTCGGGATCGAGCCGTGCCAGCCCCAGGCAATAGCGCCAGCCCAGCACGAATCCGGCCAGATAGGCCAGCGCGTACCAGCGGACGATGACGGGGCCGACGGCGAAGGCCACCGGGTCGATGGTGGGAAAGGCTACGACAGGCAGGGCGGCGAACATGGGGGCTCCGGTCAGCGATACGGGTCGGGCTGCGACAGGAAATCCTGCACATAGCTCCGGACACCCTCTTCCAGCTCGGTGAAGGGCTGGTCGAATCCGGCGGCGCGCAGGCGATCCGTCGTCGCCTGCGTGAAATATTGGTATTTGCCGCGCAAATGCCCGGGCATGTCGAAGTACTCAATCCGGGGGGGCAGCCCCAGCGCGGCGAAGGTCGCCAGCGCCAGATCCCTGAAGCTGCGCGCCTTGCCGGTTCCGACATTGAACAGGCCGCTCACCTCGGGATGGTCGTGCAGCCACAGCATCACGGCGACACAGTCGTCGACATGGATGAAGTCGCGCAACTGGCCGCCATCCTCGAAACCGTCCTTGTGCGACTTGAACAGGCGCGCCGGCTCGCCTGCCGTCAGCTGCGGGTGGAGCTTGGCGACCACGCTCATCATGTCGCCCTTGTGGGCCTCGTTGGGACCGTAGACGTTGAAGAACTTCAGGCCGGCCCATTGCGGCGGCACCAGGTCGCCGCCGGCCACCGAGCGGGCTATCCGGCGGTCGACCAGATGCTTGGACCAGCCATAGGCGTTCAGCGGTCGCAGCCGTGCCAGCCCCTCGCAGCATCCGTCATCGTCGAAACCGGCCGATCCATCGCCATAGGTTGCGGCGGAGGAGGCGTAGATCAGCCGGCAGCCGCGCCAGGAACACCAGCGCCACAGGTCCAGCGTCAGCGCCACATTGTTGGCGACGATCTTGTCGACGTCCCGCTCGGTGGTGGCGGAGATGGCGCCGAGATGGAAGACGGTGTCGATCTCCGCCGCATGCTGGTCGAGGAAGGCCAGCGTCTGTTCGGGCGGCACCAGGGCCGCGACCTCGCGCTTGGCGAGGTTCTGCCACTTCTCGCCATCGCGGAAGCGGTCGACGACCGCCACGTCGGTGATGCCGCGCGCAGCCAGCGCCGCGACAAGGTTGGACCCGATGAAGCCGGCCCCGCCGGTGACCACGATCATACCGATGTCCCTGCTGTCCGCTGCGGCCCGAAGTCCCAGCCCTTATAGGCAGTGGCGGAGACGGTCGCAAGCGTCGGGGCATGTCGTCCCGGGGCAACGGGGCAACGCAGTTTTTGCGCAATATCAGGAAAGAATGCGCCGCATGAACTTTGTAAGGGTTGCTCCCAGCTGGCCGGCTGCTCGGGAGAGATGTGAGCATGACCAACGATTGGTGTCCGTTAGCATAAGGAAAGCGACCATGCATTTCTCCCCTCTTGCGTCCGTTGCCGCAGCCTTGCTGGTGCTGGCAAGCATGTCCGCCGCTGCCGAGACCTTCGCTACCAAGGATGAGGCGGTGGCGATGGTGGGCAAGGCGGTCGCCCATCTCAAGTCGGCCGGCAAGGATAAGGCGTTCGCCGCCTTCAACGACAAGAATGGCGGCTTCACCGACCGTGATCTCTATGTGGTGGTCTATGATTTTTCGGGGCGCTGTATTGCCCATGGTGCCAACCTGAAATTGATCGGCAAGGATCTGATCGACGCTCAGGATATCGATGGAAAACTCTATGTGAAGGAACGAATCGAGCTGGCGAACTCCAAGCCGAATTTCTGGCAGGATTACAAATTCACCAACCCGACGAATAAAAAAGTCGAACCAAAGCAGATGTACTGTGAAGTCGCTGCTGAGAACATCGTTTGCGCCGGAGTCTACAAGCAATAACAATAAATAAAGTCGAAAGGTGGCTACGATGACGCTTTCGAGAAAGCTTGTGGCTTATTTCATGGCTGTGGCGGCAGCCGTGGCCGTTTTGGGTGGCGTCCAGGTCTTCGCCCTGTCTGCGGTCGAAGGGCAGGTTTCCACCATGCTGGCCCGCGCCATTGCGGGCTCCGGCCGGGCCGCCGAATTTTCCCAGGCGTTGGCCGTGCACCGCAAGCTGATGTACGAACTGGTCGCCCAGATGTCGGTCCAACTGCCGGAAGACCGCATCGAGGCGGCGAAGCAGCGGGTCGTCCAGGCGGGCGGCAGCATCGTCGACAATGGAACTGCGCTGGCCGCCGGATTGACCGACCTCGACAGCGAGGGGCTGGCCCGCACCCTGAACGAGGCGGTCGGCAAATACACCGCCCGCAGCGCGGATCTGATCGACATCCTGGATGGCGACGTATCCACCACCCTGGCTTTCATGGGCGGGCTGGAGAAGCAGGCCAACATCCTGGCCACGGCGGTTTCAGAGATTTCAACGCTCTACAATGGTCTGGTGCAGGAGGCGGAGCGGCAGACCGAAAGGTCGATCGCGGTCTCATACGGTGTCGTGCTGCTTCAGATCCTGCTGTCGATGGTGGTTGTCTGGCTGCTCTACCGGTTCACGCAGCGCGACATCGCCCGGCCGCTCGCCCATCTCGCCGCCGTCGTGCGGGAGTTGTCCGGGGGGCGGATCGGCATGGCGGTCGACGCGGCCTTGCCATCAAGGCGGGATGAGATCGGCGGCATCGCCGCCGCGATCCATATTCTGGCAGGGCATGTCGCTGATCGCCAGCGCATGATGACGGAAAGCGAAGCCAGCAGTGCGGTACAGCGGCGGCGCGCCGATCAGATCGCCGATCTTTCGCGGCAATTCGATGCCACATCCAAGACCGTCATCGACGAAACCATTTCCGCGGTCGGGCAGTTGGGCCGGACATCGCGGGACATGGCGGTGATTGCCGACCGCACCACCAGCCAGACGTCCGGGATGGCCGCGACGATCGACCAGGCGGCGGCGAATGCCCGAAGCGTGACGGTGGCGGCGGAGCATCTGGTCGAATCCATCGGTGCGATCGGAAACCGGGTGGTTCAATCGGCGGAGATCGCTCGTTGTGCAGCCGCCGACGCCCGCCGAACCGACGAGTTGATCGGGGGGTTGACCAGGGCGGCCGAGCGGATCGGGATGGTCATCCGGTTGGTCGGCGAGGTGGCCGGCCAGACCAACCTTCTGGCATTGAACGCGACCATCGAAGCGGCGCGCGCCGGTGAGGCGGGCAAGGGCTTCGCCGTGGTGGCCGGCGAGGTGAAGTCGCTTGCCGGCCAGACGACCCGGGCGGCGGCGGAGATCGCAGACCATGTGGCGGCGATCCAGAACGCCACCGGCGAGGCGGCAGCCGCTCTGCGCGACATCGTGGGAACCATCGACGGCATGAGCAGGAACTCGAGCGAGATTGCTGCCGCCATCGAGAACCAGACGGCGATGACGGGCGACATCCTCGTCAACATCCGGCAATTGCAGGATGGAACCGGGGAGATCGCGGTCCAGGTCGGCGGCGTGATGGATGGCGCGACCCGCACGGAACAGGCATCCCGTTTGGTGAACGGCGCGGCCGAGAGCTTGCAGCAGCGGGCCGACCAGCTCGATCGCGAAATCGCCAGTTTCCTCAGCGGGGTGCGCTGCGCCTGAGTTGCTGCCGGGGCTTTCCGGGGAAGGAAGGTGCCTTCCCCGGTGCCGGTTTCGGAAGTTTACCGTGTCGACCGGTTCGCCGCGCTCACCAGTGCCCGCAGGCTGGCGGTGACGATGTCGGCATCGATGCCCACGCCGAACAGGGTGTGCTCGCCGCTCTTGACCTCGACATAGGCGCAGGCCTGGGCATCCTCACCGGCGCCGATGGCATGCTCACGATAGTCGACGACATGCAGGTCGGTGCCGCAGCCCTGGCGCAGGGCGTCCAGGAAGGCGTCGATCGGGCCGTTGCCCTTGCCCTTTGTGGTGACGATCTCGCCGTTGCGGCGCATCACCACGCTCATGACTCGGGCGCCCGAGTTCGGGCCGCGCGGCTCGGTCGAATGCTCGACCAGTTCCAGCGGGCTGTCGGCTTCCAGATACTCGGTCTTGAAGGCGGCATGGATGTCGGCGGGCGACAGCTCCTTGCCGGTCTCGTCGGCGACGCGCTGGACGACCTTGGAGAACTCGATCTGCAGGCGGCGCGGGATCTGCAGGCCGTAGTCCTTTTCCAGCACATAGGCGATGCCGCCCTTGCCGGACTGGCTGTTGATGCGGATCACCGCCTCGTAGCTGCGGCCCAGATCCTGCGGGTCGATGGGCAGGTACGGAACCTCCCACTTGCCGGTGTTGGACTTGGTCAGCGCCTTCAAGCCCTTGTTGATGGCGTCCTGGTGCGAGCCCGAGAAAGCGGTGAACACCAGTTCACCGGCATAGGGGTGGCGCGGGTGGACCGGCAGCTGCGTGCAGTATTCCGACACGCGGACGATCTCGTTGATGTCGTCGATGTTCAGTTCGGGATCGACGCCCTGGGTGAACATGTTCAGCGCCAGCGTCACGACGTCGACGTTGCCGGTGCGCTCGCCATTGCCGAACAGGGTGCCCTCGACGCGGTCGGCACCGGCCAGCAGTCCCAGCTCCGCCGCGGCGACGCCGGTGCCGCGGTCGTTGTGCGGGTGCAGCGAGATGATCGCCGATTCGCGGTTCTTCATCGTCTTGCAGAACCACTCGATCTGGTCCGCGTGGACGTTCGGCATCGACATCTCGACCGTCGAGGGCAGGTTCAGGATGATCTTGCGCTCAGGCGTCGGCTGCCAGACTTCCATGACCGCCTCGCAGATCTCGACGGCGAAGTCCAGTTCGGTGCCGGTGAAGCTCTCCGGCGAATATTGCAGGACGATCTCCGTCTCCGGCGTCTGGTCGGCCAGCTGCTTGATCAGCTTGGCTCCCTGGACGGCGATGTCGACGATGCCCTGGCGGTCCAGCCCGAACACCACGCGGCGCTGCAGTTCGGAGGTCGAGTTGTACAGATGGACGATGGCGCGCTTGGCCCCCTTGATGCCCTCGAAGGTGCGGCGGATCAGCTCCTCGCGCGCCTGGGTCAGCACCTGGATGGTGACGCCGTCTGGGATCTTGTTGCCGTCGATGACCTCGCGGCAGAAGTCGAAATCGGTCTGCGAGGCGGCGGGGAAGCCGACCTCGATCTCCTTGAAGCCCATGCGCAGCAGCAGGTCGAACATCGCGCGCTTGCGGTCCGGTCCCATCGGCTCGATCAGCGCCTGGTTGCCGTCACGCAGGTCGACCGAGCACCAGACCGGCGCCTTGTCCAGCGTGCGCGACGGCCATTGGCGATCGGTCAGCTGCACCTGCGGGAAGGCGGCGTATTTGGACGGGGATTTCGGCAGGGCCGGGATGTTGGAAGAGGCGCTGGTCTGGGCAGTGGTCTGGGCGGCGGTGCTGGTCTGGGTGGCGGTGCTCATGGCGTCGTTCGGCTCCAGTGGCGGCCCCGGGCATGTCATCTGCGCGGACGGGGCGTCGGATCGGATTTCAAAGGCGAGGGACCGGCGAGGAGTACGGCCGCGGAGCCGCCGGATGTGGCTCGACGACCGTCGGTAAGTCGCAGCCCCGGCCCCGGCCGGGCGACGCCGATACCGGCGTCTTTGCAGACATCGCTCATGGAACAGACACTTCGACCGATGGAGACGGATGACGAACGCGACAAACCCGGACGCTTAAAGCGCCGGGCCGAGAAGTCGAAGAAGGGCGTTCGTGCGGTCGATGGTGATCATGGGTCGCACTGTGCGCAGGTGCGGCAAGGCTGTCAAGGGTGGATTCCCGTTTCCCGGATTATCGGCATGCCCCGCAACCGGTACGGCCTGCATCGCTCCTGCGCATCGGCCCCGGATCAGCCCCAGATCAGACGATACAGCGTCGGCAGCAGCAGCGCGGTGGCCAGCCCGTTCAGCCCCATGCCGAGCCCGGCGAACGCGCCGGCCACCTCGTTGACCTGGAGGGCGCGGGCGGTGCCGATGCCGTGCGCCGCCACCCCCATGCCGAATCCGCGGGCGCGCCAGTCCTTCACCCGGACGAGGTTCAACACCCAGGTACCGAAGGTGCCGGCGACGATCCCGGTGATGATGACAAACACCGCGGTCAGCGACGGCAGGCCGCCTATCTGTTCCGACACGCCCATGGCGATGGGCGAGGTGACCGACTTTGGCGCCATCGACAGGACGGTCACCATGGAACCGCCGAACGCCCACACCAGCGCCACCGCGCTCAGCGCCGAGGCGGCCGACCCGACCAGCAGCGCCACCACCAGCGCCAGGGCCGAACGTCGCACCTCCTCGAACTGGTTGTAGAGCGGCACGGCAAGCGCCACCGTCGCCGGACCCAGCAGGAAATGGACGAATTGCGCGCCGTCGAAATAGGTGCGGTAGTCGATGCCCGACAGCGTCAGCACGCCGGCAAGCAGGATGACGGCGATCAGCACCGGGTTCAGGATCGGCCGCCGTCCCAGCTTCTCGAACAGCCACAGGCCGATCTGGTAGGCGACCAGGGTCAGGGTCAGCCCGGCCAGCGGAGACGCCGACAGATAGACCCAGATTTGGTGGAGATCGGCGCTCATGGCCGCTCTCCGTCCGCCGGTTCGTCTTTCAGGCCGACGTCGGTCCGGCGCAGCAAGGCGGCCATGATCTTCGCCGTCACCGCCACGCCGAACAGGGTGCTGCCGAACAGGGCGACGACGATGGGCAGCGCCTCCGCTTCCAGCCGGGCGGCATGGACCATGACGCCGACGCCCGCCGGCACGAACAGCAGCGACAGGTGGCGCAGAAGCCCTACCGCCGTGTCCTGCACCGCAGCCGGCACGCCGCCGCGCAGCAACAGGCCGCCGAACAGCAGCAGCATCCCCAGGACGGGGCCGGGAACCGGCAGGTGCAGCAGACGGGCGACCAACTCGCCGGCCAGCTGGCAGAGCAGCAGTAGCGTCAGGGTTCCGAGCATCGCGGACTCCGGTGGAAGGGGCTCTGAGCGTCCTTCTACCGCAGCCGCGAAGTCCGCGGGCTGCATTCCGCGAATGCGAGCATCGCGAATAGGTCGAGGGTGAGGGGGAGAGCTGCGGCTGTCTATTGCAGCTTGCTGCGCGCGTGCTGGGCGCGGCGGACGATGGACTGGGCCTCCACTGTCACTTCCTTCTTGCCGAACAGGCGCAGGAAGATGGCGTTGACGGTGGCGTGGGCGCTGACCGTCAGGGTGCCGGCGGCCGTATCCTCCGCGATGGTCAGCGGCGACAGGCTCGACCCGAGGAAGCCGTTGGGGAAGGCCTTGTCGAAGAAGCTTCTGATATGGCCATCGCGCTGGGAATCGAACATCACCCGCCCGCCAGCCAGCGCGGCGGAGTCGACGGCCTGTGACAGCCTCGCTTCGACCGCATAGCTGCGCAAGGCGTCGACGGTGCAGCCTGCGCCGAGCGCGGTCGGGATGGCGAGGATCAGGGCGACCACCAGCAGCAGGTGGCGGCCCGTCCGCCGGTCTTCGTGCCCGCCATAGGGCAGGGGACGATAGACCAAAGTCATTGCCGGCCTCCCAAGCAAATATCTATGCGAAAAGGACTGTTGTCGTTGGATGCATGACTCTTAGCATCATCCGACAAGCAGGCAAACCGGGAAATGCAGCAAAGACAGAGCAAAAGATTGGTCGGGAGTTTCCATGTATTTTATACAAAGGCGGTAGCCTGAAAGCGCAGGGCGGGCAACAAAGGGCGCGCGCCTGCTCGTGACGTGAAAAGCACGTTCTCCATTTGCGAATTGGGCGCCGAATTGCCGCGTGGCGAAGACAAAAGTGGGGCATCGGCACTGACAGGCTGCTCCGTTAAGGGATCCTTGGCTTTCGCGACGGACTCCGGATCACCGGCTTCGCTTCACCGTTTCCCTTCCGCCGGCTAGTCTTGGGGCATAACGATGGGGAGGCGGCCCGATGAAGGGCGGCGTGTGGCGTGTGGTGATGCCGGGTCTGGCGATGGCGGCCGCGGCGCTGGTCTTTCTGGGCGTGGGGGTCATGCAGCTGACGGCCGGTGGGCATGCCGCCGATGACCGTACCGCTCTGGTGCGCGGACTGGTGGGTTGCGGTGTCGGGCTGCTGGCGGTCTGGTATGTCTTTTCCAGGCTGTCCCGTCACTTCCGCGATCTCGATCGCCTGTCCGACCGGCTGTCGGGGAAACCGGGCCGTGTCGATCTGGATCCGTGGTCCGGCGGTCGCGGCGGCGAGGTGGCGCGTCTGGCTGCCGCGGCGGCTGGGCTGGTCCGCGGCGGCGACGGTCCGCTTGGCGGTGTTCCCGGCGGCGGACGTTGGGAGCGGGTGGTGCAGGGTGTGCTGGCGCTGACGGAAGAGCCTCTGCTGATCCTCGACGAGCATGGGCGGGTGGAGCGGCAGAATCCTGCTGCCGCCCGTCTGTTGGGGTCGGAGGAGGGGAGCGATATCGGCAAATCGCTGTTCCGCGACGATCTGGCCCGCGCCATCGAACGGGCGCGCGGCAGCGGCACCCCCGTCGCGGCGGTGCTGCGCCGGATCGACGCCGGCGAACTGCCGGCACGAATCGCCGATCTCGGCCTGAATGCCGGGGTGGTCCTTTCCTTTCCTGCACGCGGCATGGCCTTCGCTGCCGGGCATGGCGGCCTGGGCCATGGTGGTCTGGGTCACGCCGCCGGCATGCGCACCCTTGGCCTGCGCCCGGCCCAGCCGTCCGTTGCCTTGGGCGACGAGGAGCCGCTGGCCGCACTACCCTTCGTCGCGCTGTGGGTGGCGACCGCCGGCATCGAGCCGGACTCCGGGCCGGTGATCGCGGTGGGAACCGTGCGTCTTGCCGGAACGCGCATTTTCCGCACCGTATCGCTGGCCTTGCTGATCGACCCGGTCGATCCGGTGCCGGCCGAAGCGACCGCGCGCCACGGCATCGACACGGCCATGGTGGCAGGTGAACGCCATTTTCCCGAAGTCTGGCCGGCCATCCGGGACGCGCTGCACCATTGCATCGCCGTTGGGGTCGGCGTCGATTCGGCACTCGCGGCACTGAGCCGCTCGGCCGTCCAGGCCGGTGTCGCCGAACCGGTCCTGCCGCCGGGCTTCGATATCGGCGGGTTGGCGGCGGCGCTCGATCCGACGCTGGCCGGCGCGTCCTTCGACCGGCTGGCGGATGCCTTCTCCCTGACGCGCCGCCCGCGCATCGGCCCCCAGGCGGAGGCGCTCGCGCAGGCCGAACTGGCCGCTGCGCTGTTCGCCCGTCTCACCGAGCGGGGCATAGTCACCCAGGGCCAGGCGCGTGCATTGATCGCGGGCGATGGGCCGGGCCTGCTCTCGGCGACCTCCTAGATTCCATCCTCCGCCAGCCTGAATCCCGTCATCGACAGGCGGGTTTCGGGACGCAGGCAATGGCGGGTCCAGGGGCCCGCATGGTCGAAGGGCGTCAGGCAGCTGCCGCCGCGCAGGACCATGCGGTTGCTTGCCAGGCGGCCATTCACCGCCTCGTCCGGGCCGTCGGGACGGCGGTAGCCGGGGTAGAGGGTGAAGGCGTCAGCGGTCCATTCCCAGACGTCGCCGCACATCTGCCAGGGGCCGGTGCCGTGGCAGGTTCCGGCGCGCGGGTGGCGGTGGCCGGAGCCCAGCAGATTTCCCATGCTGTCGCAGCATGCTGCCACGGTTTCCCACTCCGCCTCCAGCGGCAGACGCTTGCCGGCCCAGCGGGCATAGGCGTCGGCCTCGTACCAGCTGACATGGCAGACCGGTTCGCCGGGATCGAACGGCTGCATGCCGTAGAGGGTGAAGATCTGCCAGCCCGACCCCGAGGCCCCGCCCGATCCGCTGCCGCTGCGTTCCCAATAGAGCGGTGCCATCCAGCCTTCCGCCCGGGCGACCTCCCAGCCGTCGGACAGCCACAGCTTGCGGTCGCCGTAGCCGCCGGCCTCGATGAAGTCCAGGAACTCGCCGCAGGTGACCGGGCGGGCGGCCAGCCGGTAGGGCTCCAGCCAGACGCGGTGACGCGGCCCCTCATGGTCGAAGCCGGGCAGCGGCTCAGGACGGCCGACCTCCACCAGCCCGCCGGGTTGCTCCAGCCAGCCGTCGGGCGGCGCGCCGAGATGAAGGTGGTCGGGCACCGGCTCATAGGCAGGCCGCAGCGGGTTGGACCAGAACGCGTGCTTGATGTGCAACAGCATGCGCTCCTGATGGCGGCGCTCGTGGGCGATGGTCATTGCCAGCGCCGATTCGGCCTCGTCCCACAACCCGTCATCGATCTGGTCGATCAGGTGCAGCACCGCGGCGTTGATCTGATCGCGGTGGCGCATGATCTCGGCGGCGCCGGGACGCGACACTATGCGGGGTGGTGCGGGATGCAGGTCGCCGCGCGTCCCGAACAGGTCGAGGAAGGCAGGGTCGCAGGGGCGATAGCCTGGGCTGAAGGGAATCAGCACCGCCACCTCGAACAGCCAGCTGGTATGGGCGAGGTGCCATTTCGCCGGGGCGCCGTCCGGCACCGTCTGGACCATCAGGTCTTCCGGCGTCAGGGTGGCGACCAGTTCCGCCGTGCGGGCGCGCGCCTTCTGGAACCGGGTCGCCAGCGCCTGGCGGCGGTCGCCGGTCGATGCGTCAGGCCCCGGGCTGGGAAACGGGCCGGAAAGTGGAATCGGATGTGTGTCGGGCACGGGCGGTCCCTCTGGAACGACGTCTTCCGGAGAGTGTCCACCTGGAACGGACCGATTGGAATGCATGCATCCGTGGTGCGACCGTCACCGCAATTAGCGGGAGCGGCCGGATGCCGCACTTGCAAAGGCCGAAAAGCGAAAAGACCAAAACGAAAAGGCCGCCAGGAAGGCGGCCTTGTTCATTCGAAGCACAGCTCAGTGTCGGCCAAGCCTTACTTGATCTTGGCTTCCTTGAACTCGACGTGCTTGCGCGCCACCGGGTCGTACTTGCGGAACGACAGCTTCTCGGTGGTCTTCTTCGGGTTCTTCTTCTTCACGTAGAAGAAACCGGTGTCAGCCGTGCTCACCAGCTTGATGAGGACGGTGTTCTGCTTGGCCATGATCTCGATCCCGACAAAAAAATCCGTGCCCCGCCGGCCCGGCGGGGGCGGCGTCGTAGCGGCGGAACATACCGTCTGACGCCGCGATGTCAAGCCCTATGGACGGTCGGACTGCGGTCAAATCGGCGGATGCCCCACCGATGCCCCGGTGCCCTCAGTTTCAGCGTTCCGCCACGGTGTTGACCACGGCCATGGCGACCGCGCGCTGGTACAGCGCCGGCTCCGACAAAAGCCGCATCGCGACCTTCAGGTCCAGGTCGGGCTCATGCTCCTTCCACGGACAGGCCTCGCGCAGATGGCTCAAGGCCTGTTCGTCGTCCGCGGCCTTGGAGCGCCAGCTGGCAATCTGCGCCGGGCGCAGCCGCCCCTCGCGCAGGTCGGACAGCAGGATGTCCGGATCGGTCTGGCCGGCACGGCTGGTGCAGACGGTCGGCTGCACGCCCTGACGGTGCAGTGTGTAGCCGGCCGGGGTGTAGATGCGACTCCAGGTTAGGAACAGCTCGCCGTCGTTGGGCAGGCGCGTCACCGTCTGGACGCTGCCCTTGCCGTAGCTGGACGCCCCCACCACCACCGCGCGGCCCGAGTCCTGCAACGCCGACGCCACCACCTCGGCGGAGGAGGCGGAGCGGCCGTCGACCAGCACCACCAGCGGCAGCCCGTCGAGCAGGTCGTCGGGATTGGCGTCGAAGCGCTGGCGGCTTTCGGGGTTTCGCCCTTCGGTGGAGATGATCCGGCCCCGGCGCATGAACAGGTCGGCCACCGAAACCGCCTGGTCGAGCAGACCGCCAGGATTGCCGCGCAGATCCAGCACCATCCCGCGCAGGGTCGGGCCGGCGGTCTGGCGGATGGTGGTCACCGCAGTCCGCAGGCTGGATGCCGTGGTGGCGTTGAAGCGGTCCAGCTTTACGAGCCCGACGTCGCCGGACAGCGAATAGGAGATGGTGTTGGGCACGACCCGCTCGCGTCGCAGCGGCAGGCGCCGAGGGGGGGTGCCGTCGCGTGCGACCGTCAGCGTGACGAGGGTGCCCGTCGGGCCGCGCAGCCGGTCGCGCATGTCCGTCCCGGTCATCCGGCTCGTCAGCTCGCCGTCGATCGCAAGCAATTGGTCGCCGTCGAGGATGCCGACGCGTTCGGCCGGGCTGTGCGGCGTGACGTCATGCACGGTGACGCGGCCGTTCGTGCCGCTGTCCAGCGAGAGGCCGACGCCGCCATAACCCTCGCGTTGCGCCCGCTCGTTGGTCGCACGCTGAACGCCTGTATAGCGGGAATAGCCGTCGAGGTCTGCGGTGACTCCGTCGAACACCACTTGGTAGAGCCGTTCCGACGTCGCCTTGGACAGCGCCGGGGAATGGCTGCGGGCGCGGTCGATGACGCGGGTGGTCAGAGTGGCCCAGCCGCTGGCATCACCTGCCGAGGCGACGCCGTACTCCGCCGCGAGCGAGCCCGACACGTACAGACGTACGATGCTGCCGGTGCGCTCCACCGTCACGGCTGGATCGACGGATGTCAGTCCCTTCAGCCCGTCCATGCCCAGCCGGTCGAAGGACACCGCCTCCAGATAGACCTCGGCGATCTTGCCGAAGCCGACGGCGAAGACCTGCTCGCTGATGGATTCGGAGGCGGCGCCCGGCGCGGCTCCGCCCGCGGCCCGGGACGGGGCGGCATGGAGGGCGGTTGTGGCGGTGAGGGCAAGCAGGGCGGCGGCGGGAAGGAGGGCCGAATGCCGGAATGCCGGACATTTGAGCGATTGGCGCAGGCGCTGCGCCAAGCTCGACATGGCGGGGATCCGAAGCGGCGATACGCGCGAGGGCACGGTGTGATCGCACTTGGCCATGGGGCTAACCGCGGCCTCCCTTTCCTGCAACCGGATCGGAGGAGGATGTTCCCGATCCCGGATGGGTGATAGATACACCTTCGTTCAGGAGGGCGGGCGGGACAAAATTGCGGAGGATTTCGCAATATCGTGAAATGTCCCGCCCTGTGGCGCCAAGGCCACGCTTGTATGGTGGGACTGTGGCAAACCCCAGGCGCGGCCACGAAACCGCCACAGTGCCCAAGCGTTGCCGTGGCGCCACGGTATCGGATGGTTACCGCTTAGCCGTTCGAGTCGGCGAGCCGGAACAGCGTGCTGCCGCTGATCGGATCCGCCTCCACCAGTACGATCCCTACCGGGCTGCCGAGGCGGTACGTCCGGCCCGTACGCTGGCCGGTCAGCGTATGTGCGGCTTCGTCATGGTCGTACCTGTCGTCGGGCAAGGTGCTGACCGGGATCAGCCCGTCGGCTCCGCTCTCGTCCAGCCGGACGAACAGGCCGAAGCGGCTGACGCCGGAGATGCGGCCGCCGAACCGCTCCCCCACCCGGTCGGCGAGGAAGGCGGCGGTGTAGCGGTCCACCGCATCGCGTTCCGCCGTTGCGGCGCGGCGCTCGGTCCGGGACAGATGCTCCCCGACCTCCGCCAGCCGGCCAAGCGTCTCGTCGTCCAACCCGCCGACCCCCAGCCCCAGCGTGCGGATCAGCGCCCGATGGACGATCAGGTCGGCATAGCGGCGGATCGGCGAGGTGAAATGGGCGTAGCGGTGCAGCGCGAGCCCGAAATGCCCGATATTGTCGGGGCTGTAGGCGGCCTGGGCCTGGGCGCGCAGGATGACCTCGCTGACCAGCGTCGCATGCGACGTGCCCGCCACCTTGCGCAGGATGCGGGTGAACTGGTCGGGCGTCAGGTCGGCGCTCTTGCCCAGCGGCTGGCCGATGCCGGCGAGGAAGCCGCGCAACGCCTCCATCTTGTCCATCGAGGGGCGGTCGTGGATGCGGTAGAGGCCGGGCATGCTGCGCCCCTCCAGCACCTCGGCGGCCGCGACGTTGGCGGCGATCATGAACTCCTCGATCAGCCGATGGCTGTCGTGGCGTTCGCGCACCGCGATCTCGGCGACCCGGCCGCGCCCGTCGATCCGCACCCGGCGTTCGGGCAGGTCCAGTTCCAGCGTGCCGCGCTTGGCGCGCGCGCCGGCCATCCGGGCATAGGCGGCGAACAGCGGGGCGATCACGCTGCCGGCCAGCGGCGCCGTCTCCTCGTCGGGCCGCCCGTCGTGGCACGCCTGCACCTGGTCATAGGTCAGCCGTGCCACCGACCGCATCAGGCCACGGACCAGCCGATGCCGGATCAGCACACCGTTGCGGCCGATCCACAGGTGGAAGGCGAGGCAGGCGCGATCCTCCCCCGGCCGCAGCGAACAAAGCCCGTTCGACAGCGCCTCCGGCAGCATCGGCACGACGCGGTCGGGGAAATACACCGAGTTGCCGCGCTCGTACGCCGCCCGGTCGAGTGCCGATCCGGGCCGCACATAATAGGACACGTCGGCGATGGCGACGATCAGGTGCCAGCCCTCCGGGTTCTCCGGATCGCTGTCGGGCTCGGCCCACACTGCATCGTCGAAATCGCGGGCATCGGCCCCGTCGATGGTGACCAGCGGGATGTCGCGCAGATCCTCGCGTTGCATCAGCGCCGGCACCGCCGCCAGTTCCGCTTCGCGCAACGCTGCGTGGGGGAAGACGGTGGGCAGGCCATGGGCATGGATGGCGATCAGGCTGAAGGCGCGCGGCTCTTTGGTGGAGCCCAGCCGCTCCACCACGCGAGCCTGCGGCTGGCCGGCGCGCCCGGCCGGCAGGATGTCGGCGAAGACGAGGTCGCCGGGCTCCGCTTCGCCGCGGTTGGGCGGCAGAACCAGGAATTCGGTCTTGTGGCGGCGGTCGGTCGGCTGGAGGCGCCCTCCTTCGGCGCTCGGCCGGTAGACGCCGAGGATGCGGCCCTCGCGCTCGCCACCGTCCCCGCTGCCGATGCGGCGGATGACGCGGGCCTCATAGAGACGGTCGTTGATGCGGGCGAGCTTCGCCAGCAGCGTGTCGCCGACGGTGGGCGGCCTGTCCTCGCCGCGGCTCCTGCGCTCGGGCAGCAGGAAGATGCGCGGCGGGTTGCCCTCGCCGGTCCAGGTCAGCGGGCGGGCCGACAGCTCGCCGTCGGCATCGGCGCCGGTGACCAGCAGCACGGCGACGGCCGGCAGGGATTGCGGCGGGGCGACGCGCTTGTTGCGCCCGCGCTCCACCGTGCCGTCGGCCTCCAGATCGCGCAGCAGATCCTTCAGCATCTCGCGGTCGGCCGAGCCGGACAGCTTGAAGGCGCGGGCGATCTCGCGCTTGCCGACCGGGGTGGTGCTGGACCGGATGAAGGCGAGGATGGCGTCCTTGCTGGGGAAACGGCTGTCGGTCACGGGGCGGGGGGTCCGTCGGTTCTTGTCGTGGGAAAGGCTATATAGGGATCAATCCGCGCCGGGGCTCGTCGCCCAGGGTCGGCCTGCCATCGCGCGCACCGCCTCGCTGCGCTCCAGCGCCTCACGGAAGCCGGCGAGCGGGAAGCGCACCTCCGTCTTCTCGCCGGCCGGCGACTGGCCGACGATGGAGACCTCCGGCGCCGGAGCGATCTTCTCGACCATGCGGCGGTTGATGTCGGGATCGGTCACCGCACAGGTGTTGGTTTCGAAGCGGTAGGGCTTGCAGGGGGAATCGGGCTTGAACACGGCGCGGTCGGACCAGACCCGCACCAGCTTGTCCAAATCCAGCGAGTCGGCGGAGACGCGGAAGCGCAGCCCCTCCCGCCATTTCTCGGTCGACCGCAGCCAGACCAGCCGGGCGGTGCGGTCGTTGGCGCCGCGGGCGGTCAGTTCGCATTCCACCTGCCGGGTGGATGGCCAGAGCTGGCAGTAGAGCTTCCAGGACTTGAAGGTTTCGTCGAACTCCTGGAAGGGCCGGTTGTCCGCCACGGCCGCGGGAGCGGCGGCGATCAGCATCGCCAGGGCGAGGATCAGGCGCAGTCCGTGGAGGCAGGCGGGCATGGGGCGGTCCTGTGGAGCTGTTCTGAGACGGGAGGGTGTCGCCCCCACCCTAACCCTCCCCCGCTGGGCGGGGGAGGGGACAAGTGCTTGTGCGGGAAACTGCGTGCGGGAGAGTGCCGGCAAGTCCCTCTCCGCCCAGCTTTCGCACAAAGCAACGCTTTGTGCTGACGCGGCAGGCGGACCAAAGATCCGCTGAGAGCGGGGGAGGATAGGTGGGGGTCCAACCTCCCAAGGAGCCTCCGCCCTTTACTCGCGCCGCTCCACCCGCCGGCGCAGCAGATGGTCGGCCAGCACGCAGGCCATCATCGCTTCGCCGACCGGGACGGCGCGGATGCCGACGCAGGGGTCGTGGCGGCCCTTGGTCAGGATGTCGGTGTCGTTGCCGGCGGTGTCCACCGTCTGGCGCGGTGTCAGGATGGAACTGGTCGGCTTCACGGCGAAGCGGACGACGATGTCCTGCCCGGTGGAGATGCCGCCCAGGATGCCGCCGGACTGGTTGGACAGGAACTGCGGCAGGCCGTCGGGTCCCATGCGCATCTGGTCGGCGTTCTCCTCGCCGGTCAGTTCCGCGGCGGCGAAGCCGTTGCCGATCTCGACGCCCTTCACCGCGTTGATGGTCATCATCGCGCAGGCAAGGTCGCTGTCGAGCTTGTCGTAGAGCGGGTCGCCCAGCCCGACCGGCACGCCGGACGCCACCAGCTCCACCACCGCGCCGACCGACGAGCCGCTCTTGCGGATGCCGTCGAGATAGTCGGCCCACTGTGTGGCCGCGACCGGATCGGGGCAGAAGAAGGGGTTGTTGTCGATCTCCGCCCAGTCCCAGCGGCTGCGGTCGATCCTGTGCGGGCCGATCTGCACCAGGGCGCCGCGCACCTGGATGGCACTGCCCAGCACCTTGCGCGCCACCGCGCCGGCGGCGACCCGGCAGGCGGTTTCCCGCGCCGAGGAGCGGCCGCCGCCGCGATAGTCGCGGATGCCGTATTTCTGCCAATAGGTGTAGTCGGCATGGCCGGGCCGGAACTTGGCCGCGATGTCGCTGTAGTCCTTGGAGCGCTGGTCGGTGTTCTCGATCAGCAGCGAGATCGGGGTGCCGGTCGTCCTGCCCTCGAACACGCCGGACAGGATCTTCACCTGATCGGGTTCCTGGCGCTGGGTGGTGTAGCGCGATTGGCCGGGGCGGCGCTTTTCCATCCAGGGCTGGATGTCCGCTTCCGTCAGGTCCAGCAGCGAGGGGCAGCCGTCGACGACGACGCCGATGGCCGGACCGTGGCTTTCGCCCCAGGTGGTGAAACGGAAAAGCGTGCCGAAGCTGTTGCCGGCCATGGTGACATCCTCCCGAGACGAACCCGCGACCTGATGGCGGGTGCCGCGTTTCTTGCGGCCTTTCGGCGGCAAGGTCAAGGAGGCGATGCGCTGATTTTAAGGTGGAATTTCAAAAGAGGGAATGGTGCTGCCAGAGAGGATTGAACTCTCGACCTCTCCCTTACCAAGGGAGTGCTCTACCACTGAGCTACGGCAGCGCCAGATGCAGGCGCCCGCTGACGGGATCGGAGGAATGGTGCTGCCAGAGAGGATTGAACTCTCGACCTCTCCCTTACCAAGGGAGTGCTCTACCACTGAGCTACGGCAGCCCCGATAACCGATCATCGCCGGGGCGATGCGTCCGGGTGAGGCGTCCAGGCTAGGCCGCCCCCCGAAGTGGCGCGGGTTATGCCACAGGCCCTTGGGGGATGCAAGCGCTTAAAATCACCCCACGCCGCACTTTTCTCCGCCTCCGGATTTATGCCCGGACCTACGCCTGCGTCGCCGCGGGCGGCAGCACCGCCTCGGCACGGAAATCCGGCACGATCGTGCCGATGATCGACAGCACCCGCTCCCCGTCGCCGGCCCGCGCCACCGCCTCGAGCTCGCCCACCGCGCGGTTGATCAGCGCATAGTCGATCAGCCGGGGCGAGGCGAGGAAGACGCCATCGGCCTCGGTGCGGCTCGGCGCCTCGGCGGCGGTCAGGATCTCCTCGAACAGCTTCTCGCCGGGCCGCAGCCCGGTATAGGCGATGGCGATGTCCACGCCGGGGCGGTAGCCGGCCAGCCGGATCATCTGGCGGGCGAGGTCGGCGATCTTCACCGGCTCCCCCATGTCCAGCACCAGGATCTTGCCGCGGTCTTCGGCGCGGGTGACGCCATGGGCCGAAGCCTGCAGCACCAGTTCCACCGCCTCGCGCACCGTCATGAAATAGCGGCGCATGTCGGGATGGGTGACGGTCAGCGGGCCGCCCTGGGCCAGCTGCCGGGTGAACAGCGGCACCACCGAGCCCGACGAGCCGAGGACGTTGCCGAAGCGCACCGTCATGTAGCGGGTGGCATGCTCCGTTCCGTCGCGCGGCGGCAGCACGTCCAGCGCCTGGCAATAGGTCTCGGCGAAGCGCTTGGCCGCTCCCATCACGCTGGTCGGGCGGATCGCCTTGTCGGTGGAGATCAGCACCATGGCGAGGCAGCCGGCGGCGCGCGCCGCGTCGGCGACGTTGCGGGTGCCGACGACGTTGGTCAGCGCGCCTTCGCACGGGTTGGCCTCCACCAGCGGCACATGCTTGAGCGCCGCGGCATGGAAAACCAGGGCGGGGCGCTCGTCCTGGAACAGGCGCATGATGCGCTCGCGGTCGCGCACGTCGGCGATCACCGCGCGGGTGTCCTGGGCCGGGAACTTCTCCCGCAGCTCCATCTCGATGCTGTAGAGGTTGAATTCCCCGGCATCGAGCAGGATCAGCCGTTCCGGCCCCAGCGCCGCGATCTGGCGGACCAGCTCGCTGCCGATTGTGCCGCCGGCGCCGGTGACGATCACCCGCCGCCCACCGACCAGCCCGGATATCGCGCCGCGGTCCAGCACCGCCTGCGGCCGGCCCAGCAGATCCTCCAGCGCGATCGGGCGCACCTCGATGCCCTTGCCCTCGCCCAGCGCCGACTTGAACTCGGTCAGGCTGGGCAGGCGCGACAGCACCAGCCCCAGCGCCTCCGCCCGGTCGAGCAGGCTGCGCAGGATCGACCCCTTCAACTCGGCGTTGCCCTTGGTCACGATCAGCCGCTGCGGCCGCTCGCCCTTGCGCTCCAGCGTCCGGACCACCTGTTCCAGGTCGTCGGGACCGCCCAGTACCGGCACGCCGCGCACGGCGTGGCCGACGCGCCGGCCCTTGTCGTCGAGGATGCCGACGACGCGGTAGGCCGACTGCCCCGGCTGGTCGAGCGAGCGGATGAACAGCTCGGCCGCGTCGCCGACACCGAGGAGCAGGACGGGGATGCGCGGAACGCCCTCCACCGCCTCGGCCCAGCTGAAGCGGCGGTCCTTCAGGAAGCGGTAGGCGAAGCGCGGGCCGCCCAGCAGCAGCATCTGCACCAGCCACAGGATCGGCGGCAGCGAGCGCGGCAGCAGTTCGGCGCGGGTCAGCAGGAACATCGCCAGCACGAAGCACAGCACCGCCACGGTGACGGCGCGCACCACCTGCATCAGGTCGGGGATGGAGGCGTAGCGCCAGATGCCGCGGTACAGCCCGAACAGGACGAACACCGCCGCCGACACGCCGACCAGCACCGGCAATGCTGTCGCCAGCGCTTCGGAATAGAGGCCAAAGGCGGACCCGCCCACCCGCAGGTACAGGGCGACGACCAGGGCCACCCCGGTCATCGCCAGATCGTGCAGGAACACCAGGGACGCCCGCGCGGACGGGATACGCATGCCGCTCAACCTTGTCGCCAAATCTAGTCGCCGTTCGCCCGCCCGCGCGAGCGGCGGCGGGGTCGGTCGCGGGAAGCATTGAACCATTCCGCGGTGGCGCGCAACCCGGACGCAAGGTCATGGGGCGGGCGCCAGCCCAGCCTCTTGCGGATGGGGCCATCGTCCACCGTCAGCGTTCCGGCCAGCCTGTCGAACAGCGCCCGCGTTCCGGTCAGGCCCGCCGCCAGCGCCATCAGCGGGCGCGGTACCGGGACCAGCCGCGCCGGCCGGCCCAGCGCCGTCGCGATGGCCTGCACCAGGCCGGCGGTCGATACCGGTTCCCCGTCCTGAACCAGGAAGGTCTGTCCGGCTGCCGCCGGATGCTCCAGCACCGTCGCCACCGCATCGGCGAGGTTGCCGACATAGATCAGGCTGCGCCGGTTGTGGATGGCCCCCAACGGCAGCGGCAGGCCGGTCGCCACCAGTTTCACCAGGGAGCGCATGTTGCCGGCGGCACCGGGGCCGTAGACCAGCGGCGGGCGGATCACCACCAGCTCCATGCCGGTACGGGCCGAAATCTCCGCCAGCGCCCGCTCGGCCTCCAGTTTCGAGACTCCATAGGGGCTGTGAGGGGCGGGGGGCGTCGCCTCGTCCAGCGGGGCGGGGCGGCTTTCGTCGACCACCGCCTTGATGCTGCTGAGGAAGACGAAGCGCTTCACCCCGGCCGCAGCGGCCTGTTCCGCCAGCCGGATCGTGCCGGCGGTGTTGACGCGGCGGAACTCCGCCAGCGGGTCGGCTGCGCTGTCGCGCATCACATGGACACGTGCCGCCATATGGACGACACTGTCGACCCCGGTCAGGGCGGCCCTCCAGTCGGTATCGGGGCCGATCTCTCCGACCACCGCCGGTTCCCATGGACTCTCCGAGGGCGCGCGCAGCGCCGCGCGCACCCGATGCCCGCGGGCGGCCAGCAGGGGGGCGGTGTTGCGGCCGACGAAGCCGGTTGCGCCGGTCAGGAGAACGCGCATGTGCAGGAGTGTCCCGACTGAAATCGTAGTGACGACTGAACGGCGCTTTATTATCCGGTTTGGCCTGGGGGCGCCATGGCACAAAGTCCCACTACCCTTTTCCGGCTTTCGGTCGGGTGAAGGAATGGTTATAAGCTGGGCAGGGACGCGTGAATAAGGACGCTACCAAGACATGTCACACTTCGTGGACGGTGCGAATGATCGGCACAGCCGCATCATCATCGTCAGCTTTAATTGCGCCGACTTCGTCAACCGCGTCATTGGCTGCCTGCTCGACCAGACCGATCCCGCTTTCGAGGTCGTGATCGTCGACAATGCGTCGAAGGACGTCGACGGCATCGCCTTGCCCGCCGACCCGCGTTTCCGCATGATCCGGATGGACAGCAATGTCGGGTTCGCCAAGGCGAACAACGTCGGCGCCGCCGGCGCTACCGTTCCCTGGATCGTGACGTTGAACCCCGACGCCTTTCCGCGCCGCGACTGGATGGAGCGGCTGCAGACTGCCGCGCATGCGCAGCCGGACGTGGCGATGTTCGGTTCGACCCAGCTGTTCTCGCACGATCCCCGCATGGTGGACGGGGAGGGCGACCAGTATTCCATCTTCGGCTTCGCCTGGCGGGTCAATTATCGCCGCATGCTGAAGCCGCCCTACTACAGCGGTGCGGTCTTCTCGCCCTGCGCCGCCGCCGCCATGTACCGGCGCGACCACTACGAAGCCGTCGGCGGCTTCGACGAGGATTTCTTCTGCTATTGCGAGGATGTCGACCTCGGCTTCCGCATCCGGCTGCGCGGCGCTCCGGCGGTCCAGGTCGGCGACGCGGTGGTCGAGCATGTCAGCAGCGGGGTGTCCAAGCAGTACGGAACCTTCGCCCAGTATCACGGCGTCCGCAATCTGGTGTGGACCATGGTGAAGAACATGCCGCTGCCGTTGCTGCCGCTGGCGTTCTTCGGCCATTCGCTGCTGGTGGTCTATCTGGTCTTCCGCAGCCTGGGCAGCGGGCGCACCGGTGCCATCGGCCGCGGCATCCGCGACGCGCTTTGCGGCCTGCCGCGCATGATCGCCAAGCGCCGCGCCATCCAGCGCGACCGCAAGGCCAGCTTGTGGCAGGTCGCCCGCATGATCGCCTGGAACCCGCTGTTGCTGAAGACGCGTGGCAGGCCGGGGCTGCGCAAGGCGCACCCGTCAGATCAGCCGCCAGCCGTGG